>NZ_JBIUBT010000006.1:0-194317 GCF_044548235.1 Streptomyces sp. NPDC052043
GTGCGTGCCGGTCGCGCACCGCGCACAAGACCACGATCAACAAGGTGATCACCGCGATAGCGATCACCTCCACCACCACGTTCCGCGAAGACACCCTTCCGGCGTACCAACCGTTGGCCGCCTCACCCGCCATGGCCAGAACCCCGATACCGGCCGTCGTCCAGGGGCCCGCGAACCACGCGGTGAGCGCGGGCGCGACCACCAGCAGGGGGCCGAGAACGATCTCTGGCCCAGTCGCGATGTCCGCGGCAGTGATCACCACGATGAGCACAACAGGAATCAGCAGCAGCAAATGGCTCGGCTGCCACGGCTGCCCAAGACCCACACGTCCCTGCCTGGAACCCACGCCTTCCACACTGCACCGCTACCGCGGCTCGCGCCACGACGGTTTTCAAGACCGCTGATCAAACGGCGCCTGCATGACGCCTGAGCTGCGCAAAGCGCCAACGCCGGACGTCGTGCAGGGATCACCGGCCCACATATGCAGGGCTGCGTCGTTCTGGCGGAGTGTCCAGTTTGATCACGTGATGCCGAGGGTGACGAGCGCTCGGGTGGCATCGCGTGCGTGGTGGCGTAGGCCGGCAGCGATGTTGTTGCGGCCGGTCAGCCGGAGTGCGCCGATGGCGAGGTTGCGCAGGGTCGCCATGGTGTGGGGTGCGTTCCCGTGCCGCACGCGGGAGGCGTCCTCGCCGTAGGTCACGTCCCTGACATGGTGGATCTTATTCTCGATGCCCCAGTGGTCCCGCGCCCGGTGGGCGATCTCGCCTGCATCTGCCTGATCTGCGCTCAGGCTGGTGACGGCGTAGATGCGTTCGAGGCTGACCTTGCCGGTGGTCACGATGCGTCGGCGGCGCACGACCTGCAGGGCCTGGGCGGCGTACGGGAAGGGCAGCTTGGCTACGGTCGCGGTCTTCATCCGCCGGATCTCATCGCGCCCGTGGGCGGTGGCGCGGGTCTTGTCAAGCAACGGCACCTCCTTCCACGGCAGGGTCTTCAGCAGCCGGTGCAGCGTGGGGTGGTTGCCCTTGACCAGCGCGATGTAGTGCGCGCTCTTGTCTTCCACCAGGAAGCGGGCGTGCTCGGTCTGGGTGTGCATCGCGTCGAAGGTGACCACGGTGCCGGTCAGGTCCAGCGGCGCGAGGAGGGGCTGGAAGACGGTGATTTCGTTGGTTTTGGCATTCACCTCGTGCTGGGCCAGCACCAGGCCGCGTCCGCTCATCGCGGACAGCAGGTGGACCTGGGTGCCGTCGGCGCGGACCGCACCGCGTACGGTCTTGCCGTCCACGGCGAGCGCGGGAGCGGCCGTATCCGCCGGGTCGCGAAATGGCGCCGCCCCTTCCTCCGACGAGGATCGGGCACGGTGGCCAGGCGGGCCAGCAGCCCGGGATGGTCATCGGGCGGAAGCGGTGCAGCGTCGGCTAGTTGGCCCAGGCCGGCGGGGATGGGCAATGATGAGGGGGCAGGCACGGTCTTCCGTCGCGGTGATCAGGGACTCGACACCTCGTGATCACCGGAAGCCGAGCCTGTGTGACTGAGCGCTTCAGTTGGCGAGTTGAGCACACCTCGCTCAGAAGCCATGGCCGGGAGTGGCCGCCAACTGGCGGGGACGTCGCGCATGACCAGAGCGCAGTCCAGGATCGCACTCCCCGACGGGAAGCGGTCCGGGTCGTCGAAGAAGGACGACGCAGCGGAGCGGACCCGGCCGGCTTCCACGTGCCAGACGTTGGTCCGCAGTTCCATACCGTCCAGGTGACGGCCAGAGCTGGTGGTCGAGAAGCCCTTTGCCCCGTCTCGGAAGAAACAGGAAGCCTCGGCGAGATCGGCGAAGAGCTCGCTGCCTCGCAGCTCGTCGGACAGCTCGACGG
The DNA here is from genome assembly GCF_044548235.1 of Streptomyces sp. NPDC052043. Classification (NCBI taxonomy): domain Bacteria; kingdom Bacillati; phylum Actinomycetota; class Actinomycetes; order Kitasatosporales; family Streptomycetaceae; genus Streptomyces; species Streptomyces sp. NPDC052043. The sequence goes on from NZ_JBIUBT010000006.1 coordinate 1,866, forward strand.
TGACATCCACTCGGGTATCGCCATCCCATGTCGCCAGCGCGACGCGCATCTGACCGGGCGTCTCGTGCACCTCGAAGTCGGCGCGGCCGTGTTCCCCGGGGAAGAGGCGGCCTCCGGCCCAGGCGTTGAGCCGCGAGGCGGTGTCGCGCCGTGGGATGTAGACGCCGGTCTCGACACCGTCCGGTCCGTCCCATTCGACGGCGATCCGATGCGCCGCGTTCTCGCTCCGCAGTCCGAACGCCTTGGGCGCCCAGGCGGGCCTGACACTTCCCAGGCGCAGCAGGCAGATACCCGCGACCGCGTAGCCGTGCACCAGTTGCGGGCGCAGTGGCCCGGGGAGCAGGCGTGCCGCAACATCCGGGGCAACTCGGTAGTTCACCAGTAGCCGTCGTTCAACGACGCTGGACAGTCGCGGCTGCCTCATGACCCCTCGCTCTGCGCCCCGGGGCGCCATTTGGTGTGGCGAAGCACGATCTGCTCGGGGCAGACGGCGCTGAGGAACCGACCGATGCAGGTGGCCAGGCGATCCTCGGCCAGCGCGTAGAAGATCCGGTTGCCTTCCCGTCGCTCGGTGACCAGTCCGGCTCCCTTGAGCACGCCGAGATGCCGTGAGATCGAGGGCGCACTGATCGCGAACCTGGCTGCGATCTCGCCGGCCGCGAGCTCACCGCCTCTGAGGTCCTCGAGGATCTGGCGCCTCGTCGGATCGGCGAGAGCACGGAAGGCTCCCGCCTCGTCTTGAGCTTCTGTCATACTTGATATTTAGCACCTTGGCTAAATATCTAACAAGGGGTCCTGCGGCCTCCGTCGGCAGTTGGCAGGCTGACCGCTTCGGCTCAGCCTGCCAACTGGACCGCTCACTCGCCAACTGGAGCACTTGAAGTCCCGGCAGGGCGAGACGCTCGGTCTGCGGTGGCCGTACGTCGACCTGGAGGCGGAGCTGTTCCGCCCGGAGTGGCAGCTCCAGCGCCTCACGTGGCGCCACGGCTGCAATGACCCGCGGGCCTGCGGCGCCCGTCTCCACCGGTTCGAGCCGTGCCCGCCCGACTACACCACGCACCGGAACTACAAGCGGGGCTGTCCGAAGCCCTGCCCCAAGACTTGCGTCAGGCACGCGAGCGCCTGCCCACAGCGCAAGGAAGGGGGACTCACCTTCACCCGGCCCAAGACCAAGAAGAGCCGGAATGCCTTCCCGGTCCCGCCCGTCTTCATCCCGTTCCTGCGCGACCACAAGGCACAGCAAGAGGAGATGCGAGCCGCGGCCGCGGAGCTGTGGGAGGAACACCACGTGGTGTTCTCACGCCCGGACGGGCGCCCTCTCGACCCACGACAGGACTACGAGGAATTCAAGGAGCTGCTTGCTGAGGCCGGAATCGACGACCGCCGCCTCTACGACGGGAGCCGCCACACGGCCGGCACGATCCTGAACGAGCTGGGCGTCGACATGCCCACGATCATGGAGATTCTGCGGCACACCCAGATCAGCCAGACCCGCCGCTACGTGAAGGGCAGATCTCACCTGTCGAAGGACGCGATGCGGCGCATGGGCGAGTTCTTCGTATCAGCTCCCCCGGACCCTGATTCGGGCCCCACTGAGACCAGAACTGAGACCGCCGACACCCGCGCGGCCCGCTCGCGGCGGCGCCGTCGTCTCCACTGAACGAAAAAGCCCAGCTCAGACGCTGTCTGAGCTGGGCTTCGGATGGAGCCGCTTTCGGGATTCGAACCCGAGACCTACGCATTACGAGTGCGTTGCTCTGGCCATCTGAGCTAAAGCGGCGTGCTGCCACACCAATGGTGCGATCGGCAACGTCCGTAAGTCTACACAGTTTCCGGGAGTGCTTCGTACACGCCCCCGGCCGCCCCCGGAACGGGGCGCGGGGGCGGGAGTGGCGGTTACGAGCAGCGCTTTCCGTTCGCCGGAGGGGTGCCCTGGAGGAGGTAGCTGTTGATCGCGGAGTCGATGCAGCGGCTGCCGCGGCGGTAGGCGGTGTGGCCGTCGCCGTCGAAGGTCAGCAGGCGGGCGGAGGAGAGCTGACGGGACAGGGACTGGGCCCAGCGGTAGGGGGTCGCCGGGTCGCGGGTGGTGCCGACGACCACGATGGGGGCCGCGCCCCTGGCCTCGATGCGGTGGGGCCTGCCGGTGTTCTTCACCGGCCAGTACGCGCAGTTCAGCGTGTTCCAGGCGAGGCCGCGGCCGAAGACCGGGGAGGCCTTCTCGAAGGCGGGGACGAATTCCTCCACCTGCTCCGGACTGGTGAAGGGGGCCGGCAGGTCCAGGCAGTTCACGGCGGCGTTGGCGTACATCAGGTTGGAGTAGTGGCCGCCGGAGTCGCGCTCGTAGTAGCTGTCGGCGAGGGCCAGCAGGGTGGCGCCGTCGTTCTTCTTCATCGCCGACGTGAGCGCCGCGCGCAGTTGCGGCCAGGCCGCCTGGTCGTACATCGCCGCGATCACCCCGAAGGTGGCGAGGGACTCGCCGAGGCGGCGGCCACCGGTGTCACCGGCAGGGATCGGGCGGGCGTCGAGTCTGCGGAAGAAGGCCGCGAGCTGGTCGCCGACCTGCTTCGGGGTCGCGGCGCGGCCGCCGAGCGAGCAGTCGCTCTGCCGTACGCAGTCCTTCGCGAACGACTGGAAGGCCGCGTCGAAGCCCGCCGCCTGGTCCAGGTTCGTCTGGCGTGCCGACAGCGAGGGGTCCAGGGCTCCGTCCAGGACCAGGCGGCCGACACGGTCCGGGAACAGGCCGGCGTACGTGGCCCCGAGGAACGTCCCGTACGAGGCGCCGACGTAGTTCAGTTTTCCGTCGCCCAGGATCGCGCGCAGGATGTCCATGTCGCGCGCCGCCTCCACGGTGGAGACGTGCCGCAGCAGGCGGGCGGAGCGCGCGCCGCAGCCCTCCGCGAACTTGCGGTACTCGGCGACGAGCGCGTCGACCTCCTCGCGGTCGTCGGGCGTGAAGTCGGTCTGCGTGTACGCGTCCATGTCCCGGTCGTCGAGGCACTGCACCGACTCGCTGCGGGCGACCCCGCGCGGGTCCATCGCGACCAGGTCGTAGCGGGCGCGGATCTCGTCCGGGTACCCGACACCGGCGTAGTGCTGGAGATAGGCGACGGCCGAGCCGCCCGGCCCGCCCGGGTTCAGCAGGAGCGAGCCGAGCCGCTTGCCCGGGCCGGTCGCCTTCTTGCGGGCCACGGCCAGCCGGACGTCGCCGGCGCCGGGCCGGTCGTAGTCGAGCGGCGCCCGCACCGTCGCGCACTCGAAGCCGGGCACCCCGCAGCTGCGCCAGGCCGGCTTCTGCCCGTAGTACGGCGACAGGGCGGGCGGCGTGGCCCGCGGCAGCGCGGCCAGCGCCGCGTCCGCCGCCGGTTCGGTCCGGCGATGCGTGGTGCCGGGCGTACAGGCCGAGACCAGCAGGGCGGCGGCCGCGAGGAGGGCGCCGCCCGCGCGAGCCGCGCGGAGGGAGGTTCGGGGCCGGGGGCCCGTGCTGCTGTTCGGACGAAGGGCGCGCCTGATGTGCATCCAGCGAGCGTAACTCTCCGCGATCGACTGGGTGCGATACGTGCGTAGCGTTGCCCGTACGAGTGACGCCGTCGACGCCGGTGTCCTCGTCAGCCCGCTCTCAGGGCCACGGTCATCGCCTCCACGGCCAGGAGCGGGGCCACATTGCGGTCGAGGGCGTCGCGGCAGGCGGCGATCGCCTCGATGCGGCGCAGGGTGGACTCGGGCGAGCTGCCGCGGGCGAGGCGCTCCAGGGTGTCCTCGACGTCCGCGTTGGCGATGGCCACGCGGGAGCCGAGCTGGAGGGCCAGGACGTCCCGGTAGAGGCCGGTGAGGTCGGTCAGGGCGAGGTCGAGGCTGTCGCGCTGGGTGCGGGTGCGGCGGCGCTTCTGCTTGTCCTCCAGGTCCTTCATCACGCCCGCCGTACCGCGGGGCAGCCTGCCGCCCTGGGCCGCGCCCAGCGCCGCCTTCAGCTCCTCGGCCTCCTTGGCGTCCATCTCCTCCGCGAGTGCCTTGGCGTCGTCCGCCGCCGCGTCGACCAGTTCCTGGGCCCCCCTGAGGCAGCCGCCTATCTCGTCGACGCGCAGCGGGAGCTTCAGGACGGCGGCGCGGCGTTCGCGTGCGGACGGGTCGGTGGCCAGGCGGCGGGCCCGGTCGATGTGGCCCTGGGTGGCGCGGGCCGCGGCGGCCGCGACGGCGGGTTCGACGCCCTCCCGGCGTACGAGCATGTCGGCGACCGCGTTCACCGACGGTGTGCGCAGGTTCACATGGCGGCAGCGGGAGCGGATCGTGGGCAGGACGTCCTCGACCGAGGGGGCGCACAGCAGCCAGACCGTGCGCGGGGCGGGCTCCTCGACGGCTTTCAGCACGGCGTTGGCGGACTTCTCGTTCAGCCGCTCGGCGTCCTCGACGAGGATCACCTGCCAGCGGCCGTTCGCCGGGGCGGTGAACGACTTGCGCACGGTGTCCCGCATGGCGTCGACGAGGATCTGCGTGCCCACGGCGGCGACCGTGTTGACGTCGGCGTGGGTGCCGATCAGCGCCGTATGGCAGCCGTCGCAGAAGCCGCAGCCGGGGACGCCGCCGAGGGCGCGGTCGGGGCTCACGCACTGGAGGGCGGCGGCGAAGGCCCGCGCCGTCTGTGTGATCCCCGCGCCGGGCGGTCCGGTGAACAGCCACGCGTGCGTCATTTTCGACGCCTCGGGCGGCGGCGCGGCCGCGGCGGCCGCGGTGACCAGGGCGTCGGCGTCCCGGGCAGCGGCGCTCAGCTGTTCGCCGACCTTCTCCTGCCCGACGAGGTCGTCCCACACGCTCATGGGTCACGCCGCCCTTTCGTCATGGTTCGTGATGCGGGATCCATTGTGCGGGGCGCCACTGACAACGCGGTGCGCGCCTCCGCCGGGCCCCACGCCGACCGCCTCCGGGACGCGGCCCGCTTCCGGGTCCGGTCGTCTCGGGTGCCGTGCTCGATCGGGCCTCCGGCGGCCTCACCGGAGCCCCGATCGGCCTCAGCCACGGCTCAGCGCTGCGGGCCCCGTCCCCGGCCGCCGTCGCCGAACTTCCCGCCGTCCTCGCGCGGGCCCAGCAGTTCGTCCGCCAGGGTCGGCAGATCGTCGAGCGGCGTCTCCTCGGCCCAGTCCGGCCGCGGCCGGCGCCGGGCGACCGCCTCGGCGTCGACCTGGGGCAGCTCCCGCGTACGGTCGTCGCCCTGGTCGGGCCGCGCGACCCGCGACCGCTCGCCCCGCTCGTCCCGGAAGAAACCGGGCGGAACCCGGTCCGTGGGGTCCTCCCCGCGCACCGGCGGCAGGACCGCCGTCTCGTCCGCGGCCCCCGGTGTGTAAGCGGGCAGTACGGCGGTCTCGTCGGCGGCCCCCGGCGGAACCACGGGCTGCGGCAGCTGCGCGGTCACCTCGGACTCCGACTCACCCGCCGTCCGCGGCCGCGACTCCGCCGACGCCTGTGACGCGCCACGGGAGTCGTCCCCCGAGCCCCGGCCCGAGCCCTCGCCCGAACCCTCACCCGAAGACCTGCCGCTTGCCCGCTCATCCCGCACCGGCGGCAGCACCGCCGTCTCGTCCGCGGGTCCGCCCGGCGCGTTCGTCGGCGTCACCACCGGCGTCGGCACGGTCAGCTCCTCCGGCGGCACCGCCGCGGGCTCGGTGGACCGACGCGGGCCCGCCTGCGCGCTGGCCGCGGCCTGCTCCGCCGCCCGCCGGGCCTCCTCGGCCCGCAGCAGGGCCTCCTCGGCCTTGCGCTGCTTCTCCAGCCGCCGCGCCTCGGCCTCGGCACGCAGCCGCTCCTCCTCCTCGGCCTGCCGGCGCCGCTGCTCCTCCTCGGCCTTGCGGCGTGCCTCGGCCTCCACCCGTGCCCGCTCCTCCGCGAGCAGCCGGGCCTGTTCCTCCTCGGCCTTGCGCCGGGCCTCCTCGGCGCGCTGCCGGGCCTCCTCGGCCTGCCGCTCCGCCTCGCGACGCTGCGCTTCCTCCAGCTCGCGCTGCTTGCGCTCCTCCTCCTCGACGCGCAGCCGCGCCAGCTGCTCCAGGCGCTCGCGCTCCAGGCGCTCCTCCTCGGCCTTGCGCCGGGCCTCCTCCTCGGCCTTGCGGCGCGCCTCCTCCTCGGCCTTCTTCCGCGCTTCCTCCTGCGCCTTCAGCTCGGCCTCGGACAGCGGCAGCATCTGGTCGAGCCGGTGCCGGACGACCGTGGTCACCGCCTCGGGCTCCTGCCCGGCGTCCACGACGAGGTAACGGCCGGGGTCGGCGGCGGCCAGCGCCAGGAAACCGGACCGCACGCGCGCGTGGAACTCGGCCGGCTCCGACTCCAGGCGGTCGGGCGCCTCCGTGAACCGTTCACGGGCGGTCTCCGGCGAGACGTCCAGCAGGACCGTCAGATGCGGCACCAGACCGTTCGTCGCCCAGCGGGAGATCCGCGCGATCTCCGTCGGGGACAGGTCGCGGCCCGCCCCCTGGTAGGCGACGGAGGAATCGATGTACCGGTCGGTGATCACCACGGCGCCCCGCTCCAGCGCGGGCCGTACGACGGTGTCGACGTGCTCCGCGCGGTCGGCGGCGTACAGCAGCGCCTCCGCGCGGTGGGACAGGCCCTGCGAGGACACGTCCAGCAGGATCGAGCGCAGCCGCTTGCCCACGGGCGTGGCGCCCGGCTCGCGGGTGAGGACGACCTCGTGGCCCTTAGACCTGATCCAGTCGGCGAGCGCCTCGGCCTGCGTGGACTTGCCGGCGCCGTCGCCGCCCTCCAGGGCGATGAAGAACCCGGACGCCGCGGGGGCCGTCACCGGGTCGTCGCCGCCCCGCAGAGCGTCGACGAGGTCCTGCCGCAGCGGCACGCCGGAGCGGTCGTCGACCTTGGCGAGGACCAGCGCGGCCACCGGCAGCAGCAGCGCGCCGACCAGCATCAGCGTGAACGCGGCGCCGCCGTGCGCGAACACGAACCGGCCGTCCTCCAGCCGGTGCGGGCCGATCCCGGCCGCGACCACGGGGGCGAGCACGACGCCGAGCGCCACGAAGACCCGTACCACCGTGTGCAGGTGCTCGGTCATGCGCGGCTTGCGGTAGTCCTCGGCCTCCTGGTCGAGCAGCGTGTGCCCGGTGTTGGCGGCGGCGCCCGCGCTCACCCCGGCCAGCGCGAGGAGCAGCAGCACCGTGGTGACGTCGGGGACCAGACCGGCCGCGAGCAGGGCGACGCCGGTGAGAGCGATCGTCAGGGCGAGCAGCCGCCGCCGCGACAGGGAGACCAGCGCCTTCGGCGCCGTACGGATGCCGACGACGACCCCGCCGGTCAGGGCGAGCACCGCAAGCCCGTACAGCACGGGGCCGCCGTGCAGGTCCGTGGCGTGCAGCACGCAGACGGCGACCGCGGCGGCGATCGCCCCGGCGACGGACGCGCAGGCGAGCACGAGCAGCGGAACGGCGCCCGTGCGGCCCTTGTCGACCCCGGTGCCCGTCTTCGGGCGGCGCAGCCCCTCCAACGGCGAGCGCGGGCGCGGGGTGCGTGTGCCGGGCAGTTCCAGATAGGTCAGCACGGACAGGGACCCGGCGAACAGTCCGGCCGCGACGTACGCGCCGAGAGCGGCCTGGTGCTGGTCGAACCAGACGACGCCGGTGCCCAGAAGGTTGTTGAGCAGGGAGGCGGCGACCAGGGCCGCGGCCGCCAGCGGGACCGCCAGGAAGGTGGTCCGCAGCGACAGGCGGCGCAGGGCGTCCATGTGGTCCGGCAGCGGGCGCACCGTGGCGCCCTCCGGGGGCGGGGCGGGCAGCAGCGCGGGGGCCGCGCTCTCCCGGCACACGCTCCAGAAACGCTCGGCGACCCCGGTCACGAAGACGGTGACCAGGAGGAAGGCCAGGGCGTCGTTCGGCGTCCAGTCGATCCACAGCGGCGCGACGATCAGCAGGGCGGCCCGCAGACCGTCGGCGCCGACCATGGTCCAGCGCCGGTCGAGCGGGCCCTCCTGGGAGGTGAGCGAGGTGAGCGGTCCGAGAAGGACCGCGCCGAAGAGCAGCGTCGCCAGGATGCGCACGCCGAAGATCGTCGCCACTGCGAAGGCCACGCCCCGGTAGCCGCCGCCGAAGGGGCTCGCGACGACCGCCGCCTGGAGGGCGAGGACGACCAGGACCAGGAGCGCGAGGGTGTCCCCCACGCCTCCCACCAGTTGGGCGCTCCACAGCCGTCGCACCTGCGGTCGGCGCAGCAGGGCGCGGACGGCGCGCTCCCGGGAGTCGACCAGGAGAGCGTCGTCGGAGGTGGAGGTGTGGGCCGTTGGCTGCTCGGCTCGCGTCATGCGTTCAGCCTATCGGGACCCACCGACACCACGGCGTGACGATCCGGGGGTGCGCACGCCCCGACACCAAAGTGATGCCGAGGCGTGCCTTTCGCAAAGGAGGCGCGAGGAATCCGCGGATCCGCGGGGATCCGCGGGGATCCACCCGCGGATCAGTCCTCCGCCGCCTTGGCGGCCGTCGCCTTCGCGGTGGTCTTCTTGGCGGCCGTCTTCTTGGCGGTGGTCGTCTTCTTCGCCGCGGTCTTCTTCGCCGCGGTCTTCTTCGCGGCCGTGGACGCCGTCTTCTTCGCGGGCGCCTTCTTGGCGGCGGCCTTCTTCGCGGTCTTCTTGGCCGGGCCCTTCGCGCGCTTCTCCGCGAGGAGCTCGAAACCGCGCTCCGGGGTGATCGTCTCGACACTGTCGCCGGAGCGCAGGGTGGCGTTGGTCTCGCCGTCGGTGACGTACGGGCCGAAACGCCCGTCCTTGACGACGACCGGCTTTCCGCTGACCGGGTCCTCGCCCAGCTCCTTCAGTGGCGGCTTGGCGGCCGCGCGGCCCCGCTGCTTGGGCTGGGCGTAGATCGCCAGCGCCTCCTCCAGCGTGATCGTGAAGAGCTGGTCCTCGGACTGGAGCGAACGCGAGTCCGTGCCCTTCTTCAGGTACGGGCCGTAGCGGCCGTTCTGCGCGGTGATCTCCTGGCCCTCCGCGTCGGTGCCGACGGTCCGCGGCAGCGACATGAGCTTCAGGGCGTCGTCCAGGGTCACGGTGTCCAGGGACATCGACTTGAACAGCGAGGCCGTGCGCGGCTTGACCGCGTTCTTGCCGGTCTTCGGGGTGCCCTCGGGGAGGACCTCCGTGACGTACGGGCCGTAGCGGCCGTCCTTGGCGACGATCGCGTGGCCGGTGTCCGGGTCGGTGCCCAGCTCGAAGTCGCCGCTCGGCTTGGCGAGCAGTTCCTCCGCGAGCTCGACGGTCAGCTCGTCGGGGGCCAGGTCGGCCGGGATGTCGGCGCGCTGGTGGGTGTCGGTCTCCTTCTCACCCCGCTCGATGTACGGGCCGTAGCGGCCGACCCGCAGCACGATGTCGTTGCCGACCGGGAACGACGACACCTCGCGCGCGTCGATCGCGCCCAGGTCGGTCACCAGTTCCTTGAGGCCGCCGAGGTGGTCGCCGTCGCCGTTGCCGGCCTCGGCGGCGCCGCCGTGGCCGGTGCCCTCGCCGAAGTAGAAGCGCCTCAGCCACGGCACGGCCTTCGCCTCACCGCGCGCGATGCGGTCGAGGTCGTCCTCCATCTTGGCGGTGAAGTCGTAGTCGACGAGCCGCCCGAAGTGCTTCTCCAGGAGGTTGACCACGGCGAAGGACAGGAAGGACGGCACCAGGGCCGTGCCCTTCTTGAAGACGTAGCCGCGGTCGAGGATCGTGCCGATGATCGACGCGTACGTCGACGGGCGGCCGATCTCGCGCTCTTCCAGCTCCTTGACCAGGCTGGCCTCGGTGTAACGGGCCGGGGGCTTGGTGGCGTGGCCGTCGACCGTGATCTCCTCGGCCGTGAGCGCGTCGCCCTCGCCGACCTGGGGCAGCCGGCGCTCGCGGTCGTCGAGTTCGGCGTTCGGGTCGTCGGCGCCCTCGACGTACGCCTTGAGGAAGCCGTGGAAGGTGATCGTCTTGCCGGACGCGGTGAACTCGACGTCCCGGCCGTCGGTCGCGGTGCCGCCGATCCTCACGGTGACGCTGTTCCCGGTCGCGTCCTTCATCTGGGAGGCGACCGTCCGCTTCCAGATCAGCTCGTAGAGCTTGAACTGGTCGCCGGTCAGGGAGGTCTCGGCGGGCGTGCGGAAACGATCACCCGAAGGACGGATCGCCTCGTGCGCCTCCTGCGCGTTCTTGACCTTCCCGGCGTACGTACGGGGCTGCGGCGGCAGGTAGTCGGCGCCGTACAGATGGGTGACCTGGGCGCGGGCGGCGGCGATCGCCGTGTCGCTCAGGGTCGTGGAGTCCGTACGCATGTACGTGATGTAGCCGTTCTCGTACAGCTTCTGCGCGATCTGCATGGTCGCCTTCGCGCCGAAGCCGAGCTTGCGGCTGGCCTCCTGCTGGAGCGTCGTCGTACGGAACGGGGCGTACGGCGAGCGGCGGTACGGCTTGGACTCGACCGACCGGACGGAGAAGCTGGTGTCCTCGAGGGCCGCGGCCAGGGCGCGGGCGTTCGCCTCGTCGAGGTGGAGGGTGTTCGCGCTCTTGAGCTGTCCGAGGGAGTCGAAGTCGCGGCCTTGGGCGACCCGCCGGCCGTCGACGCTCTGCAGGCGGGCGACCAGGGAGGACGGGTCGCTCGCGTCGCCCGCCCGGCCCGTCGCGAAGGTGCCGGTCAGGTCCCAGTACTCGGCGGAGCGGAACGCCATGCGCTCGCGCTCCCGCTCGACCACGAGCCGGGTCGCGACGGACTGGACCCGGCCCGCCGACAGGCGCGGCATGACCTTCTTCCACAGCACGGGCGAGACCTCGTAGCCGTAGAGGCGGTCGAGGATGCGCCGGGTCTCCTGGGCGTCGACCAGCCGCTGGTTGAGCTGGCGCGGGTTGGCGACCGCCTCCCGGATGGCGTCCTTGGTGATCTCGTGGAAGACCATCCGCTTGACCGGGATCTTCGGCTTGAGCACCTCCTGGAGGTGCCAGGCGATGGCCTCGCCCTCGCGGTCCTCATCGGTGGCGAGGAAGAGCTCGTCGGACTCCTTCAGGAGATCCTTGAGCTTCTTGACCTGGGCCTTCTTGTCCGCGTTGACGACATAGACCGGCTGGAAGTCGTGTTCCACGTCCACACCGAGGCGGCGCACCTCACCGGTGTACTTCTCAGGGACCTCCGCGGCACCGTTGGGAAGGTCGCGGATGTGCCCGACGCTCGCCTCGACGGTGTAGCCGGGGCCGAGGTAGCCCTTGATCGTCTTCGCCTTGGCAGGCGACTCGACGATGACGAGTCGGCGGCCGCCCTGTGCGGTCTCGCTGGTCGGGGACAACTTCGCTCTTCTCTCCGGTCGACGCTTGAGCCTCCCCAGGCCTTGATTTCCCGGGGGTCGGGTGGTGGTGACGCTGCGGAGTGTGACGGTACATCCCGCCCCCGTGTCAAACGGGAAAAGCCCGCAACGGCCACTCGAACGGTAACCCGACTACCCCCCTTCCTGCCGCCCGGACTGCTCACCAGGCCGTTCGGGCTGATGCGGAGGGTGCTCTCTCAGTTACGGAGACCGCACGAGTGCGGCGGCTGTCACAGGCGCCCGAAGCACCACACGCCGACGGTCAGGGCGGTCACGGCGGCCAGGGTCGCGACGGTCGCCGACACGGTGCGGGGCAGGCCGACGGCCACGGGTTCCCGGTGCCGGACCCGGACCGCCGTCCATCCCAACAAGGCTGCTCCGAACAGGGAGAACACCGTTCCCGTGAAGATCGCCGGAACGCTCTCCATGTCCGCCCCTCCGCTCTCCGGATGCCCCGGTACGGGAGGCTGACACCCACGGGCTACGACGACACCAACCCGCGGTGAACTCGTGTCGTCCCGCTCCCGGGGGCGGCGCTCCGACAGCCTCCGCAAGGTGACCGGAATCAAGCTCACCGGTTTTTCCGGTGTTTTCTTGCCCGGCCCCCCGCAAAGATCGAACGCCGTGACCGAGCGCCGTCGAAACGACCCACACGCCCCGAAAACGACGAGAACTCGCCGCCGCCACGAACGTCCCGGCGGCCCCGGCGACCGCCGCCGCCCCTGCCGGCCCGGGCGACGCTAGGGGCGCACCGGCCTCATCGGTCGCGCGAAACGGTCACCGAACCGGTCAGTGAACCAGTCACTGGGCGGGTTCCTCCGCCGAGTCTCGAGCCGGTTCCTGGGCGGGCTCGATGAACCCCTGTTCCACCAGCAGCCGGATCTGGGCCGGTGTGCGGTCGCGCAGGAGAAGCGGGTTCTCGCCCATCAGCTGGGCGATGGCGTCCAGAATGCGGCCGGCGCTCAGCGTGCCGTCGCAGACACCGGCGAAGCCGGCGCCCACCGTGTCCACCGCGGTGGCCCGGCGCATCCCGCGGTTCTGGCGCAGCACGACGTGCTCGGGGTCCTCGGCGCCCGGCAGCCCGACCTGCTCCTGGACCACCTCGCGCACCAGCCGGAAGTGACCGTCGAGCAGGGCCGCGTCGTCGTGGTCCCGCAGGTAGTCGACGCGGGCGAAGTGCGCCCGGACGGTGTCGCCGAGCGGCTGCTCCACCGGGTGCGGCCACTCCTCCACGGTGATCGACGAGGTCGCGGATCCCGTCCTGCGCAGGGTGATCCAGCCGAAGCCCACGGCCCTGACCTTGCGCGCCTCGAACTCCTCCAGCCAGGCGTCGTACCGCGCCTGGTACTCCGCGGCGTCACCGCGGTGGTCGCCCGCGTCCCTCAGCCACAGCTCGGCGTACTGCGTGACGTCCTGCACCTCGCGCTGCACGATCCACGCGTCGCACCCGCGGGGCACCCATGACCTGAGCCTGTCCTGCCAGTCCTCCCCCTCGACGTGCTGCCAGTTGGCGAGGAACTGCGCGAACCCGCCCTCGTTCAGCCGCTCCCCCGCCTGCTGGACGAGCGTGCGGCACAGATCGTCCCCGCCCATCCCGCCGTCGCGGTACGTCAGCCGGGCGGCCGGGGAGATCACGAAGGGCGGGTTCGACACGATCAGGTCGAAGCGCTCGTCGTCGTGGACCGGCTCGAACAGCGAGCCCTGGCGCAGATCGGCGGCCCGCGCGCCGGACAGCGCGAGGGTCAGGGCGGTGATCTGCAGCGCGCGCGGGTTGACGTCGGTGGCGGTCACGCGCGTGGCGTGCCGGCCGGCGTGCAGCGCCTGGATGCCGGAGCCGGTGCCGAGGTCGAGCGCGGAGCCGACCGGCGTGCGGACCGTGATGCCGGCCAGGGTCGTGGAGGCGCCGCCGACACCGAGGACGACACCCTCGTCGCGGCCGTCGGTCCCGTCCGCCTGCCGCCCGTCGTCGTCCCGCCGGCGGGCGCCGGCGCGCACACCTCCCGCTCCACCGACCGCGCAGCCCAGGTCGGACACGATGAACCAGTCCTCGCCGTCGAGTCCGCCGTAGGGCCGGACGTCCACGGTCGCGGCGACCTCGTCCGCGCCGACGCGCACCAGCCAGCCGGTCTCCAGGCACGCCTCGACGGGCAGGGCGCCCGCCACGCGCGCGTAGGGCACCGGCTGCTGGAGCAGGAACAGCCGGACCAGCAGTTCCAGTGGCGTGTCGCCACGCGTGGCCCGGAGCGCGGGCACGGTCTCGCTGCGCGCCAGCGCCGCGTACGCGGGCGCGCCGAGCAGTTCGAGCAGTCCGTCGGCGGTGAAGGAGGCGCCGAGCAGGGCGTCCCGGAGCCGGGCGGCGACGTCCGGTCGGTCGGAGGCAGGCAGTGCGGGCAGGCTGGTGTCACTCACGCCCCCATTGTGTCGGCTCACTCCGACAGCGCACACGCGCGTGTACCCGCGTGTGTCCGCGTGGGTCAGCCGCTCGCCGCCGGAGACGAGGCCGAGCCGGACGGGGTGGCGGGGGCGGAGGCGGACTTGCAGCTCGGCTGCTGGGCCATCGCCCGGCCGACGTCGCCCTCCTCGAGGTTCTTCAACGCGTCGTTCCCGGTCCGGCTCAGCTTGTCCAGCCGGGTGGCGATGTCCTTGAGCCCGTCGGCGAACTTGGCCTGGTCCTTGGTGTCGAGCTTGTCCACCTGCTCGTTCAGGGAGGTGTACGAGGCCGCGAGACCGTTGAGCTCCTTGACCGCGTCCTGCTGCTTCTTCTTGCCGTTGTCGACCTCGGGCGCGCCGGCGGTCTTCACGGCCAGGCCGATCGCCTTGTAGGCGTCGGCCATGTCCTGGAAGGCCTGCGCGTCGGTCTTCTGGACCTGGGCCGGGGCGCTGTTGTCCGAGGTCTCCTTCTGGATGGCGGTGTTGGCGGCCTCGATCTTCTTCGCCTGCGGCTGCACCGCGTCGCACACCTGCTTGGCCCAGGTGTTCAGCGCGTCGTTCTTGCTGTCGGCAGCGCTGCTGGTGCAGCCCGTCAGTGCCAGTACGAGTACCGCACCGCCGGACAGTGCGGCCGCGAGCTTCTTGTTCACCGGATGGGTCCCTTCCATGGCTCTCGGCCCCGGAACATACACGTCGCGCACGCCACACTCGGGAGTCAGTAGCCCCTTGTGTGGTGTTTTGCGGCCATTTGCACCAAGCGAGAGAAGGCTCACGGGCATCCGCACACGCGGCGGGCGGGCGACGCGTCGTACGCGCCGCCCGCCCGTTTCCTGAGCCGTGCCCGGGATGAGACCGCCTACGAGACCACCGCGGGATCGGCCGGCTTGGACACCCGCTCGGCGTTGTCGTCGTCGTCGCCCACGGCGATACCGCGCCGCTTGGAGACGTAGACCGCGCCGACGATCACGGCCAGCGACAGCACCGCGACCACGATCCGCACACCGAGACTCTTGTCGGCGCCGTAGGAGAACTTGATGACCGCGGGCGCGATGAGCAGCGACACCAGGTTCATCACCTTCAGCAGCGGGTTGATCGCGGGTCCTGCGGTGTCCTTGAAGGGATCGCCCACCGTGTCCCCGATCACCGTGGCCTCGTGGGCCTCGCTGCCCTTGCCGCCGTGGTTGCCGTCCTCGACCAGCTTCTTGGCGTTGTCCCAGGCACCACCGGAGTTGGCGAGGAACACCGCCATCAGCGTGCCCGCGCCGATCGCGCCCGCGAGATACGCGCCGAGCGCACCGACGCCGAGCGTGAACCCGATGAAGATGGGCGCCATGACGGCGAGCAGCCCGGGTGTGGCGAGCTCGCGCAGGGCGTCCTTGGTGCAGATGTCGACGACCTTGCCGTACTCCGGCTTCTCGCTGAAGTCCATGATCCCGGGCTTCTCACGGAACTGCCGGCGCACCTCGAACACCACCGCACCCGCCGACCGGGACACCGCGTTGATCGCCAGCCCCGAGAAGAGGAAGACGACCGCCGCGCCGGCGATGAGGCCGACCAGGTTGTTGGGCTGCGAGATGTCCATGATCAGGGTCATCGGCGCACCCGAACCGGTCAGTCTCTCCCCGACGTCGCGCGCGCCGGTGGTGATGGCGTCCCGGTACGACCCGAAGAGCGCCGACGCCGCGAGGACGGCGGTGGCGATGGCGATGCCCTTGGTGATGGCCTTGGTGGTGTTGCCCACCGCGTCCAGGTTGGTGAGCACCTGCGCGCCCGCGCCCTCGACGTCGCCCGACATCTCGGCGATGCCCTGGGCGTTGTCGGAGACCGGGCCGAAGGTGTCCATGGCGACGATCACGCCGACCGTGGTGAGCAGCCCGGTGCCGGCCAGCGCCACCGCGAACAGCGCGAGCATGATCGACGTACCGCCGAGCAGGAAGGCCCCGTACACGCTGAGGCCGATCAGCAGGGCGGTGTAGACCGCGGACTCCAGGCCCACGGAGACACCGGCGAGGACGACGGTGGCCGGACCGGTGAGCGAGGTCTTGCCGATGTCCCTGACCGGACGCCGGGTGGTCTCGGTGAAGTAGCCGGTCAGCTGCTGGATCACGGCGGCCAGCAGGATGCCGATCCCGACCGCGACCAGGGCGAGGATCCGCGGGTCGCCGTCCTTGCCCCTGATCGCCGCGTCGGTGACGCCGGTGAGACCGGCGTACGACGACGGCAGGTAGACGAAGACGGCGACCGCGACCAGGGCGAGTGAGATCACCGCGGAGATGAAGAAGCCGCGGTTGATGGCGCTCATGCCGCTGCGATCGGCCCGGCGCGGCGCCACCGCGAAGATCCCGATCATCGCGGTGATCACGCCGATGGCCGGTACCAGCAGCGGGAAGGCGAGCCCGTCGTTGCCGAAGGCCGCCTTGCCGAGGATCAGCGCGGCGACCAGCGTGACGGCGTAGGACTCGAAGAGGTCGGCCGCCATGCCCGCGCAGTCGCCGACGTTGTCGCCCACGTTGTCGGCGATGGTCGCGGCATTGCGCGGATCGTCCTCCGGAATGCCCTGCTCGACCTTGCCGACCAGGTCGGCGCCGACGTCGGCGGCCTTGGTGAAGATGCCGCCGCCCACACGCATGAACATCGCGATCAGCGCGGCACCGAGGCCGAAGCCCTCCAGCACCTTCGGCGCGTCGGCCGCGTACACCAGCACCACACAGGAGGCGCCGAGCAGGCCGAGCCCCACCGTGAACATGCCGACGACGCCGCCGGTGCGAAAAGCGATCTTCATGGCCTTGTGCGAGACAGCGGTGAGATCCTTTTCCGGCTCACCCTCCGAGGGGGTCGCCTCCCGGGCCGCCGCGGCGACACGTACATTGCTGCGCACGGCGAGCCACATGCCGATATAGCCGGTGGCCGCCGAGAAGGCGGCGCCGATCAGGAAGAACACCGATCGTCCGGCGCGCTGATTCCAGTCGTCCGCGGGCAGCAGCATGAGCAGGAAGAACACGACCACGGCGAATACGCCGAGGGTGCGCAGCTGACGGCCCAGATAGGCGTTCGCGCCTTCCTGGACCGCTTCCGCGATCTTCTTCATGCTGCTGGTGCCCTCGCCCGCCGCGAGCACTTGGCGCACCAGGACGCCTGCGACCACGAGCGCGGCCAGCGCGACGGCCCCGATGACCGCCACGATGATCCGATTGTCGTTGGTCAGCACTGCAGCTGCGAAGGTTGTGGGGTGGCCCAACTGATGAGGGGTAGAAAGCCCCGCCATTCGTCCTCCTTGACGCTTGGGCTGAGCTCAAGATGTGGACGGATTGTAGGTAGCGGAACCTGATCAAAACAGAGCGCGGCAAACCGAATTGCCCTTCACCTGCTCTTCAGCAAATGATCGCCGTCACGCCACGGAACCCGAAAGGGGTAATGGTTCAAAACCATTGACCCTCGATCAATGCTTGATCAAATGATCTGCCGACCGGGTCGTGAATTCGTTCACGAAACCAAATCTACCTGGTGGGAACGTCGGCGCAACAAGAAGGGCCCTGCGGAGCAGGGCCCTCATGTGTTGCGCCGAACGGGTGGAGTACGTCAGGGAAGCGCCACGACTGGCGGTGTGGTCGGCCAGGTCATCTTGATCAACCCGCCGTGCTCCCCTGCCGAGACCTCCACGTCGTCGACGAGACCGCTGATGACCGCGAGGCCCATCTGGTCCTCCTCGGCCTCCGCCTCGTCCGCCGCGCCCGGGGCGTCCCCGGTGTGGTACGGCGCGTGCCGGGCCTCGTCGCCGACCTCGATGGAGAACTGCTTCTCCTCCTCGGTCAGCATCACCTTCACCGGTGCCGAGATCCCGCCATTGCGATGCAGTCCCACCGCCCGGGAACAGGCCTCGCCGACGGCGAGTCTGACCTCGTCGAGGACGGCCTCGTCCACTCCGGCCCTGCGCGCCACCGCTGCCGCCACCAGACGGGCGGTCCTGACGTGCTCGGGCAGCGCGCTGAAGCGGAGTTCGACGGTGGCCATGCATCCCCCTCGGAGCTACGGGCGTGCTGTCGAGGGACCGGGCCGCCGAAATGCCCGGCCCCCCGTTGGGACTCTGCCGCCCCGGTCACCGGCCCGGGGCCGGCGGTCAGTCTGTGGCCGACACCGCTTCGTCGACCGATGTGTGGATCGGGAACACCTTGGTGAGACCGGTGATACGGAAGATCTTGAGAATGCGCTCCTGGTTGCACACCAGGCGCAGCGAGCCTTCATGGGCGCGCACTCGCTTCAGACCGCCGACCAGTACGCCGAGCCCGGTGGAGTCGAGGAAGTCCACGCCCTCCATGTCGACGACGAGGTGGAAATTCCCGTCGTTCACCAGCTCGACCAGCTGCTCGCGCAGCTTGGGCGCGGTATATACGTCGATTTCGCCACCGACCTCGACGACCGTACGATCGCCGACGGTACGGGTCGACAGGGACAGGTCCACGGATCCTCCAGCACCTTGCTATCGAGCGGTCGCCCCTCGGGACACCTCGGCTTGAAGCCCCCGGGACGGTTCGCCAGCCGCGATGGCATTCAATCACTTACCGGCAGGCGTGCACGACGCCTTGGTCTCATTGTCCTGCACGTCGGTGACAGACTCGGTGCCGATGGCCAAGAATCACCGACCCGACCGATCCCCGGCCGCCCCCGCAACCCGCCTGGCGCCGGGCGCGGTTCTCGACCGGCTCGCCGCGGGGCAGAGCAGGGCTGCGCGCATCACTCATACGGAGCACTTGCCCCCGCGGGCGGGGCGCCATGCCGTCTGGCCCGACCGGATTCGGCCGGAGGTGATCGCGGCGGTCCAGGAGTGCGGGATCGAGCACCCGTGGGCGCACCAGGCGCGCGCCGCGGAGCACGCCCTGGACGGCGACTCCGTCGTCGTCGCCACGGGTACCGCGTCCGGCAAGTCGCTGGCCTATCTCGTCCCGGTGCTCTCGACGTTGCTGGACGGCTCCGAGGCGCCCAACGGCCGCGGCGCCACCGCCCTGTACCTGGCCCCCACCAAGGCCCTCGCGGCCGACCAGTGCCGTGCGGTGAAGGAACTCGCCCGGCCGCTGGGCAAGGCCGTGCGCCCCGCGGTGTACGACGGCGACACCCCGCCCGAGGAACGCGAGTGGATCCGCCAGTACGCCAACCACGTCCTGACCAACCCCGACATGCTGCACCGCGGGATCCTGCCCTCGCACCCGCGCTGGTCCTCCTTCCTGCGGGCCCTGAAGTACGTGGTCGTCGACGAGTGCCACACCTACCGGGGCGTCTTCGGCTCCCATGTCGCCCAGGTGCTGCGCCGCCTGCGCCGGCTGTGCGCGCGCTACGGCGCCTCTCCCGTCTTCCTGCTGGCCTCGGCGACCGCCGCGGAGCCCGCGGTCGCCGCCCGCCGCCTCACCGGCGTGCCCGTGGTGGAGGTGGCCGACGACGCCTCGCCCCGTGGTGAACTGGTGTTCGCCCTCTGGGAGCCCCCGCTGACCGAGCTGCGCGGCGAGCGGGGCGCGCCCGTCCGGCGTACCGCCACCGCCGAGACGGCGGACCTGCTGACCGACCTCACCCTCCAGGGAGTGCGCTCGGTCGCCTTCGTACGGTCCCGGCGCGGCGCCGAGCTGATCTCGGTGATCGCCCAGGAGCGGCTGGCCGAGATCGACCGGCCGCTGTCCCGGCGCGTCGCGGCCTACCGGGGCGGCTATCTGCCCGAGGAGCGCCGTGCCCTGGAGCGCGCCCTGCACTCCGGCGAGCTTCTGGGCCTGGCCGCCACGACCGCCCTGGAACTGGGCGTGGACGTGTCCGGCCTGGACGCCGTCCTGATCGCCGGATACCCGGGCACCCGCGCCTCCCTGTGGCAGCAGGCGGGCCGCGCGGGGCGCTCCGGCCAGGGCGCCCTGGCGGTGCTGGTCGCCCGCGACGACCCGCTGGACACCTTCCTCGTCCACCATCCCGAGGCCCTGTTCGACCAGCCGGTCGAGTCCACGGTCCTCGACCCGGACAACCCCTACGTCCTCGCCCCGCACCTGTGCGCGGCCGCCGCCGAGCTGCCGCTCACCGAGGAGGACACCGAACTGTTCGGCCCGGCCTGCGCGGAGCTGCTGCCGCAGCTGGAGGCCGCGAAATTGCTGCGCCGCCGGACGAAGGCCTGGCACTGGACCCGCCGGGAGCGGGCCGCGGACCTCACCGACATCCGCGGCGAGGGCGGACGGCCGGTGCAGATCGTCGAGGCCGGCACCGGCCGGCTGCTCGGCACGGTCGACGCGGGCGCCGCGCACACGACGGTGCACGAGGGCGCGGTCCATCTGCACCAGGGCCGTACGTACCTGGTGCGCTCCCTCGACCTGGACGACTCGGTCGCCCTGGTCGAGGAGGCCGCCCCGCCGTACACGACGGCCGCCCGCGACACCACGTCCATCTCCGTCCTGGAGACGGACGTCGAGGTGCCCTGGGGCGACGGCCGTCTGTGCTACGGCTCCGTCGAGGTCACCCACCAGGTGGTCTCCTTCCTGCGCCGGCGTGTCATCACGGGTGAGGTGCTCGGCGAGACGAAACTCGACCTCCCTCCTCGTACGCTGCGCACCCGCGCGGTGTGGTGGACGGTCACCGAGGACCAGCTCGACGAGGCCCGGATCAACCCGGAGATCCTCGGCGGCGCCCTGCACGCCGCCGAGCACGCGTCGATCGGCATGCTGCCCCTGTTCGCGACCTGTGACCGCTGGGACATCGGCGGCGTGTCCGTCCCGCTGCACCCCGACACGCTGCTGCCCACGGTCTTCGTCCACGACGGCCATCCGGGTGGCGCGGGCTTCGCCGAGCGCGCCTTCCACACCGCACGCGCCTGGCTCTCCGCCACCCGCGAGGCCATCGCCTCCTGCGAGTGCGACTCCGGCTGCCCGTCCTGCATCCAGTCCCCCAAGTGCGGCAACGGCAACGACCCGCTGCACAAGAGGGGCGCCGTGCGTCTGCTGACGGTGCTGCTGAAGGCGGCCCCGGAGGAGAAGGAGGCGGAGGCTGACGCGGAAGGGGACACGGCAGGGGACACGGAAGGGGAAGCGGCGTTGGAGGCTTAGCCCGCACGGGTGAAAGGTGCCGGTGCCATGGACCCCGCGGAGGAGCTGGGCCCCGCTGTGGATCCCGCCGGGGTCGCCGGTCCCGCTCTCGCCCTCACCTTCGCGGTGAAGGGCCCCCGTTCCACCGCCGCCGTGACGTCCGAGGTGTCGCCCACGATCGCGCACTGGACGAGCCGGGTGCCGTGTGCCCGGGCCACCTCGTCCGCCCGGGCACAGGCCGCGTCGCCGCCCTCGGCCCAGTGGCCCGCCGCCGCCAGCGCCGCGAGGTCGGCGGCCCCGGCCGCGCGATGACGGTCGACCACCGCCTGCCCCAGGGCGAGACCGATGCCGAACACCACGCAGAGCAGGGCGATCGCCCCGACGCTCCACACGGTGGCGGAACCCCGGTCCGAGGGACGGCGTCCGCCACGTCCGCCACCGATGGGCCGGCGAAAGCCGCGGAAGCCCGAGACGCGGCGCCTCATGTCCCCGCCCCGCGCCTCATGCTCCCGCCGCCACCTCATGTCTCCGTCCCCCGCCCCATGCTCCCGCCACCGTTCATGTCCCCGTCCCCGGCTGTGCGCGCGTCCCGACCGTGTCCTCCGCCTCCGCGACGGCTTCCTCCCTCAGCCGGAAGGGCAGTACGCCCAGCCCCGGCGGGTCGGCCTCGACGACCACGTGCACGTGGTCTCCCCGGCGGGTCACCGTGACCTTCGCCCCGTGCGGTGCCACATCCCGGGTCACCCGGGTGACCGCGCCGTCCGGGTCCTGGCGGGCGGCGGCCCGGGCCCCCGCCCGAGCCGCGTCCACGCACTGGATCTGCGCGAGCACGACCAGCAGGACCCAGACCAGCGTCGTCACCACCAGCACCAGCACGGGCAGGACCGTGGCGGCCTCCGCCGTCACGAACCCCGCGTCGGCGCCTTCCCGTCCGGCCCGGTGCGCCCGTGCCCGTTCACATCCGCGCACTGAGCGCTCGCTTCACGATGTCCTGCAACTCCGTCTTGACCTGGCCGCTCGTCACCACCTCGTAGAGCAGCACGGCGAACGCCACCGCTGCGATGATCCCCATCGCGTACTCCGACGTCACCATTCCCGCGTCCCTGCGCGCCAGAGCACGCAGCCGTGCCCGCACCTTCCCGTACATCTCAACCCCCGTGAGGTCTTGGTCTGTTGGTTGTGGTCCATTGGTTGTGGCCCGTTGGTTGTGGCCTGTTGGTTGTGGTCCGTTGGTTGTCGACCCGCTGCTCCTGCGTCCGATCCGGCGCCGTCAGCCACCCCCTCCGCCCAGTACTCCGCCCGCGAGGCCGATCAGCACCGGCAGCACGCCCACCGCGACGAAGGCGGGCAGGAAGCACAGCCCCACCGGCGCGGTGACCAGCACGGCGGCCCTGCGTGCCCGGGCCGTCGCGGTGCGCGCCCGGTCGGCGCGGACGTCGGCTGCGAGCCGGGCGACCGGTCCGGCGGCGGGAAGGCCCGACTGGTCGGCGCGTTCCAGCAGCCGGGCCAGGGCCCCGGCCCCCGGTATCGAGGCGAGTCCGCGCCAGGCGTCGGACGGCTGCCCGCCGAGCCGGACCTGAGCGGCGCCCCGGGCCAGTGCGTCTCCGACGGGGCCGCCCAGGGCCTCCCCGACGGCCTGGGCGGCGATCACCGGACCGGCACCGGCCGCGATGCAGGCCGCCAGCAGGTCGGCCGCGAGCGGAAGTTGACGGGCGGCCTCGGCCGTGTCGGACTCCGCTTCGGGACGGCTCGGTGTCCGCCGCCGCCACTGCCACATCCCGGCCGCGCCGGCCAGCCCGAGCGCGAGCCCTCCGAGCCCGCCGACCAGCACCCACCCGGCCCCGGCCACACCCACCGCCGGCAGCCACCGCCGCACGGCACCCGCCGCCCGGATCCGTGAGCGCGAGCGCCACGCCTCCCGCGGTGCCCGCTCCGTCCCCAGCACCGCTGCCGTCCGCCGCCGAGCGCTCCGCTCCCGGCCCATCGCCTCCAGCCGTCCCGCCGACAGCCACAGGAGCACCGCCACCCCCGCGGCCATCCCCACCCTGTGGACAACGTCGTCCGCGCTCACATCGCCTCCGCCGTTCGCACGATCCGCAGGGCCCACCACAGCCCCGCGCCCTCCAGCACGCCACCGACGACCAGGCAGCCCAGTCCCGCTCCCGTGTGCAGCAGCACCCGCAGGGGGTCGGCCCCCATGGCGGTGCCCAGCAGCAGTCCGAGGACCGGCAGGCCGGCGAGCATGACGGCCGTGGCCCTGGCCCCCGCCAACTGGGCTCGCAGATCGGCGCGTTGGTCGCGCTCCGCCCGCAGCGCCCCTTCGAGCCGGTCCAGCCCGGCCGCCAGGCCCGCGCCCTGGTCCACGGCCACCCGCCAGCAGGCCGCGAGGCCGCGCAGGCCCTCGGCGCCCGGCTGCCGGGCCGCCGCGGCGAGCGCGGCGGGCACGTCACCGCCGAACCGGGCCGCGGCCAGCGCCGCTGCCTGGGCGTCGCCGAGCCCGCCCGAGTCCCGCGCGGCGCACAGCAGCGCCTCGCCCGGCTGCCGCCCGGCCCGGACCTCTCCGGCGAGCGCCCCGCACAGGGCGATCACCGCGTCCGCCCGCCGTTCCCGCCGTCGGCGTGCCGCCCGGGCGAGCCGGGTGCGGCGCAGCAGCGGCACCCCGACCGCCCCCGCGACGACCGGCAGCACCGAGGCGCCCAGCACCGCGAGCACCATCCCGGCGGCCGGCACCCAGTACTCGGCACGCAACCGCCCCCGCGCCCGGGCCAGTCCGCGAAGGACCCGGTCCGGGAGTGGTCCTCCCGTGCCCTGCGGTCCGCCGCCGGCGAGCAACGACCGTGCCCGCCGTGCCGCAGAGTGCCGGCCGCCCAGCAGCCACACGGCCGCCCCGGCACACACCGCGCCCACGGCCGCGCAGGCCGAGCCCGAGAACCCTTCATCCATCGCGGTCGTCACCGTCCCTCCCGCTCTCCCCCCGGAGCAGGCTCCGCAGCCGCTCCCACCCCCGTTCCGCCCGGAACGCCTCCGCGCCCCAGCGCAGCGCCGGCACGGTCCGCACCAGTCCCGACGCGTCCCGCTCCAGCACCCGCACCTCGGCGATCCGCCGCCGCCCGGAGCGGTCCCGCACGAGGTGCAGCACCACCGACAGCGCGGCCGCCAACTGGCTGTGCAGCGCCGCCCGGTCGAGCCCGGCGGCGGTGCCCAGCGCCTCCAGCCGGGCCGGGACGTCCGCCGCCGCGTTGGCGTGCACCGTGCCGCAGCCGCCTTCGTGGCCGGTGTTCAGCGCGGCCAGCAGATGGACCACCTCCCCGCCGCGCACCTCGCCCACGACCAGCCGGTCCGGCCGCATTCGCAGGGCCTGCCGCACCAGGTCCTCGAGGGTGACCAGGCCCGCGCCCTCCTGGTTGGCGGGCCTCGCCTCCAGGCGGACGACGTGCGGATGGTCGGGGCGCAGCTCCGCGGAGTCCTCGGCGAGGACGATCCGCTCGCCGGGCCCGGCCAGCCCGAGCAGCGCGCTGAGCAGCGTGGTCTTGCCGGTTCCTGTTCCCCCGCTGATCAGGAAGGACAGCCGGGCCTCGATCAGCGCCCGCAGCACGCGGTCCCCGCCGGGCGGCACCGTGCCCGCCGCGACCAGTTCCTCCAGGGTGAACGCGCGCGGCCGTACGACCCGCAGGGACAGGCAGGTGCAGCCGACGGCGACGGGAGGCAGCACCGCGTGCAGCCGGGTGCCGTCGGGCAGCCGGGCGTCGACCCAGGGCCGGGCGTCGTCCAGCCGGCGGCCGGCCACGGCGGCCAGGCGCTGCGCGAGGCGCCGTACGGCCGCCGCGTCGGGGAAGGCGACCGCGGCGCGCTCCAGTCCGCCGCCCCGGTCCACCCACACCCGGTCCGGGGCCGATACGAGGACGTCGGTCACCGACGGGTCGGCCAGCAACGGCTCCAGCGGTCCGCTGCCGATCAGCTCGGAGCGCAACTGCTCGGCCGCGCCGAGCACTTCGGCGTCCCCGAGCACACGGCCCTGTTCGCGCAGGGCCTGCGCGACCCGCGCCGGCGTCGGCTCGGACCCACTCTCGGCGAGCCACCGCCGTACGCCGTCCAGCAACTCGGCGGGCATCCGGGGCCCGTTGGGGGGCGCGGGTTCGCGGAGCGCGTCCGCCGATGCCGCGCGCCGGTCCGTCCGCAGGTGTTCGGCGACCGTCCTCATGCGGCGGCCGCCTCGATCAGGGCCCGCTCCCAGAACGCGGTGCAGAAGCGGGCGAGCGGTCCGCGCGCCACCGCGCCGGGCGGGGTCCTGCCCTCGCCGGGGGGCCGCAGCGCCGACTCCACGGGCACCTCGCCCGCCAGTGGCAGACCGAGCAGGCGGGCCACCTCGCGGTCGTCGAGCCCGGGCGCGTACGGCCCCCGGACCGCCGCCCGCAGATCGCGCAGGACCATGCCGACCGCGGAGGCCACCCGTGCCGCGGCCGCCACGGCACGCAGTTCGGCGGGGACCACGAGCAGGCCGAGGTCGATCTGGGCGAGCGCTTCGGCGCCCCCCTCGTCGACGCGGCGGGGCAGGTCGACCACCACGGCGCCGCCCCGCCGCCGGGCAGCTGCCAGCACCGCCCGGACGGCCTGCGGCGGGACGGCCACGCAGTCGCCGCGGTCCCAGCTGAGCACGCGCAGCGAGTGCAGTTCGGGCAGCGACTCCTCCAGCGCGCCGCCGCCGACTCTCCCGCGGGAGGCGGCGAACGCCGGCCAGCGCAGCCCCTCGGCCGTCTCCCCGCCCAGCAGGACGTCGAGGCCGCCGCCCAGTGGGTCGGCGTCCACGAGCAGGGTGCGCAGGCCCTGCCGAGCAGAGGTGACGGCGAGCGCGCAGGCCAGCGTGGACGCGCCCGCTCCGCCGCGGCCGCCGATGACGCCCACGGTGAGGGCGGGACGGCCGACGCCCTCGGCGACGTCGGCGATCCGGTCGACCAGCCACTGCTCGCCGTCGGGCAGCACCAGCACGTGGTCGGCGCCGATCTCGATGGCGCGCCGCCAGATGCCGGAGTCGTCCTGGTCGCGGCCGACCAGCACCACTCCGCGCCGGCGCACTGCCCCGCGCACCCGCCGGGCGGCGTCGTCGCCGACCAGCACCAGCGGCGCCGCCTCCCAGCCGCCTCCGCGCTCGGGCAGGCCGTGATGGACCTCGGGTGTGGCGCCCGCCGCCGCGCACAGGCGCAGCAGGTCGTCGAGGAGTGCGGCGTCCTCGGTGACGATCAACGGTCTGCCCTGGAGCCCTCCGGCATCGGGCGGTGGATCGTGTGTGACGGTTCCGGCCACGGGTCGAACCCCCTTCGCTGCTTCTTGCGCGCGGCCCGTGCGGCCCCGCGAATCCCGAACGTGGGAAGTACCGGCGAGCGGTCTTCCTTTGGGCGGCCGATACGAACCGGCCGCGCGCGCCCGGACAATCGGAACCGGCCATGAACTCGCCGGAAGCGGTGCGCGCAGGAATCACGGTGCAGTGATCCGGAAAATCGTGTGGATCTTGGTCAAAAACTGTGGACGACTCGATGGCTGTGAATATCGCCATCACCCATACCGGTGACCCGTGTACTGGTTCCCGTACGACTTCCACAGAGCAGCGCCACGACTACGCACCGTGACAGATCAGGGAAAGTGCCCGCATCCCGCGCGGCGCGGCCGATCCGGCTCGGCACCCACGGACGGAGGGGGAAAAACCCACCCGGACATGCGACGACCCCCGCCGGGGGGGAGAGCGGGGGTCGTCTCCACGGCCGACTCGGGGGGGGAGGAGTCGGACCGGGTTGGCACGGTCGCGAACGATCCGTGACTTCCATGGTGTACCCGAGAGCCTTCTCAGGCAAACCCACGCGCCCACCTTACGCCGAATGGGCTGCCCCTATGCTCAGGAGCGTGGAAAACCACTCCTTGCCCCGCACAGCGGCCTTCTTCGATCTGGACAAGACGGTCATTGCGAAGTCGAGCACGCTCACCTTCAGCAAGTCCTTCTACCAAGGTGGACTGATCAACCGCAGGGCCGTGATGCGGACGGCGTACGCCCAGTTCGTCTTCCTCGCCGGCGGCGCCGACCACGACCAGATGGAGCGCATGCGCGAGTACCTGTCCGCGCTGTGCCGCGGCTGGAACGTGCGGCAGGTCAAGGAGATCGTCGCCGAAACGCTGCACGACCTGATCGACCCGATCATCTACGACGAGGCCGCGTCCCTCATCGAGGAGCACCACACCGCGGGCCGCGACGTGGTCATCGTGTCCACGTCGGGCGCGGAGGTGGTCGAGCCGATCGGCGAACTCCTGGGCGCGGACCGCGTGGTGGCCACCCGGATGGTGGTGGGGGAGGACGGCTGCTTCACCGGCGAGGTGGAGTACTACGCCTACGGCCCGACCAAGGCGGAGGCGATCCGCGAGCTGGCCGAGTCCGAGGGGTACGACCTCAGCCGCTGCTACGCCTACAGCGACTCGGTGACCGACCTGCCGATGCTGGAGTCGGTCGGGCATCCGCACGCCGTGAACCCCGACCGGGCGCTGCGCCGGGAGGCCGTCGCGCGCGCGTGGCCGGTTCTCGACTTCCACCGGCCGGTGCGACTCAAGCAGCGGCTGCCCGCCTTCTCCGTACCGCCGCGTCCGGCTCTGGTCGCGGCGGCTGCCATAGGCGCGGCGGCGGCCACCGCGGGGCTCGTCTGGTACACGACCCGGCGCCGGAACGCGGTTGGCTGATCCGCCTTTCGGCCACCTGATCCGTCACTCGGCCGCCGGAAAATCCCGCGTGGCCCTTATGCGCCCGTTCCGCTCCTGTTTGAACCGGAAAGTAAAGAAGTGCAGCCGGGGGTTCCGCTTAGTCCCCCGCTTGCAGTACAAAGGACTCGACGGCCCGCGAGACCGAAGGACATCCGAAAGGATCACCTTTAGAGCGCAATTGGCCCCACGGACCGAGTATGAACACTGAGCACCCACGCGACGTCGACCCGTCGATTACGGGCCAGCCGCACCAGGTGACGGGCAAAGATCCCCACCTGATGGGCAACATATCGAGGACGCTTGGTAACTCGGTGCTCATGCCAGCGGCGGTACGAGTTCTCGTACCGCCGCAACCCTGTGTCCGGGCCCGTCACGCCGCCCCGCGCTGAAGCGCCTCGCACACCGCCGTGGACTCGCGCGCCCCCAGCTCCACCGCCCTGGCGCAGTGGGCGATCCAGGCCGCCACGCCCTCCGGAGTGCCCGAGACATAGCCGTCGAGGGCGGCCAGGTAGGCGGCGCGACCCAGTTCGGCGTGGCCGACCTCGGCGGGGCAGACCGACTTGGGGTCGAGGCCGCTGCCGACCAGGACGATGCGCTCGGCCGCCCGGGCGACCAGTCCGTTGTGGGAGACGAAGGGGCGCAGCGCCAGAAGCTCACCGTGCACCACGGCCGCGATCACCAGGGCGGGCGCGGAGCTCCCGGCGATGACCAGGTCCGACAGGCCCTCCAGGCGCCCGGAGACCTCCTCGGCGCTCGGCGGCGGCAGCTCGATCAGCGGCTCCGCGACTCCCTCACCCTCCTGGCGCGGCCGTCCGACGGCGTCCTCGCGGCCCGCGGCGGCCACCAGGTGCAGCCGGGCCAGCACCCGCAGGGGCGACTGCCTCCAGATGGACAGCAGTTGACCGGCCTCGGCGGTCAACCTCAGGGCGGCGCCCGTCACCCGCGCCTCGTCGTCGCCGCTGAAGTCGGAACGCCGGCGCACCTCCTCCAGGGCCCAGTCCGCACCGGACAGGGCCGCGGAGCCGCGGGCGCCGCGCAGCGCCGCCTCGGAGGTGACCTCGTTGCTCCGGCGCCGCATGACCCGGTGCCCGTACACCCGGTCCACGGCCTTGCGCACGGACTCCACGGACTCGGCCACACCGGGCAGCACGCCCAGGGCCGCGAGGGGGTCCGCCCCGCTCGAGCTCTCTCGGGAGCCCGGGGGAGGTTCGGCGGTCGCGCCTGTCGTACTCATGAGTACGACCCTACGGGGCCGGGCACTCCGCCCCACGAAGGAGTGGTCTTCTTCACGCACACCTCCACTCTCAGCGATCGGGACGCTACGCTTCGTGAACATGAAAATTGCTTTCGTCGGGAAGGGCGGCAGCGGCAAGACCACTCTGTCCTCCCTGTTCATCCGCCATCTCGCGGCCACCGGCGCGCCCGTCGTCGCGATCGACGCCGACATCAACCAGCATCTGGGGGCCGCGCTCGGCCTGGAGGAGGCGCAGGCCGCCGAGCTGCCGGCGATGGGCGACCGGCTGCCGCTGATCAAGGACTACCTGCGCGGCACCAACCCGCGCATCACCTCCGCCGAGACCATGATCAAGACGACCCCGCCGGGCGAGGGATCGCGCCTGCTGCGCCTGCGCGAGCACAACCCGCTCTACGACGCCTGCGCGCATCCGGTGGAACTCGACGGCGGCGCCGTGCGTTTGATGGTCACCGGCCCCTTCACGGACGCCGACCTGGGGGTCGCCTGCTACCACTCCAAGACCGGGGCGGTGGAGCTGTTCCTGAACCACCTGGTGGACGGCCGCGACGAGTACGCCGTGGTCGACATGACGGCAGGCTCGGACTCCTTCGCCTCCGGCATGTTCACCCGCTTCGACATCACGTTCCTCGTCGCCGAGCCGACCCGGAAGGGGGTCTCCGTCTACCGCCAGTACAAGGAGTACGCCCGCGACTACGGAGTCACCCTGCGCGTCGTCGGCAACAAGGTGCAGGGCCAGGACGACCTCGACTTCCTGCGCACCGAGGTCGGGGACGACCTGCTGGTGACCGTCGGGCACTCCGACTGGGTGCGCGCCATGGAGAAGGGCCGGCCGCCCCGGTTCGCGTTCCTGGAGGACGCCAACCGCCGCGCCCTGCGCCTGCTCCAGGTGGCCGCCGACGCCACGTACGAGCTGCGCGACTGGGACCGCTACACCCGTCAGATGGCGCACTTCCACCTGAAGAACGCCGCCTCGTGGGGTAACGAACGGACCGGCGCCGACCTCGCGGCCCAGATCGACCCCGGCTTCGCCCTCGGCGAGGGCGTCACCGCTCCGGCATAGGCACCGCCACCGCCGGAGCCCCGCCACAGCGCGAAGTCCCGGCACGCCCGGAACCCCGCCGCGCCCGGAGTCCCGCTACGCCCCGGGCGCCCCGGGAGCGCCCTTGGGAGCCGGGGCCGGGCGAGCCGGCAGGAAGGACGCCCAGCCCTGCTTCGGGGCCTCACCGACCCGGAGTGTCCGCAGCTCGGCGAGGGTCCCCGGGCTCTGGGCGTCCAGCCAGTCGGCCAGCTGGCGGAAGGAGACACAGCGCACTGCGGGCTTGTTGCACACCTCCTTCACGACGTCCTCGACGGCGCGCATGTAGGTGCCGCCGTTCCAGGACTCGAAGTGGTTGCCGATCACCAGCGGGGCGCGGTTGCCGTCGTAGGCCCGGTGGAAGCCCTTGAGCAGTCCGTCGCGCATCTGCTCGCCCCAGGAGTCGAACTGGGCGGGGTCCCCCTGGGTCCGTGTGCCGGACTGGTCGCCCATGAAGCGGTAGTCCGTGGTCAGCTGCTCGGAGGTGTGCCCGGGGAAGGGCACCAGCTGCATCGACAGGTCCCACAGGCCGTCCCTCTTCCCGGGCCACACCTGGTTGTTGACACCGCTGCTGTCGTAGCGGAAGCCCAGCTCGCTGCCCGCCTTGACGAAGTTGTTCCGACCCTCCAGGCACGGGGTGCGGCCGCCGATGAGTTCCTTGTCGTAGTCGAAGGGCAGCGAAGCGGCGTTGTTCAGGCCGGCGTTGGTCCTCCAGGTCTTCACGAACTGCTTGGCCTGGGCGATCTCGCTCTTCCACTCCTCGACCGACCACTTCCCGGCCCCGCCGTCGGGACCGCAGAAGTGACCGTTGAGGTGGGTGCCGATCTCATGGCCCTCCAGCCACGCCAGACGCACCTGCTCGACCGTGTCGGCGATGCCCCGGGCGTCGTTGAAGCCGATGTCGGAGCTGCCCGCGGCGTGCCGCGGCGGGCGGTACAGGTCCCGCTTCTCCCGCGGGAGCAGGTGCACTCCGCTGAGGAAGAAGGTCATGGTCGCGTTGTTGGCCTTGGCGACCTCGCGGAAGTGGGAGAACAGCCTCTGGCCGTCCTCCCCCGCCCCGTCCCAGGAGAACACGACGAACTGCGGTGGTTTCTCACCGGCCTTGAGCCGTTCCGGCCTGGGCAGGTGCGGCTGCGCCCCGGTGTACGCGGTGGACCCGTCGCCGATCAGGCGGACGAGACTCCCGGGCAGCTGCGGTCCCTTCTGCGGGGCGCCGGGCGCGCCCTGCCTCGGCGCCTCGGGGCCGCTCGCGCAACCGCCGAGCGACGAGGCGCAGACCGCGGCCACGGCGACTCCCACGGCGATCCTCCGGGTGGCGGCCATGTTCCGCCCACCTTCTTCCTTCTCTCGTCCCACGCCGGGACGGCGTGTGCCGGCGATGTGCCGGACGGCCGACAGCGCCGTCAAGATCGCACGGACAGGAGAAGGAATTAGCATGACAAGCCGACAGAAGGCCCACTTCACTCAACGAGGTGACGCACTGCCCCGTTCACGACTCGGCGACCCGCGCCCCGTGGGAGGTGACGGCACCTTTTCTCACAGTGCGCGACACCGCGAACACTCTGAGTGAGAAAGTGCTCCAGGAATGAACCTCCCGGGATCGCCGTGCGTGACCCGTGGATGAGCGGGTGTCAGGATGGGAGGGGTTGACCGACACCCTGGGCCCCTCGGAGAATCGGGCGCATTGAATGGTCTAAACCACTGGGACGGTGTGCGACGATGGCAGACAACGAGCGTTCTTCACTCTCCAACCTCCTGAAGGAGGAACGACGTTTCGCGCCGCCCGCCGACCTGGCCGCGAACGCCAACGTCACGGAGGACGCGTACGAGCAGGCCAAGGCCGACAGGCTCGGCTTCTGGGCGGAGCAGGCCCGCCGGCTGACCTGGGCCCAGGAGCCGACGGAGACGCTCGACTGGTCGAACCCGCCGTTCGCCAAGTGGTTCAAGGACGGCACGCTCAACGTCGCGTACAACTGCGTCGACCGGCATGTGGAGGCCGGGCACGGCGACCGCGTCGCGATCCACTTCGAGGGTGAGCCGGGCGACCACCGCGCCATCACCTACGCCGAGCTCAAGGACGAGGTCTCCAGGGCCGCGAACGCGCTGCTCGAACTCGGTGTCCGGACGGGCGACCGGGTCGCGATCTACATGCCGATGATCCCGGAGACCGCGGTCGCGATGCTGGCCTGCGCGAGGATCGGCGCCACGCACTCGGTGGTCTTCGGCGGCTTCTCCGCGGACGCGCTCGCGACCCGCATCCAGGACGCCGACGCCAGGGTCGTGATCACCGCCGACGGCGGTTACCGGCGCGGCAAGCCGTCCGCGCTCAAGCCGGCCGTCGACGAGGCGGTCGAGCGCGTGGACAACGTCGACCACGTACTCGTGGTCCGCCGCACCGGCCAGGAGGTCGCCTGGACCGAGGGCCGGGACCTGTGGTGGCACGAAGTCGTCGACCGGCAGTCCGCCGAGCACACCCCGGAGGCGTTCGAGGCGGAGCACCCGCTGTTCATCCTCTACACCTCGGGCACGACGGGGAAGCCGAAGGGCATCCTGCACACCTCCGGCGGCTACCTCACGCAGGCGTCGTACACGCACTGGGCGGTCTTCGACCTCAAGCCGGAGACCGACGTGTTCTGGTGCACGGCCGATGTCGGCTGGGTCACCGGCCACTCGTACATCGTGTACGGACCGCTGGCCAACGGCGCCACGCAGGTGATGTACGAGGGCACGCCGGACACCCCGCACCAGGGCCGCTTCTGGGAGATCGTGCAGAAGCACGGCGTGACGATCCTCTACACGGCGCCGACCGCGATCCGTACGTTCATGAAGTGGGGCGACGACATCCCCGCGAAGTTCGACCTGTCCTCCCTGCGCGTCCTCGGCTCGGTCGGCGAGCCGATCAACCCCGAGGCGTGGATCTGGTACCGCAAGAACATCGGCGGCGACCGCACCCCGGTCGTCGACACCTGGTGGCAGACGGAGACCGGCGCCATGATGATCTCCCCGCTGCCGGGTGTGGCCGACGCCAAGCCCGGCTCGGCCCAGCGGCCGCTGCCCGGCATCTCGGCGACCGTGGTGGACGACGAGGCGAACGAGGTGTCCAACGGCGGCGGTGGCTACCTGGTGCTCACCGAGCCGTGGCCGTCGATGCTGCGCACCATCTGGGGCGACGACCAGCGGTTCATCGACACCTACTGGTCGCGGTTCGAGGGCCGGTACTTCGCCGGCGACGGTGCCAAGAAGGACGACGACGGCGACATCTGGCTGCTCGGCCGCGTGGACGACGTGATGCTCGTGTCCGGGCACAACATCTCCACCACCGAGGTCGAGTCGGCCCTCGTCTCCCACCCGTCGGTCGCCGAGGCGGCCGTGGTCGGCGCCGCGGACGAGACCACCGGACAGGCGATCGTCGCCTTCGTGATCCTGCGCGGCACGGTCACGGAGACCGAGACCCTGGCCGGCGAGTTGCGCGACCATGTCGGCTCGACGCTCGGCCCGATCGCCAAGCCCAAGCGGATCCTGCCGGTGGCGGAGCTGCCGAAGACCCGCTCCGGGAAGATCATGCGGCGCCTGCTGCGTGACGTGGCGGAGAACCGGCAGCTCGGAGACGTCACGACGCTGACCGACTCCACCGTCATGCACCTCATCCAGGCCAAGCTCCCCACGTCGCCCAACGAGGACTGATCGGCCAACGCCCCAAGCCGGGCAGGGGACTGAGCAACGCGTCAAGGGGCACTCGGCGGAACATGCGCCGGGTGCCCCTTCCGCACCCCGGGAAGGCGGCCCCGAAGACGCCGGACCGTACGACCCGCCTTGGGTAAGGTAGGCGGGACAACACAACAGGAGACCCTCAGGTGCGCCGGGAAGTCTGGTCGGCATGTGTTCCGTCCTGCCCACCGACCGGAGGTTCCCGTGGCCGCGCCCCGCACCGACTCCCCTGCTCGCAAGTTCCTCGGACGCCTGTCCCTGCCCGAGCGGAACTTCGTGGCGGACGCGCTGCGCACCGAGACCGTCGGCGGCATGCTGCTGCTCCTCGCCGCGGTCGCTGCCCTGTTCTGGGCGAACATCCCCGCCCTGCGCGGCAGCTACGAGAGCCTCGGACACTTCCACCTCGGCCCCGCCTCCCTCGGCCTGAACCTCTCCGTGGAGCACTGGGCCGCCGACGGCCTGCTCGCCGTCTTCTTCTTCGTCGCCGGGATCGAGCTCAAGCGCGAACTCGTCGCCGGGGACCTGAAAGACCCCAGAGCCGCGATGCTGCCGGTGATCGCCGCATTGTGCGGCATGGCGGTGCCGGCGGCCGTCTACACCCTGACCAATCTCGTCCACGGCGGCTCGCTCGGCGGCTGGGCGGTGCCGACCGCGACGGACATCGCCTTCGCGCTCGCCGTGCTCGCCGTCATCGGCACCTCGCTGCCCAGCGCCCTGCGCGCCTTCCTGCTGACGCTCGCCGTCGTCGACGACCTGTTCGCGATCCTGATCATCGCCGTCTTCTTCACCGGCCATCTGAACTTCGCCGCGCTCGGCGGGGCGGCGGCCGGCCTCGTCGTCTTCTGGGTGCTGCTGCGCACGGGCGTGCGCGGCTGGTACGTGTACGTGCCGCTCGGCCTGGTCATCTGG
Source organism: Streptomyces sp. NPDC052043 (assembly GCF_044548235.1). Lineage (NCBI taxonomy): Bacteria > Bacillati > Actinomycetota > Actinomycetes > Kitasatosporales > Streptomycetaceae > Streptomyces > Streptomyces sp. NPDC052043. The sequence goes on from NZ_JBIUBT010000006.1 coordinate 36,316, forward strand.
GCGCTGATGTACAACAGCGGCGTGCACGCCACCATCGCGGGCGTCGCGATGGGCCTGATGCTGCGCTGCGCTCCCCACGAGGGCGAGAAGGCCTCCCCCGGCGAGCGCGTCGAACACCTCGTACGGCCTCTTTCGGCGGGCCTGGCGGTACCGCTGTTCGCCCTGTTCAGCGCGGGCGTCGCCGTCTCGGGCGGGGCACTGGCGAACGTGTTCACCAGGCCCGAGACGCTCGGCGTCGTACTCGGACTGGTCGTGGGCAAGACGGTCGGCATCTTCGGCGGGACCTGGCTCACCGCCCGCTTCACCAAGGCCTCCCTCAGCGAGGACCTCGCCTGGGCCGACGTGTTCGCGGTGGCCACGCTCGCCGGGATCGGCTTCACCGTCTCCCTGCTCATCGACGAACTGGCCTTCGCCGGCGACACGGCGCTCACCAACGAGGTCAAGGCCTCCGTGCTCGCCGGCTCCCTCATCGCGACGATTCTGGCGACCGTCCTGCTGAAGATCCGCAATGCCCGGTACCGGAACCTGTGCGAGTCCGAGGAGCGGGACGAGGACCTCGACGGCATCCCGGACGTCTACGAGCAGGACGACCCCGCCTACCACCTGCGCATGGCCGAGATGCTCGAGCGGAAGGCCGCCGAGCACCGCCGGCTCGCCGAGGCGAAGACCGCGGAACGCTCCGGGGGGCTTACCGAAGTGCCGGGCAGGGCAGGCGAGGAGGACGGCGGTCCGGCATGATCTGACGGGACGGTACAAATGACAGGAGCGTTCCCAGTCGGGCAGAAGTCAGGCAGTGACACCGGCCGGGCAGAGGCCGACGGAACGCAGTCCGAAGTCAGGCAGGAGAGGAAGACCGCGATGAGCGCACCCGACGGCAGCCCGGTCGGCGCCGAACGCAGCATCGGCCAGCTGTTCGCCTCGGCGACCACCGAGATGTCGGCGCTGGTGCACGACGAGATCGCGCTGGCCAAGGCCCAGCTGAAGAAGGACGTCAGGCGCGGCGCGACCAGCGGCGGGGTGTTCAGCCTGGCCGGTGCGCTGCTGCTGTTCTCGCTGCCGATGCTCAACTTCGCGCTGGCGTACGGCATTCACACCTGGAGCAAGTGGAACCTCGCCCTCTGCTTCCTGCTGTCCTTCGCGGCCAATTTCCTGATCGCCGGCGTACTGGCGCTGATCGGCCTCCTCCTCATGAAGAAGACGAAGAAGAGCCAGGGCCCGCAGAAGGTCGCCGCGTCCATGAAGGAGACGGCCGGGGTGCTCCAGAACGCCAAGCCGCACCCGCGCCCGGAGCCGGCCGCCCTGGAGGACCGCTCCCCCGCGGCCATCGAGGCTGTGGCACGCTCGACCTCATGACGGAGCCCACCCCTTCGGCCCAATCGACGTCGGTCGTCCGGATCGACCTGCCCGGCGGCAGGAAGGTGACACACCGGGACGTCGCGGCCAACGGCGCCCGCTTCCACATCGCCGAGCTCGGCGACGGACCGCTGGTCCTGCTGCTGCACGGCTTCCCGCAGTTCTGGTGGACCTGGCGGCACCAGCTCGTCGCCCTCGCCGACGCCGGTTTCCGGGCCGTCGCGATGGACCTGCGCGGCGTGGGCGGCAGCGACCGTACCCCCCGCGGCTACGACCCGGCCAACCTCGCCCTCGACATCACCGGCGTGGTCCGCTCGCTCGGCGAGCCGGACGCCGCGCTGGTCGGCCACGACCTCGGCGGCTACCTGGCGTGGACGGCGGCCGCGATGCGCCCCAAGCTGGTACGGCGGCTCGCGGTCGCGTCGATGCCCCACCCCAGGCGCTGGCGTTCGGCGATGCTCGGGGACGTCCGGCAGACGGCCGCGAGCTCGTACATCTGGGGGTTCCAGCGGCCCTGGATCCCCGAGCGGCAGCTCACCGCCGACAACGGCGCCCTGGTGGCCCGGCTCGTACGGGACTGGTCGGGGCCGCGACTGCCGGACGACGAGGCGGTGGAGACGTACCGCCGTGCCATGTGCATCCCCTCGACGGCACACTGCTCCGTCGAGCCCTACCGCTGGCTGGTGCGCTCCCTGGCCCGGCCCGACGGCATCCAGTTCTACCGCCGGATGAAGCGGCCCGTGCGCGTGCCGACGCTGCACCTGCACGGCTCCCTCGACCCCGTCCAGCGCACCCGCAGCGCGGCCGGCTCGGGCGAGTACGTCGAAGCCCCGTACCGCTGGCGCCTCTTCGACGGTCTGGGCCACTTCCCGCACGAGGAGGACCCGATGGCCTTCTCGGCGGAGCTGGTCAACTGGCTGAAGGACCCCGAACCGGATCGGTGACCCGGATCGGTGACCCGGACGACGCGCCCGGTATCCGAACGTGAACAGCTGTCCTGCGAACTGCCACTTGCCCGGCGCATAGGCCAATTGGAGAGTGCGTGGGCGGTTATCGACCATGCGGCGGGGGCAGACGTCCCGGTATGGGCTGGACGCACGACTACAACGACGTAGCACGCACCCGCCGTTCGGCGAGCGGTCCCAACTCCCATCAGCGCGGCACTCCGCAGCTGACGGACACGGACCCACGGGTGGGCATTCCCCGCATCCTGCGCCGCCGAGCGCGCTGGGTCTCGGTACGCCTGCGTCACAGCCGCAGCTGACCCGGCGCCGTCCGGCACGGCCTACAGCGCGCAGTCGTCGCTGCCCACCTGCTGGTTCGCGGTACGACCCTGCGCGATGTCCTGCCGGATCTCGTCGAACGTGAGCGCGTAGCCGGTGTCGGCGTCGTCGAGGGACTTGGCGAACACCACCCCGTACACCCTGCCGTCGGTCGTGAGCAGCGGGCCGCCGGAGTTGCCCTGGCGCACGGTCGCGTACAGCGAGTAGACGTCACGGCGCACGGTGCCGCGGTGGTAGATGTCCGGGCCGCTGGCCGTGATGCGCCCGCGCACCCGCGCGGCACGGACGTCGTACGACCCGTTCTCCGGGAAGCCGACGACGATCGCGCCGACGCCGCTGCGCGCCTCCGTGCCGGTGAACTTCAGGGCCGGCGCCTTCAGGTCCGGCACGTCGAGCACGGCGATGTCGCGGTGCCAGTCGTACAGGACGACCTTGGCGTCGTACTTGCGTCCCTCGCCGCCTATCTGGACGGTGGGTTCGTCGACGCCGCCCACGACGTGCGCGTTGGTCATGACCCGGCGGTCCCCGAAGACGAAGCCGCTCCCCTCCAGCACCTTGCCGCAACTGCGCGCCGTGCCCATGACCTTGACGACGGACTGCTTGGCGCGCAGGGCGACGGCGCTGTTCGCCAGCGCCGGGTCCGGGGGCTGGACGTCGGTGATGGGCTCGTTGGCGAAGGGGCTGAAGACCTGGGGGAAGCCGTTCTGCGCGAGGACGGAGGTGAAGTCCGCGAACCAGGTGTCGGCCTGCGCGGGCAGCACCTCGGAGACCCCGAGCAGCACCCGGGAGTTGCGCACCTCCTTGCCCAGCGTCGGTATCGTCGTGCCGCCGAGGGCCGAGCCGATCAGCCAGGCGACCAGCAGCATGGCGGCGACGTTGACGAGGGCGCCGCCGGTTGCGTCCAGGGCGCGGGCCGGGGACCAGGTGATGTACACGCGCAGTTTGCTGCCGAGGTGGGTGGTCAGCGCCTGACCGATCGAGGCGCAGACGATCACCACGACGACCGCGACGACCGCCGCGGTGGTGCTGACCGGTGTGTTGTCCGTCACCGCGTCCCAGATGACCGGGAGCGTGTACACGGCGACGAGCCCGCCGCCCAGGAAGCCGATCACCGACAGGACGCCGACGACGAATCCCTGGCGGTAGCCCACGACCGCGAACCACGCGGCGGCGATCAGCAGCAGGATGTCCAGCACGTTCACCGCGTCGAGCCTCGCCTCATCATGTTCCGATCACCCCGGGCCGGCCTGCGTCGGACGGGGGTTCCGCCCCCGGCTGCACCGCCGCGGTGCCCACCCTGTCATGATCGCCAGTCGAGCGGGACCTGCTTGTCCCTGTCCCAGGGACGCTCCCAGCCCGCGTAGTGGAGCAGGCGGTCGATGATCCCGGCGGTGAAGCCCCACACGAGGGCCGATTCGACCAGGAATGCCGGGCCTCGGTGGCCGCTGGGATGGACGGTCGTGGCCCGGTTGTCGGGGTTCGTGAGATCCGCCACGGGCACGGTGAACACGCGTGCGGTCTCCGCCGGGTCGACGACGCCGACCGGGCTGGGCTCGCGCCACCAGCCGAGCACGGGCGTGACGACGAAGCCGCTGACCGGGATGTACAGCCGGGGCAGCGCGCCGAACAGCTGGACGCCGCCCGGTTCGAGACCGGTCTCCTCCTCGGCCTCGCGCAGCGCGGCCCGCAGCGGGCCGTCGCCCTGCGGATCGCCGTCCTCGGGGTCGAGCGCCCCGCCGGGGAACGAGGGCTGGCCGGCGTGCGAGCGCAGCGAGCTCGCCCGCTCCATGAGCAGCAGCTCGGGTCCGCGCTCGGCCTCACCGAAGAGGATCAGGACGGCGGACTGGCGCCCCGCGCCGTTCTTGGGCGGCAGGAAGCGGCTCAGCTGGACCGGCCGGACCGTCTCCGCCACACGCGCGACCGGCTCGAGCCAGCCGGGCAGCCCTTCGGTGCTGAGTGCCGCCGAGCCGCCCTGCGCCCCGCTCACCTCACTCGCCCGCGTCATCGCCGCCCCCGTTCCCCTCGGCGCCCCGCCGTGTCCCTCGCCGTCCTGCCGTGTCCAACGCCCGACGGCATCGGGATCGTTCCGCCGGTGTCATCCGGCCCCCAGCGGAGGTGCCGGCCTGCCGCCGGCGTCCAGGTAGGACTGCGGCGGCTTGAGCCGCTGGCCCGGGAAGCCGCCCTTCTCGTACTTCAGCAGCTTCTTCGCCTTCTCCGGGTCCGTCTCGCCCTCGCCGTAGGCCGGGCAGAGCGGGGCGATCGGGCAGGCGCCGCACGCGGGCTTGCGGGCGTGGCAGATGCGGCGTCCGTGGAAGATCACGTGGTGCGAGAGCATCGTCCAGTCGCTCTTGGGGAAGAGCCCGGCGACGGCGGCCTCGATCTTCTCGGGGTCGGTCTCCTCGGTCCACTGCCAGCGCCGCACCAGCCGCTGGAAGTGCGTGTCCACGGTCAGGCCGGGCCGGCCGAAGGCGTTGCCGAGGACCACGAAGGCGGTCTTGCGGCCGACGCCGGGGAGCTTGACGAGATCCTCCAGCCGCCCCGGGACCTCGCCGCCGAACTCCTCCGCCAGCGCCTTGGACAGGCCTATCACCGACTTGGTCTTGGCCCGGAAGAAGCCGGTGGGCCGCAGGATCTCCTCGACCTCCTCGGGGTTCGCGGCGGCGAGGTCCTCGGGAGTGGGGTACCGGGCGAACAGCGCGGGCGTGGTCTGGTTGACCCGCAGGTCCGTGGTCTGGGCCGAAAGGACCGTGGCGACGAGCAGCTGGAAGGGGTTCTCGAAGTCCAGCTCGGGGTGGGCGTAGGGATACACCTCGGCGAGCTCGCGGTCGATACGGCGGGCTCGGCGGACCAGGGCCGTGCGCGACTCGTTCTTCGGCGTCCTCGGGGCGAGCGTCTTCGCCGGCGCGACCTTCCTGACGGCGGCGGTGGCCTTCTTCGGCGCGACCGCCACCTTCCGGGGAGCCACGGCCTTCCCGACGGGGGGCGCGCTCCCGGCCGAGGCCGCCTTCTTGGCGCGGGCCGCCTTCTTCGCGGGTGCCGTCTTCTTCGCAGCCGTCTTCTTCGCAGGTGCCGCCTTCTGCGCGGCTTCCGCCTTCTTCACGGGTGCCCTTTTCGCCGGTTTTGCCATGTTCGTTCCATCGCCGAGCCCTTGTTCGCCCACAGCGGAATCCTGACCTGCAACCACCCGCCCAGCCCCCTCGGCCTGCGCTCTCACCGGCGATTTGGACACCCGGCCAGCCTAAAGCCCAGCACCGACATCCGCTCCGGACCCCGGGGATCGGCCCCCGATTGGCCCCCTGCCGCGTATGAGGGCACACCTGTGCGGCATCCTTGTGACAGATCACACTGTTTGGACCGTCCGGCAAAATGGGGAACACGGACCCCTGGCACGCAGGGGAGCAAGATCCTCTGAGCAGGTCGACAAGGAGAGAACTCGTGGACGACGTTCTGCGGCGCAATCCGCTCTTCGCGGCGCTCGACGACGAGCAGGCCGCGGAGCTTCGCGCCTCCATGACGGAGGTGACACTCGCACGAGGCGACTCGTTGTTCCACGAGGGCGACCCGGGCGACCGTCTCTACGTGGTCACCGAGGGCAAGGTCAAGCTGCACCGCACGTCCCCGGACGGCCGCGAGAACATGCTGGCCGTCGTCGGCCCCGGTGAGCTCATCGGCGAACTGTCGCTGTTCGACCCGGGCCCGCGCACCGCGACCGCGACCGCGCTGACCGAGGTCAAGATGCTCGCCCTCGCCCACGGCGACCTCCAGCCCTGGCTGAACGCGCGGCCCGAGGTGGCCGGCGCCCTGCTGCGCGCCGTCGCCCGGCGCCTGCGCAAGACCAACGACCAGATGTCGGACCTGGTCTTCTCCGACGTTCCGGGCCGTGTCGCCCGTGCCCTGCTGGACCTCTCCCGCCGCTTCGGCGTGCAGTCCGAGGAGGGCATCCACGTGGTGCACGACCTCACCCAGGAGGAGCTGGCCCAGCTGGTCGGCGCGTCCCGCGAGACCGTGAACAAGGCCCTGGCCGACTTCGCCCAGCGCGGCTGGCTCCGGCTGGAGGCCCGTGCGGTGATCCTGCTGGACGTGGAGCGCCTCGCCAAGCGCTCGCGCTGACCCGTCCGCGACATCTGTGGGCCCCGTCCCGGCCGGGACGGGGCCTTCGTCGTCGGCTGTTCGCACGGGGCCGGCACAGGGCCCTCGGCGGCCGTCGGGCGGCGCCCCCGTCGTCGGTCGTCAGATGAGCCCGTGCTCCCGGAGGTACTCCATCTGGGCACGTACCGAGAGCTCGGCCGCGGGCCACAGGGAGCGGTCCACGTCCGCGTACACGTGCGCGACGACCTGGGACGGGGTCCGGTGGCCCGACTCGACGGCCGTCTCGACCTGGGCGAGCCGGTGGGCCCGGTGGGCGAGGTAGAACTCGACGGCGCCCTGGGCGTCCTCCAGGACGGGGCCGTGGCCCGGCAGGACCGTGTGGACGCCGTCGTCGACCGTGAGGGACCTGAGCCGTCGCAGCGAGTCCAGGTAGTCACCCAGACGCCCGTCGGGGTGCGCGACGACGGTGGTGCCGCGGCCCAGGATCGTGTCGCCGGTGAGCACGGCGCGGTCGGCCGGCAGGTGGAAGCACAGGGAGTCGGCGGTGTGGCCCGGGGTCGGCACGACGGCCAGCTCCAGCCCGCCCACCTTGATCAGGTCTCCCGCGCCCAGGCCCTCGTCGCCCAGCCGCAGGGCCGGATCGAGCGCACGCACGCGCGTGCGGGTCAGCTCGGCGAAGCGGGTGGCGCCCTCGGCGTGGTCGGCGTGGCCGTGCGTCAGCAGGGTCAGCGCGATCCGCTTGCCCGCCTCCTCGGCGGTGGCGACCACACGGGCCAGGTGACCCTCGTCCAGCGGCCCCGGGTCGACCACGACGGCCAGGTCGGAGTCGGGCTCCGAGACGATCCAGGTGTTGGTGCCGTCCAGGGTCATGGGGGACGCGTTGGGCGCGAGGACGTTGACGGCCCGCACGGTGGCGGGGCCGGCCAGTACGCCGCCCCGGGGCTGCCCGGGGAGCGCTGCTGCGTCCGTCATGCGAGGGGGCCTTCCTGGACCTCGGCCGGGCGGGGGCGGCGGCTCACGGGCGTGCCGTGCCGCTCGGGATGTGCTGGGTGAACTCGTCGTGCCCCGGCCAGGTCAGGACCACCTCGCCGTCCACCAGGCGGGCCCGCGCGAGCACAGGGGTCAGGTCGCGGGACGGTGCGGCAGCGAGCGCCTCGGCGGGGCTGCCGCAGGACGTCAGCTGGCGCAGGGTGGCGATGGTGGGCGGCATCATCAGCAGCTCGCCCCGGTCGTACGCGGCCGCCGCCTCGGCGGGGGTGGTCCACACCGTGCGGTCGGCCTCCGTGGAGGCGTTGCGGGTGCGCTGGCCCTCGGGCAGGGCGGCCACGAAGAACCAGGTGTCGTAGCGGCGGGGCTCGAACTCGGGGGTGATCCAGCGGGTCCAGGCGCCCAGCAGGTCCGAGCGCAGGACCAGGCCCCGGCGGTCCAGGAACTGCGCGAACGACAGCTCACGGGCGACCAGGGCGGCGCGGTCGGCCTCCCAGTCGCCACCCGTGGTGTCGCCGACGACACAGTCCGCGTCGGGGCCGGCGAGCAGGACGCCGGCCTCCTCGTAGGTCTCGCGCACGGCCGCGCAGACGATCGCCTGGGCCGCCTGCTCGTCGACGCCGAGCCGGTCGGCCCACCACGCGCGCGAGGGCCCCGCCCAGCGGACGTGGTGGTCGTCGTCACGGGGGTCGACGCCACCGCCCGGGTACGCGTACGCGCCTCCGGCGAAGGCCATGGAGGCGCGTCTGCGCAGCATGTGCACCGCGGGACCGGAACCGGTCTCCTTCAGGAGCATGACGGTGGCCGCGCGCTTCGGCGTGACCGGTGTGAGGGAGCCGTCCGCGAGTGCGCGGATACGGTCCGGCCAGTCCGGGGGAAACCACTGCCCATTCGCCATGGGCGGAGGCTATCCCCTGGTGAGCGAATGTTCGAGAGGTGGCCGAGGTCAGGCCCGGCTCCGGGCTCGGACTACGGCTCCAGCTCGACCTGGATCTCCACCTCCACGGGCGCGTCCAGCGGCAGCACCGCCACACCGACCGCGCTGCGCGCGTGCACGCCCTTGTCCCCGAGAACCTCGGCCAGCAGCTCGCTGGCGCCGTTGACGACCCCGGGCTGGCCGGTGAAGTCCGACGCCGAGGCGACGAAGCCCACGACCTTCACCACACGCGCGACGCGGTCCAGGTCGCCCGCGACGGACTTGACGGCCGCCAGGGCGTTCAGCGCACAGGTGCGCGCCAGCTCCTTGGCCTCCTCCGCGGTGACCTCCAGGCCCACCTTGCCGGAGACCGGGAGCTTGCCGTCCACCATCGGCAGCTGGCCGGCGGTGTAGACGTACACACCGGACCGCACGGCGGGCTGGTAGGCGGCCAGCGGCGGCACGACCTCCGGCAGCCTCAGGCCCAGCTCCGCCAGCCTCGCCTCGACCGCGCTCATGCCTGCTTCTCCCGCTTCAGGTAGGCCACCAGCTGCTCGGGGTTCGGCCCGGGCACGACCTGGACGAGCTCCCAGCCGTCCTCGCCCCAGGTGTCCAGAATCTGCTTCGTGGCATGGACGAGCAGCGGCACGGTTGCGTATTCCCACTTGGTCATGTGGGCGACTGTATCCCTGCCTCCACGGGGTCGTGCGGCCGACCACGACGCCGGTTGTCCACAGCCTCCCGCGTGACCCGAGCGCGGACTGGTTAGTCTCGAATACGTGAGCAGGCTCCAGGTCGTCAGCGGCAAGGGCGGGACCGGAAAGACGACGGTCGCCGCCGCCCTCGCGCTGGCCCTGGCCACGGAGGGGAAGCGGACGCTCCTCGTCGAGGTCGAGGGCCGGCAGGGCATCGCACAGCTCTTCGAGACGGAAGCGCTGCCCTACGAGGAACGGAAGATCGCGGTCGCTCCCGGGGGCGGGGAGGTGTACGCGCTGGCCATAGACCCCGAACTGGCCCTGCTGGACTACCTCCAGATGTTCTACAAGCTGGGCGGTGCCGGCCGGGCCCTGAAGAAGCTCGGCGCCATCGACTTCGCCACCACCATCGCGCCCGGCCTCAGGGACGTCCTGCTGACCGGCAAGGCGTGCGAGGCGGTGCGGCGCAAGGAGCGCAGCGGCCGGTTCGTCTACGACTACGTCATCATGGACGCGCCGCCCACCGGCCGCATCACCCGCTTCCTCAACGTCAACGACGAGGTGGCGGGCCTGGCGAAGATCGGCCCGATACACAACCAGGCCCAGGCGGTGATGCGGGTGCTCAAGTCGCCCGAGACGGCCGTGCACCTGGTGACGCTGCTGGAGGAGATGCCGGTCCAGGAGACCGTCGACGGCATCGCCGAACTGCGCGCCGCCCGGCTGCCGGTGGGGCGCACCATCGTGAACATGGTGCGCCCGCGGGTGCTGGACGCGGACGACCTGGAACTCGTACGGACCGCTTCGCGCACCGCGCTCGCCCGGTCGCTGTCCTCCGCCGGCCTCGGCGGGGCAGGCCGCGGCCAGAACGCCGAGCGGCTGGTGGGTCCGCTGCTGGAGCAGGCCGAGGAGTTCGCCGAGCGCTACACGCTGGAGGAGGAGCAGCGGTCGGTGCTGAGCGAGCTGGGTCTGCCCCTGCACGAACTGCCGCTGCTCGCCGAGGGCATGGACCTGGCGGGCCTGTACGAACTGGCGACCGAGCTGCGGAAGCAGGGGATGTCATGAGCCCGGACCCGGCACCCGCGAGGGAGACCGCGCGAACCTCCGCCCAGGCGTACGACGGCGCCCGTCATCTGGCACCCGCGCGCGTGCTCGAGGTCGATCCGCTGCTCGACGACCCGACGACGCGGATCGTGGTGTGCTGCGGCTCGGGCGGGGTCGGCAAGACCACCACCGCGGCGGCCCTCGGCCTGCGCGCCGCCGAGCGCGGCCGCAAGGTGGTCGTCCTGACCATCGACCCGGCCCGCCGGCTCGCCCAGTCCATGGGCATCGACTCCCTGGACAACGTCCCGCGCCGGGTGAAGGGCACCGAGGGCGAGGGCGAGCTGCACGCCATGATGCTGGACATGAAGCGCACCTTCGACGAGGTCGTCGAGGCGCACGCGGACTCCGAGCGGGCGGCCGCGATCCTGGCGAACCCCTTCTACCAGTCGCTCTCCGCCGGCTTCGCGGGCACGCAGGAGTACATGGCGATGGAGAAGCTGGGCCAGCTGCGGGCCCGGGACGAGTGGGACCTCATCGTCGTCGACACCCCGCCCTCCCGCTCCGCCCTGGACTTCCTGGACGCGCCCAAGCGGCTCGGCTCCTTCCTCGACGGGCGGCTGATCCGGCTGCTGACGGCCCCGGCGAAGCTGGGCGGGCGCGCGGGGATGAAGTTCCTGAACGTCGGGATGTCGATGATGACCGGCACGCTCGGCAAGCTGCTCGGCGGCCAACTGCTCAAGGACGTCCAGACGTTCGTGGCCGCGATGGACACGACCTTCGGCGGCTTCCGTACCCGCGCGGACGCGACCTACAAGCTGCTCCAGGCGCCGGGAACCGCCTTCCTGGTGGTCGCGGCCCCGGAGCGGGACGCGCTGCGCGAGGCCGCGTACTTCGTGCAGCGACTGGCCTCGGAGAGGATGCCGCTGGCCGGTCTGGTACTCAACCGGGTGCACGGCAGCGGTGCCGGCGAGCTGTCGGCCGAGCGGGCGCTCGCCGCCGCGGAAAATCTTGACGAGTCCCGCATTGTGGATCAGCAGGACGGGAAAGCTGGACTTCGTAACTCCCCCGAAACGTACGGTAGTTCCGACTCTCCCGTCGCTCATCCCGATCCCGGTGCGCCTTCTGCGGACCTCGAGACGCCCGCCGACGACGACTTCGAGCCGGAGCCGTCCGTCGACCAGGTCACCGCGGGCCTGCTGAGGCTGCACGCCGAACGCATGCAGCTGCTCTCCCGTGAGCAGCGCACGCGTGACCGCTTCACCGCCCTGCATCCCGAGGTGGCGGTGGCCGAAGTGGCCGCGCTGCCCGGGGACGTGCACGACCTCGTCGGGCTGCGGGACATCGGAAACCGGCTCGCGGAACACCGCCGCGAGCTGCCCGAGCCGGGCGCCTGACGCGCGCCCGCGGCCCAGGAGGCAGGAAGGCGGACCGCCCAGGAAGGACGACGCCCCAGCCCGTTGCTCAGCCCACCGCCGCGTAGTCCTCGTACACCTGGTCGTCGGCGAGGGCCACCAGGCCCGCGCCCCGCTCGTACTCCATGCGCGCGGTCTCCAGCAGCCGACGCCAGGAGGTCACGGTCGGGCGCCGGCGCAGCAGTGCGCGGCGCTCACGCTCCGTCATTCCCCCCCAGACGCCGAACTCGACGCGATTGTCGAGCGCGTCGGCGAGGCATTCGGTGCGGACCGGGCATCCGGTGCACACCGCCTTGGCCCTGTTCTGCGCTGCTCCCTGAACGAACAGTTCATCCGGATCGGTAGTGCGACAGGCCGCCTGCGCACTCCAGTCGGTTACCCAGCCCATACCGGCGCCGTCCTCTCCCGAATCGAGGCTCCCCCACGGCGGCAGCGGCATATTCACCGCCGCCAGTTGAGGACGTTACGGAAGGTGGGCACAGCGCAACACCCCCAGCGGGCCCAATCTTGAATGGTCCGAACGGACTATGGGGAAGCGGCAGATCACCCGGGGGAGTGAGCTGGCGACATGCGCGACATTCCCGGCAAAGCAGGGCAGTTACCGTGTGCCACAACGGGCACCGATTGACATACAGGGTGAATTCAGGCACGCATCCCACACGCCCCGACCGCGCGCCCCGCACCATCCGGACCACCCGGGCAGAAAAGCCGAACGGAGCCGGAACGTTCTGGAGCCGCCGGACGTATGGATACGTGTCCGCACCGCTGTGACAGTCGAGAGCAGCTTAGGCCAAGGCCTATACGCGTGTCCGGCGAATGAGAACGTAGACACCTCACGTCGCTCGCCGCGGGCACCGGCCGGCCCGCCGCCTCACCAATGGTTCGCGGCACCGGCGCACCCACCGGGCCGCCCGGGATGTCACGATCCTGTATTCGAACATTCCGAGAAGGCCCACTCCGTCGGAACGTTCATCACTACGGATTAGGCTGCCCCCATGCCAAAGAAGCGCTCGGGCGGTGGTCTGTCGCCAACGCAGCAGGCCGCCAAGTTCCTCGGTGTCAGTGTGCTCGCGGGAGCTGTGATGGCAGGCATCGCACTGCCCGCGGCCGGCGCGCTGGGCCTGGCCGCCAAGGGATCGGCCACGGGGTTCGACGACATCCCGGCCAACCTCAAGCGTCCGCCGCTCAGTCAGCGGACCACGATCCTGGACAACAAGGGCGAGCCGATCGCCCAGGTCTACTCCCGCGACCGCACGGTGGTCCCGCTGAAGGACATCTCGCCGTACATGCAGAAGGCGCTCGTCGCGATCGAGGACTCGCGCTTCTACGAGCACGGCGCGATCGACCTGAAGGGCGTGCTGCGCGCGCTCAACAAGAACGCACAGAGCGGCGGGGTCTCCGAGGGCGCCTCCACGCTCACCCAGCAGTACGTCAAGAACGTGTTCATCGAGGAGGCCGGCGACGACCCGACGAAGGTCGCGCAGGCCACCCAGCAGACCATCGGGCGCAAGATCAAGGAACTGAAGTTCGCGATCCAGCTCGAGCAGGACCTGGGCAAGAAGAAGATCCTCGAGAACTACCTGAACATCACGTTCTTCGGCCAGCAGGCCTACGGCATCGAGGCCGCGTCCGATCGCTACTTCTCCAAGCACGCCAAGGACCTGACCCTGCCCGAGGCGGCGCTCCTCGCCGGCATCGTCCAGTCCCCGAGCCACTACGACCCGGTCAACAACGAGGCCGAGGCCATCAAGCGGCGCAACACCGTCCTGCAGCGCATGGCCAGTGTCGGCGACATCTCGCAGGAGGAGGCCGACAAGGCCAAGAAGCAGCCGCTGGGCCTGAAGGTCACCCAGCCGCGCAACGGCTGCATCACGGCGGTCAGGGGCGCGGGCTTCTTCTGCGACTACGTCCGCGAAGTGTTCCTGAACGAACCGGTGTTCGGTAAGACCCGGACGGACCGGGCGAAGATCTGGAACCGCGGCGGTCTGACGATCCGCACGACGCTCGACCCCCAGGCGCAGGACTCCCTGGAGAAGTCCGTCCACGACCACGTCAACGCGAGCGACGCCGTGGCCACCGCCGCGACCATCGTCGAACCCGGCACCGGCAAGATCCTCGCCATGGGCCAGTCCCGTCCGTACGGCTTCGGCAAGAACGAGACCCAGATCAACCTCTCGGTGGACAAGGCCATGGGCGGTGGCGCGGGCTACCAGCCCGGTTCGACGTTCAAGCCGATCGTGGCCGCGGCCGCCGTCGAGGGCGGCAAGCCCGCCACCCAGGAGTACTCGTCGCCCTACAAGATGGCGTACCCGAGCCCGGTCGCCGCCTGCGACGGCAAGAACTGGGTGAACACGGAGGGCTACGATCTCACCAACGAGAACAAGACGGAGTTCGGCCCGTACGGCATGAAGGAGGCGACCGCCAAGTCGGTCAACACCTACTACGTGCAGCTGATCAGCGACATCGGCATCTGCCCGGTGACGACCATGGCCGGCAAGATGGGCGTGCGGCGCGCGGACGGCGGGCCGATCGAGCAGAACCCGTCGATCGCGCTCGGCACCCAGGAGGTGTCGCCGCTGACCATGGCGAGCGCGTACGCCACGTTCGCCTCCCGCGGCACGTACTGCACCCCGATCGCCATCGAGTCGATCACCCAGGCCACCGGCAACCAGAAGAAGTCCCTGGCCGTCCCGAAGTCGACCTGCTCGCGCGCGATGTCGGAGACCACCGCCGACACGATCAACACGCTGCTGAAGGGCGTGGTCGAGGACGGTACGGGCACGCAGGCCGGCCTCGGCGACCGTGCGAGCGCGGGCAAGACCGGTACGACGGACTTCCGCTTCGCGGCCTGGTTCGTCGGCTACACGCCGAACATGGCGGGCGCGGTCTGGGTCGGTGACCCGGCGCACAAGCGGAAGATGGTCGACATCACCATCGGCGGCGTCCCCTATGCGAAGGTCTTCGGTGGCCAGGTCCCCGGCCCGATCTGGCGCGACATGATGTCGGGTGCGCTGGCCGGCAAGGACGCCCCGACCTTCAACCTCGTGGACATCCCGGACCCCAAGAAGGACCAGGACAAGCACAAGGGCAGGGACCACGGAAACGGGCACGGGAACGGCGGTGACAACGGCGGCAACAACGGCCAGGGTCCCCGCCCGAACCCGACCTTCTCCCTCCCGGACGGCCTCTTCCAGGGCCAGAACGGCGGACCGCGCGGCAACGGCAACGGGGGACGCCACGGCTGACGGGCAGACGGCGGGGCGCGGTTCCGCGCCCCGCCCACGACGAAGGGGCGCCGGCCATCGCCGGCGCCCCTTCGTCGTACGTATCCGTATATCCGGTCCGTCCCCGAGGACCCGCCGCGTCCGTACCCGGGTCCCTCCCGAGGACCCGCCGGGTCAGCCGGCCAGGAGCTTCTTGACCGCGGCGGCGACACGGCCGCCCTCGGCCTGGCCCGCGACCTTGGGGTTCACGATCTTCATGACCGCGCCCATGGCCCGCGGCCCCTCCGCGCCGGCGGCCTTCGCCTCCTCCACGGCCTGGCCGACGATCCGGTCCAGCTCCTCGTCGGACAGCTGCTTGGGCAGGTACGCGGCGAGCACCTCGCCCTCCGCCTTCTCCCGCTCGGCCGACTCGGCACGACCACCCTGCGCGAAGGCCTCGGCCGCCTCCCGGCGCTTCTTGGCCTCCTTGGTGATCACCTTGAGGACCTCGTCGTCGGAGAGTTCACGCTTCTCCTTGCCCGCGACCTCCTCCTTGGTGATCGCGGTGAGCGTCAGCCGGAGCGTCGAGGAGCGGAGCTCGTCACGCTTCTTGATCGCGGCGTTGAGGTCATCGTGCAGCTTCGACTTGAGCGTGGTCATGTATTTGATTGTCGCAGGTACGGCAAGGCACCCGCGCGCCGATTTACGGAGCCCGGGGGAACGTGGATCTCCGGACGGGGCCCGCCCGTTGGCGCCGCACCCGACCACCGGCGATTTCCGCCGCACGGCACCGGCCTGAGACGATGGACACATGCGCGCGCGATACGGAGTTCCCCTGGGCATCACGGCGGTCGCGGCCGCCGGTCTTCTCTACTCGGCGGGGTTCGAAGCCCGCTCCTTCCGCCTGAGGCGGGTGACGGTCCCGGCCCTGCCCTCCGGAATGCGCCCCCTGCGTGTCCTCCAGGTCTCCGACATCCACATGGTCGGCGGCCAGCGCAAGAAGCAGCGCTGGCTGCGTTCGCTGGCCGGACTGCGCCCCGACTTCGTGATCAACACGGGCGACAACCTGTCCGACCCGGAAGGCGTGCCGGAGGTCCTCGACGCCCTCGGCCCGCTGATGGAGTTCCCCGGTGCCTACGTCTTCGGGTCCAACGACTACTACGGCCCCAAGCTGCGCAACCCCGCCCGCTACCTGCTGGAGAAGACCAGCGGCCGGCACGGTCTGAACGGCAACGCGCCCGCCGTGGGGGCGATCCACAACCCGTGGGAGGACCTGCGCGACGGCTTCGACGCGGCCGGCTGGGTCAACCTGACGAACACCCGCGGCACGCTCAAGCTCGAGGGCCTCTCGGTGGAGCTGACGGGCCTGGACGACCCGCACATCAAGCGGGACCGTTACGCGCGGGTGGCGGGCGGCCCGTCCACCTCGGCGGACTTCTCGATGGGCGTGGTGCACGCCCCGTACCTGCGCGTCCTGGACGCCTTCACGGCCGACGACTACCCCCTGGTCCTGGCCGGCCACACCCACGGCGGCCAGCTCTGCGTCCCCTTCTACGGCGCCCTGGTCACCAACTGCGATCTGGACACCGACCGCGTGAAGGGCCTCTCCACCCACACCGCCGAGGGCCGCACGTCCTACCTGCACGTCTCGGCCGGCTGCGGCACCAACCGCTACACCCCGGTCCGCTTCGCCTGCCCGCCGGAGGCGACCCTGCTGACGCTGGTGGAGCGGGACTGACGCGGTAGCGGGGCGGGGGTCGGTCTCCAACGGGGCAGGGGCCGGTACGGGCCCGGAATCGTGTCCTTGGCACCGGGCCGGTTCCGTGCCCTCGGCACCGGGAACGGCCCCTCCCCCGGTACGGGAATCCATAACCCGAACGGGTTACCCGAATCGCCCCCTATGTCCGCCCTTCCTACCGTGAGGGAATGGCCGCCGAGACCCCCGAACTGCCCGAGGTGCCGGAGATACCTCCGACGCCTTCCCTGCCTCGGGACATACCGGAGCTCCCCGTGATCCCGGGCATCGTCAAGCTGATGCCCCCCTCCTTCGTCCCCCCGACCGCCGTCGTGGCGCCCACCCGCCACCTCGGGGCCGCGGTCTACCGCCTCCTCACCGCCGCGGCGATCACAGCCGCCGTGGCGGTGGAACTGCACCTCGGCTCCCCACCCCGCGTCCTGAGCGCGTTCGCGATCCAGAGCAGCATCCTCCTGGCCCTGGTCCTCTTCCTCTCGGCCCGCCGGGCCTGGACCGCCCGCCAGCCCCTGCCGGCCTGGCTGACCGGAGCGGCCGTGCTCTACACGGTGATCACGGCTCTCGTGCACCACGTGCTGCTGACCCGCACGTCGCCGGCGTTCTCGATCACGGGCGAGCCCGGCACCCACCCGCTCTGGCAGCGGACGGCCACCCTGATCCTGCTGACGGCGGCCCCGATCGCCGCCCTCCTGGACTGGCTCCTGCTCACCGCACCCGACCGCCTCCACCTGCACCAGGCCGCGCCGTGGCTGCTCTACCCCCTGGCCTACCTGGCCTTCTCCCTCATCCGCGGGGAACTGCTCCCCGCCGACGCCCCCGACCGCTATCTCCACCCCTTCCTGGACGTCTCCGAGCACGGCTACAAGCACGTCCTCGCCACCGCGCTCCTCCTGGGCCTCTCCATCTACGCCCTGGCGCTCCTCCTGGTGGCCGCCGACCACACCCGCCCGAACCCGATCCGCCGCCGAGCCAGAATCGGATTTCGTCTCCGGCCACCAGTGGGCTAAAGTAAACGTCGTCGCCGCGACAAGCAGCGACATCGGGGTGTGGCGCAGCTTGGCAGCGCGCTTCGTTCGGGACGAAGAGGTCGTGGGTTCAAATCCCGCCACCCCGACGCTGGTCCAGAGGCCGCATACGGATTTCCGTATGCGGCCTCTGTCGTGCTCGGGGGGCCAAACAGGGGGCCAAAGGATTCTGATCAAGCCTCGCGGGCGGCTGTCGCCCGCCGCTGGGCAAAGATCACGTCCATGGCCTCCGCGCCGATCTCTGCGTGCCGGGTGGCCCCGGCGATGCGGCTACGAGGGCCAGAAGGCTGCCCCCGGCGTGGAAGCATGCATGAACGGATACGCGGGCCTGGGCCTGGTTGGCCTCGTGGTACTCGTCTTCCGTGAGCGCGATCTTTTCGGTGCGCCGCTCCGTCCCGTGGGAGCGGGTGTAGTAGTAGCCGCCGTGCCCGTCAGTCTCGACTCCGTTGCGCGACGCGGCACCGCCATCGGTTGCGAGAGCCAGCAGGAACACGGCGATTACCACCGCAGCGCATGGCCAGGGCGTCCACCAGGAGCAGACCGCGACCCGACTCCCCGTCGGGGTGGGTCGAAGGGGCACTCGCCGGTGGGCGTTTGGCCAAGGCGGCGTCCGCCACTTCGACGCGGATCACGTCGGCCGTCGTGTCGAGGGCGAGACTCAGTGCGAAGCCGTGGCCGGGGACCCGGCCGTGCCGTACGGCGTTCGCCGCAAGTTCGGCGACGATGAGCGCGATCGTGCACGACGCGTCCGACGCCGGCGGGTACCCCCACCCCTCCATGCGCCGCACGGCAAGGCGCCGGGCCAGCCGCGCGCCCCTAGGCGTGGAGGCGAACTGCTCCGTGGAGTGGTGGTAGTTGGGCGCTACGCCCTCTCCCGGTGTGTTCGTTCCTGTCAGCACGGCCTGTCTACCTTCCCGCCAAGTGCACGAGTCGTCACGTTCCGTTCCCAAGCGTCGTCCGGTCGCCCTACGCTCAACAGGTGGCGCAGGCTTACTTTTCAGGCCGTAAGGAACGGAAGTGATGCTTTGGCCCATGGAATTGACCCGAGCGCGTCCATGGCGGCCCTGTTCGGCGCGCGAGTGCGCAGGCTGCGCATGGCGGCCGGGCTGACCCAGGCCCAACTCGGCGAGATCACCCACGTGGTGAGTACGCGGATCACGCAGATCGAGCGGGCTTCCGGCGCGAAGCCAACGCTGGAGCTGGCGCGGGCGCTGGACGCGGCTCTCGGTACGGACAACTTGTTGGTCGAGCTCTGGCCGTACGTGTACCGGGAGGCGTTTCCGGACTGGTCGCGGACGTTCATGGAGTACTCGGAGCGGGCGGTGTCCATCAAGGAGTACGCGGCCCACGTGGTACCGGGCTTACTGCAGACCGAGGCGTACGCGCGAGCGGTGCTGAGCGTCGGCCGGACGCTGAACAGTCAGGAACAGTTGGAAGAGCGGATCACCGCCCGCCTGGAGCGGCAGGAACGCCTCAGTGCTCCCGGTCGGCCTGAGCTGTGGGGTCATCCTCGACGAAGCGGTACTGAGGCGTCCCGTCGGTGGCCAGGCCGTCATGCGCGAGCAGTTGGAGCGACTGCTTGAGGCCGCATCGCAGCCCCATGTCACCGTGCAGGTATTGCCGTTCGACCAGGGCGAGCACGAAGTGATGGGCGGCTCGCTGACAGTTCTGGCCATGCCGGACGAGTCCGAAGTCGCCTACACCGAAGACGCACACTACGGCCAGCTTCACGGATCGGATCATGTCGAGCGACATGAGCGGGGGCAGAGCTGCCGCCCGTAGCCGATCGTAGGTCAGCGCGAAACTCCTGACCTCGGCCAAATCCTCGATGATGGAGGGCAACCACCGTGGAGCGAAGGTCCCGTCCCGATCTGAACGGCGCCGTGTGGCACAGGAGCAGCTACAGCAATCAGGAGGGCGGCAACTGCGTGGAGGTGGCGGACGGGTTCCCCGGCGTCGTCCCCGTCCGTGACAGCAAGGCCCCGCACGGTCCCGCCCTGACCTTCGAGGCTGACTCCTGGGCGGCCTTCATAGGCGAGTTGAAGGTCGGCCGTCACCGCGTCTGAGCCGACCAGGTCCTCCCAAAGGAACCCATGGCACATGGGTTCGAGGTGCGTGTCCTTGTTCTGGAGGTCATCTTCCGTGCGGGGAAGGGGAATTCGGTGGTCGGGAAAGTTCCGCGGGTGTCGAATTCTCCCGTCCGGGTCTTCGGCCGGATTCAGGTGGAGTGTTCGGAAGGGTTCGCATTCTGTAATCGGTGATGATCTCCGCGTTGTCCCGGACGGGCTGATCTGCAATATTCACGGCCCCACCACAACCCTGTCGAACATTCGCACCCTCTCCACAAACAACTGATTCGCGCCCACGACGGCCGGGATCATGAGTCCGAATCGCGATCAAGACCTGCTGGTGGCCGGCAAATATCCGGACATCTGAGGTGGGCGAACAGGTCTTTCACGTGGCGCATCTCACGGAGCAATGTCAAGCGGTTCGGCCAGAAAACCCAGTCGGGTTGCCCGGGGCGCCGGGAAAGTGGTTCCATCACGGCTGAACGCGGTGACTGGCAGTCACAATTCGGCTCTGTGTCGATATTCCCCGACTCTTTTGATCGTCGAGCGGGCGCGACAAGGACAGGAACCAGGAAACGGCGGCCGCCCCTTTTGAACGGGCGGTCCGCGCCGGTCAGGAGGGAGCAACGTGGGTTGCTCGCACGCCGAGGGATGCCCCCTTTTCCCCCTGCTCAGGGCGAGCTTGCAGGGTTGGCGCGACTACTACTGCGACAGCGCGGACCAGTGGCACGACTGCGCCCGCTACCAGTTGTCGCTCACCGGTGAGCGCGTGCCGATCAGCCTGCTGCCCAACGGAGCGACCGCGCGGCACCTCGAAGGCACGTCCGGTGCGAGCCGGTCCAGCGCGACCAACTCCGCGCAGACACCCCGGCAGGCTCCGCGGCCACCGCAACAGCCGCAGCCACAGCCGCGGCCCGACACGTGGTCACAGTCGATACCGGCCGGACCGCCCGAGCCGGCCTCGTCAGGACCCGAACAACCGGGGAGCGCGGCCTGGTTCGGGGCGACGCCCGCGGCGCCGGCCCCGTACGGCCAGCCGTCACCCCACGCACCATCGCCCCACGCACCGTCACCCCACGCACCGTCACCCCACACACTGGCTGCCCAGACGCCGTCATTCCACGCACAGGCTCCGCACCCGCCGACTCCCCAGCCGTCGGGCCGCACCGCCCGGCAGTCGGGGCAGGCGACCAGCGCGAAGCGCGGCTTGTTGGGGCGGCTCGCCGACTGGATGAGAGGTCCGGCATGAACTACTGGCCCTGGTGGGCGGGCGCGGTCGGGCTCGCCCTGGTCACCGTCAACTACACCCTCACCACCGACCGTTCCTTCGGGGTGTCCTCGGCCTGGGACCGCGTGCTGCACTGGCGCAGCGAACGCCGTCTCGAACAGATGGACGACGAGTTCGCCGACGACGAGGCGCTCGCCGAAGCGCTCGCCGCGGCCACCGCGGAGCACTTCGGAACGCTGCCCGGCGCACCGGCCTCGCCCCCTTCCCCATACGCGGAACCGCAGTCCCCGTACCCGGGACAGTCCCCGTACGCGGACCCGCAGTCGCCGTACGCGCCGGACGGGCAGCAGGTCCCGTACGCGGACCCGTCGGCCGCCTACGGGGCGACGCAGCCGCCGGCGCCCGACGCCGACCCCGTGGCGTCCGAAGGTTCCTCGGTCACGAGCCAGCGCCCCGCCCCGCTGATCACCCAGGCCGCCCTGCTGGTGTCGATCTTCCTGGGCGGACTGATCGCCTCGCTCGTGTCCGGGCGGTTCGAGCTGCGCTACGACATGGGCCCCGGTTTCCGGGAGCTGGTCACCGGCGATCCGGTCACCATGGTCGTCCTGCTGTTCCTGGGCGGCGTGCTGGTCGGCTTCGGCACCCGGCTGGCCGGCGGGTGCAGCTCAGGCCACGGACTGAGCGGCTGCGGCCGGCTGCGACCGGTCAGCATCGTCGCGACCGCCGTGTTCTTCGGTACCGCCGTCGCGGTGTCGTTCCTCCTGTGGAAGGTGATCTGATGCGTACCCGGGGCGCGATCCTGCTCGCCAACATCATCACCGGCCTGGCCCTCGGCTTCACCGTCTCCAACATCGGCTTCGGCGACTACGCCGAGCTGAACCGCATGTTCACCTTCCAGGACCTGCGGATGTTCCTGTCCTTCGCGGGCGCCGTCGTGATCATCGTGCTCGCGTTCGCCCTGCTGCGGGTGCGTCGGACCCCCGGGCGGATCCACGCCGGTGTGATCCCCGGAGCGGTGCTGTTCGGCACGGGGTGGGCGATCTCGGGCGGCTGCCCGGCGATCCCGATCATCCAGGTCGCCGGCGGTTACCTGCCCGCCGCGGTGACCATCGCCGGCGTCGCCGTCGGCATCTGGCTGTGCCGCTGGGCCAACGCCCGCTTCTTCCACCTGGACCGCGGCTCCTGCGGGCTGTGACGAGGGGACGCCGTTCCCGTCGGCCGTAAGGCCTCAGGTCTCCCGCCCGATGCGCGCCGCGCCGGGCGGGAGACACATTTGCCCCACCTTTACCAAAAACGCCATCCGATTCCGCCTCCGGGACGTATCTACTCACGAGGCATGTTTCAGACATGTTCCAGGAGGACTCAATGGCGATCTTCAACGCTCTCTTCCCGACCATGGGCCGTGACCTCGACGAACGCGGCGGGCGCGGTGGACGTGGCGGACGCGGCGGACGCGGCGGACGCGGTGGACGCGGACGCGGTGGACGCGGTGGACGCGGCGGACGCGGACGCGGCGGACGCGGCGGACGCGGCGGGCGCTACTACTAGGGCGACCGGCTTTGGCCACGACAAGTGATACGGAGCGGACCGGTGTCTGAGCGAGCCGGTCCGCTTCGTCGGCTCGTCGTGCGGCTGCTGTCCGTCGACAGCGACGAGACGGACGCCGTGGTCGACGCGGCGCCGCCGCTGCCCGCGCGCGAGACCTTCCGGCGGTTCTGGCCCTACACACGCGGGCTCCGCGGCTGGCTGGTACCAGTGATCCTGCTCAGTCTGCTCGAGCCCCTCGTCGCCGCGGCCGAACTGTGGCTGTTCAAGATCGTGGTGGACCAGGTACTCGTCCCGCGGGACCTCTCCGCCTTTCTCTGGATCGCGCCGACGTACGTCGGGCTCATCGTCCTGTCCGGCATCATCGGCTTCGCCGACGACATGATCTCCGCCTATGTCAGCGAACGCTTCATGGTGGCCCTGCGCGCCGACGCCTTCCGGCACGTCCAGGGGCTGTCGCCGGGATTCTTCGAACGGCGGCGGCTGGGAGACGTGCTCGCGCGGCTCACCGAGGACGTCGACACCGTCGAGACGCTCCTGCTCTCCGGTCTGGCGGACGTGCTCTACTACGTGCTCCAGCTGGGCGTCTTCCTCGGTCTGCTCTTCTACCTGCGCTGGGACCTCACTCTCCTCGCGATGGTCATCGTGCCGCTGTTCTGGTGTTCCGCGCGTCACTTCGCCCGGCTGACCAAGGAGGCGTCGCGGGAACGCACGCGGCGCAGCGGCTCGCTCAGCGCGGTCGCCGAGGAGTCGCTGGGCAACGTGACCCTGGTCCAGGCGTACAACCGTCAGGTCTGGGAGCAGGACCGCTTCCAGCGCGAGAACCTGGGCCAGTTCCGCGCCACGATGGCCTCGACGCGGATCCGGGCCGTCTACCAGCCGCTCGTGGAGCTCATCGAGGTGTGCGGGGGCCTCGCCGTCATGGGCCTGGGCACCTGGAAACTGGCCCAGGGCCAGCTCACGCTGGGCGGACTGCTGGTCTTCCTGGCGCTGATCGGCAAGCTGTACACCCCGGTCCGCGGCCTCTCCCACCTCGGCCCCGCCTTCTTCTCCGCGGCCGCCTCCGCCGAACGTATCGCCGAGCTGCTCGACCAGCGGCCCCAGGTGCACGAGGCGCCGGACGCCCGGCGGACCGGCCGGGCACGCGGCGAGGTCGAGTTCGACGGCGTGTCCTTCCGCTACCCCGACACCTCCCGCTGGGCGCTGTCCGAGGTGTCGTTCCGGGTGGGCCGCGGCGAGACCCTGGCACTGGTGGGGGCGAGCGGCGCCGGGAAGTCCACAGCGGCCAAGCTGCTCCTGCGGTTCTACGACCCCGACCAGGGCACCGTCCGCCTCGACGGCACCGATCTGCGGGAGCTGGTCCTGTCCGACGTGCGGGACAACGTCGCGGTGGTGTTGCAGGAGACGCTCGTCCTGCACGGCACGGTGCGGGAGAACATCGCCTACGGGCGGCCCGACGCGACCGACGCCGAGATCGTGGAGGCGGCCCGCGCCGCCGACGCCGACGAGTTCATCCGGCTGCTCCCGGAGGGCTACGACACCGTGGTCGGCCAGCGTGGCCGGATGCTGTCCGGCGGGCAGCGCCAGCGGCTCGCCATCGCCCGCGCGATGGTCAGGGACGCGCCCGTGCTGCTCCTCGACGAGCCCACCACCGGCCTGGACGCCCAGTCGGGCCACCGGATCATGGCACCGCTGCGCCGGCTCATGTCCGGCCGGACGACCATCGTCATCTCCCACAACCTGCTCACGGTCCGCGACGCCACCCGGATCGTGGTCCTCGACCACGGGCGGGTGGTCGAGTCCGGAACCCACGACGAGCTGTTCCTGCGCGGCGGTGCGTACACGCAGCTGCACCGGTTGCAGGCGGCCTCTCCCCCGCAGACCGGGCAGACCGGCATACCACCGAACGGCGCCGTACTGTCATGACCGCCGTACTGTCATGACACGGCCGTCATGACACAGCGGTACCCGTGGAGACATGTGCCCTGGCCAGCGGTGTGCCGTCGGGTGCCGTCACCCGGACGCTGGCCAGGGTCGCGGGGTCGATGGCGGCCGGACCGCCCCAGGAGCCGCGGCCGCCGTGCAACGTGAAGTCGCCCAGGCGGACGGTGCTGCCGTCCTTGCGTACCAGTACGCAGGTGACCTTGCCGTCGTAGGGGGAGTCTCCGGCCTGAGGTGGAAGCTCGACGGTCATGTAGACCCAGCCCGGGGACCCGCGGTGGGCGTAGACCTCGCCGGACGGCTTGCCCGCGTCGGCGGAGACGAGCCCGCCCCACAGCATGCCTGCCCCGGCAGCGACAGCGGGAGCGGGACCGGTCATGGTGTCCTCGATCGCCGTACCGATGGCCCAGCCGCCGAAACCGATCGCGAGCACCAACGCGCCCGAGGCGGCGGCGACCTGGGGCCTGATCCGGCCGAAGGGCCCCGGGCGCGCGACGCGTGACCCGCGGTCGTGCGGGCGCCCCTCGTGCGCCGACGCCTGCCGGCCCGGCCCCGCGGCCCGCTGCCGCAGCGCCTGTGCCACCCGGCTCTCGAACCCGACCGGCGGTTCACTGCACGGAAGCAGCCCGATCAGCCGGTCGCCGAGCAGGGTCAGCTGGCGGATGTACTCACGGCAGTCCGCGCACCGGTCCAGGTGCGCGACGGCACCGGCCCGCTCCCGGCCCGGCAGTACACCGAGAGCGAGTTCGGCGCCGATCTCGCGCAGGCGCTCACAGGTGAACTCACTCGACATGGTCCCCTCGCTGGAAGGAAGCGAGCGTGGTCCGCAGCTTTCCCATTCCCGTCCTGATCCGCGTCTTGGCGGTGCCCAGCGGAATCTGCTCCCAGTCGGCGACCTGCTGGGCGGTCATGCCGTAGATACCCGCCAGCACCAGGGCACGGCCCTGTTCGGGCGGCAGTTCGGCCACGGCGGCCCGCAGCCGGGAGGACGCCTCGTCGGCCAGCGCGTACCGCTCCGGGCTCTCGCTGACGACGTCCAGGATCGCGTCGAGGTCCTCCGGCGCGACCGGCTCAGGGCGCCGGGACCGTACGGTGTCGATGGCGAGGTTGTGCGCGATGGTGGTCAGCCACGTGGTGACCGACCCACGCCGCGAGTCGTAGATCTGTGCATGGCGCCACGCCCTCTCGAAGGTCTGCTGCGAGATGTCCTCGGCAAGCTGCGGATCTCCCGTGACCGCGATGGCCACACCGAAGACCCGGTGCTGGAACCTGCGGACGAAACTCACCGCCAGGTCCGGATCCCCGGTGGCCAACCCGGACAGCAGAGCCTCGTCCGGGAGGCGGCCCGCCGGGAAGCGGAACCGTGACACATCCGTATATACGGGCCATCCCCGTCCGCGGATTGCCCGTCCCAAACGGAATCCCATGCTCCGATTCTCTCGCGAGACGGCCGCCCCCGCCGGTCGGTCGGCCCGTACAGACGGCAGACCTGCGATTTTCTTACCGGTTCCACGTCCGGTCGTACCGGTCGTGCGGTGTCACCCGGACCGCCGGAAAGATCGCCGGTCCGGGGTGGATGGTGGAACCACCGGTCCCGCTGAGGCAGTCTCTTCCCTCGTGGGGAGCGTTCCGTATCAGGGTGGGGTGCCGGCCGGCTCGGGCGCGCACATGGTGGTGTGCGGGGACGACGGGCTCGCACAACGGTTGGCCGCGGAATTGCGCGGCGTGTACGGCGAACAGGTGACGCTGGTCGTGCCGCCCTCCGAGCGGAGGGTCCAGCCGCCGGGGGCGGGCCGGGTCCGTACGGCTTCGGCGCTGCTGGACCGGGTGGTGAGCGCGGCCGTCAACCGGACGTCGGGCAACGGCGGAAGCGGTGCGGGCGGCGCACGCGGCGGTGATCCGCCGGCCGACGGGGACCGGCTGGTGGAGGCCGCCGAACTGACCGATACCGTGCTCGCGGAGGCGGGTGTGGAGCGGGCGGCGGCACTGGCCCTGGTGTACGACGACGACGAGACCAACATCCGCGCCGCCCTGACCGCCCGCCGCCTCAACCCTCGACTGCGGCTCGTGGTGCGCCTGTACAACCGGCGGCTGGGCCAGCACATCGAGGAGCTCCTCGACCAGGCCGCAGCGCTGGCGGTCGGCGGCGGCGACGCGGCGGGCGCCGACGCCTCCACGACCGTGCTGTCCGACGCGGACACCGCCGCGCCCGCGCTGGCCGCCAGTGCCGTCGTCGGCACCAGCAAGGTCGTCCAGACCGACGCGCTTCTGCTGCGCGCGGTGGAACGGCCGCCGCCCGCGCCGGGACAGGTCGCCGACCCCGGACTGTGCACCCTGGCGCTGCTGTCCGCCACTGCCAGCGACCCGGCCGGCGCGGACGGTTCCGAGGACAGCGGCGACCAGCGGCCGCAGCTGCTGCCGGACGAGGCGGCGGTACGGGCGGCCACCGGACGCGGGACCGTGGTGCTGGAGCAGGTCTCGTACGCCGCCGAGCCGCTGTCCGCGCGGCGCGTGGTGGCGGCCGCCGTGCCGCCGCTGACGTCGCTGTTCTCACGGCGGCTGCGGTGGACGGTGGCGGGTCTGGCGGCGTGCGTGGTCGCGCTCGCGGTGGCGTTGTGGCTGGTGGCCGGGGTCCATCCGCTGGGCGCGGTGTACCTGACGCTGCTCGACCTGTTCGCCATCGACGACCCCGCGCTCGGCGAGCCGGCCGGACGGCAGCTCCTGCAACTGCTGACCGGGCTGGTGGGTGTGCTGCTGTTGCCCGTGGTGCTGGCCGCGGTGCTCGAGGCGCTGGGCACGTTCCGCTCGGCGTCCGCACTGCGCAGGCCGCCGCGGGGGCTCGGCGGGCACGTCGTCCTGCTGGGACTCGGGAAGATCGGCACCCGGGTGCTGACACGGCTGCGGGAGCTGCGCATTCCCGTGGTGTGCGTGGAGTCGGACCCGGAGGCACGCGGGGTGGCCACGGCGCGGCGGCTGCGGGTGCCGGTGGTGCTCGGGGACGTCACGCAGGAGGGCGTCCTGGAGGCCGCGAAGATCCACCGCGCGCACGCGCTGCTCGCCGTGACCAGCGCGGACACCACGAACCTGGAGGCCGTGCTGTACGCGCGGTCCGTGCGCCCCGACCTGCGGGTGGTGCTGCGGCTGTACGACGACGACTTCGCCACCGCGGTGTACCGCACCCTGCGGGCCGCGCACCCGCACGCCCTGACGCGCAGCCGGAGCGTGACGCACCTGGCGGCGCCCGCGTTCGCCGGTGCAATGTTCGGCCGGCAGATCCTGGGGGCGATCCCGGTGGAGCGGCGGGTGCTGCTGTTCGCGTCCGTGGACGTGGGTGGGCATCCGCAGCTGGAGGGCAGGACGGTCGCGGAGGCCTTCCGGCCGGGGTACTGGCGGGTGCTGGCGCTGGACGTGGGGATGGCCGCGGGCGAACGGCGGGAACCGGCCGCTCCGGAAGCGGCGGCCGAGCACCCCGACCGGGTCTCGGGGCTGGTGTGGAACCTGCCCGGCACCTATGTCCTGCGGAAGGAGGACCGGGTGGTGCTCGCGGCGACCCGGCGCGGGCTGGCGGAGCTGCTGGGCCGCAGGTCGCGGGAGCGGACGGGACGGACAGGAACGGGGACAGGGACAGGAACGGGGGCGCAGGGAGCGTAGGGGTGCGGGGGCGTGCGGAGCCCGTGAGGGACCGTGCGGGGCGCACGCGGGTGGCTCAGGACGCGGTCCTGGGTCACCCGCGCCCCCGCGGCCCCCGCTCTCGCTTCGGCTACCTCGGCAGGTGCCGCTCCGCGAAGTCCAGTTCCAGACGGATCTGCTTGATGCGTTCGTCGACGACCAGGGAGCCGTGGCCGGCGTCGTAGCGGTACACCTCGTGGACGGCCTCGCGCGTCTCGAGGCGCCTGACGTAGTTCTCGATCTGGCGGATCGGGCAGCGCGGGTCGTTGACGCCCGCGGAGATGTAGACGGGCGCCTCGACCCGGTCGACGTAGGTCAGCGGCGAGGAGGCCTCGAAGCGCTCGGGCACCTCCTCGGGCGTGCCGCCGAGCAGGGTGCGGTCCATGGCCTTCAGCGCTTCCATCTCGTCGTGGTACGCCGTGACGTAGTCGGCGACCGGGACCACGGCGATACCCAGCGCCCACAGGTCGGGCTGGGTGCCGATACCGAGCAGGGTGAGGTAGCCGCCCCAGGAGCCGCCGGTGAGGATCAGGCGGGCCGGGTCGGCCAGCCCCGAGCCGACGGCCCACTCGCGGACCGCCGCGATGTCCTCCAGCTCGATCAGGCCCACCCGGTGCTTCAGCGCGTCCGTCCACGCCCGGCCGTAGCCCGTCGAGCCGCGGTAGTTGACCCGGACCACCGCGTAGCCGTGGTCGACCCAGGCGGCCGGGCCCGCGGCGAAGGAGTCGCTGTCGTGCCAGGTGGGGCCGCCGTGGATGTCGAAGACCGTGGGGAGCGGCCCGGTCGCGCCCTCGGGCCTCTGCACCAGGGCGTGGATGCGGCCGCCGGGGCCCTCCACCCACACGTCCTCCACCGGCACCGAACCCGGGGACTTCATGCCGGGCGGGTCGAGGACCACCCCGCCGTGCGTCGAGCGGACCGCCGAGGGCTCGGCCGCCGAGGACCACAGGTACTCCACGCTGCCGTCCGGGCGGGCACTCGCGCCGGAGACCGTGCCGGGCGGGGTGGGGATCCTCGTCAGCTCGCAGGCGGCCAGGTCGTAGCGGAACAGCTCGCTGCGGGCCTCGAAGCCGTGCACCACGAGCAGACCGCGGCCGTCCGGACACCACTCGGCGCTCACGTCGCCGGGCAGGTCGAGCGCCAGGTCGTGCTCCTCGCCCGTCGCCACGTCCCACACCAGCGGCTCCCACCGGCCGCGTCTTTGGTGGCCGACGAGCAGCCGCGTGTCCCCGTCGACCGGGGCGAAGCCCAGCACCTCGAGGCCCAGTTCGACCGTCCCGCCCTTGGTGTCGTCCAGCTCGGCGACCGTCGTGCCGTCCGGGCGCAGCACACGCAGCGCCGAGTGCATCGCGTCGCCGTGCTCGGTGTGCTCCAGGGCGATCAGCGAGCCGTCGTGGGAGAGGTCGCCCACGCCCGCCGACTCGCGGTGCCGGTAGATCTCCGTCACCTGGCCGGCACGGGCCAGGTGCAGGGTCGTGCCGTCCTCGTCCGTGGAGCGCCCCACGACCGCCGTGCGGCCGTCCCGGCCGAGTGCGAGTCCGGCCGGGTACGACGCCCCGAGGCCGGGCACGGCCTCCTCGTCCGGGCCGCCCTCGAAGGGCTGCCTCCGCCAGACGCCGAACTCGTCGCCGTCCTTGTCGTCGAACCACCAGATCCAGCGCCCGTCCGGCGAGAGCACACCGTCCGTCGTGCCGTTCGGCCGGTCGGTGACCTGCCGCTGCCCGCCCGTCGTCCGGTCCCAGGCGTACAGCTCGTACGTCCCGGTCGCGTTCGACACGAACAGGGAACGCTCCGGTGCGTCCTCCGCCCAGTCGGGCAGGGACACCCGGGGCGCGCGGAAGCGCTTCTCCCAGTCCGGCATCTCCTCGATGAGTGCCCGCCGGTCGAGCTGCTGCGGCGAGTCGGACCCGTTGCTCTCAGTCATGACCCCATACTGCACGGTCCCGCCGACATGGCGCTGTCCGGTCTCCCCAGCCTGTGGACAACTCCACCCGGACCCTTCGCATCCTCTTGCCTTTTCCACACCCTTCCCGACCCTCCCACTCCCTTCCCGCTCCCTCTTTCCGCTCCCTTTCCGCTCCCTTGTCGCCCCCTTTCCGCCCACCGGGCGTCCCGCGCCCCGCCCGCCGAAAGCCCCGCCGGGCCGACCCCGCGCCGGGCGCACGGCGGGCGGCACCGTACCGTTGAGGGCGTGTACCGGTTTCTGCTGACACCTCGCTGGTGGGGCATCAACGTCTTCGTACTGCTCGCCATCCCCTTCTGCGTGTTCATGGGGTCCTGGCAGCTGGGCCGGTTCGAGGCGCGGGTGCAGGACCACCGGACCGCGACCGAGCAGGCCGCCTCCCACCGCGAGGAGGCACCGCGCCCGCTGGACGGGCTGCTGCCCGTGGACAAGCGCACGTCCGGCATGCAGACCACCGCGACCGGCCGGTACGGCGAGCAACTGCTGGTCCCGGACCGCGAGCTGGACGGCAAGACCGGGTACTACGTGCTGACCCTGCTGCGCACCGGCTCCGGCAAGGCGCTGCCGGTCGTACGCGGCTGGCTGCCCGGAACCCCCGACCCGGCCAGGGCCCCGGCGCCGCCCGCGGGCGAGGTCACGGTCACCGGAGCGCTCCAGGCCTCGGAGACGCCGGGTGACAACGGGGTCAGCGCCCAGGGCGGACTGCCGTCCGGGCAGACCGCGGCGATCAGCGCGGCCTCACTGGTGAACCTCGTGCCGTACGGCGTGTACGACGCCTGGATCACCCTCGACCACGCCGACTCCGGGATGAAGGCGGTGCCGGCGAAGGCCCCGGAGAACACCGGTCTTGACCTGAAGGCGTTCCAGAACCTCGGCTACACCGGCGAATGGTTCGTCTTCGCCGGTTTCGTGGTCTTCATGTGGTTCCGGCTGCTGCGCCGCGAGGTGGAGGCCGTACGGGACGCGGAGCTGGGGCTTTCGCCCGAGGAGGCCCCGGTGCCGGCGCCCGCGTCGAGCAGCGCGTCCGGCGCCTGACCAGCCGCTACGACTCCGGGAGCACCCCGGTCCTGTAGACCGTCCCCGCACACGCGTTCGGCACTGTCACGGACGCCGAGGGCGAGCCGGCCTCCGGGGTGTGGGAGACCACGACGCTGCCGTCGGCCGGGCCGTCCGTCTGGAGCATCTGGGTGGTGACGCCGGAGTCGGCGCCGGGGCTCGTGGCACCCGTGGTGGTCACACCCTGGGTGGGGGACGGGTCGGACGAGGGTGCGCCGGTCTCGTTGCCGCCGGTGCTGCCGCCGCCGGTGGTCGGACAGGTCTGGGAGGGCACCCAGGCGAACTTCACCTCGTACGCCGAGCCGGACGGCAGGAGCAGTCCGGGCGCCTCGGTGGAGGGGTCGGGCAGCCCGGCCGCCGCGTCGCCGGAGGTGTGCGCGACCACGGTGATCCGGCCCGCGTCGGCCTCGCCCTGCGCCAGGGTGCTCACCGAGCCGGCGCCGCCGACCCGGCAGCTGCCGGTGGAGACGTTGGCGACGTGGAAGGTGCCGTAGACGACACCGGCCGAGTCGGGTGTGTCGACCGTGGCGGCGGCGGAGCCGAGCTGGGCGGCCGTGCACACCGGGGCGTCGCTGCCGGAGGGGGACGAGGAGCTGTCCGGGTCGCCGGTGGGTCCGCTGTCGGCGGCGCTGCCCGGACTGCTCTCGGGATCGTCCTTCCGGTTCTCCGCACCCCCGCCGGTGGCCTTGCCCGAGGAGCCGCCGAAGCCGCTCTCGCCGCCCTCCGGGTCCTTGCCCTGGCTCGCCCCGCCCTGGGCCTGGGAGGCCTGGCCGGCGATGGCCGGGTTGGCGTCGGAGTCGCCGGTGTGGGACACGTGCACGAGGGCCGGAACTGCGGTGCCGATGAACAGGGCTGCGGCGGCCATGCCGACGGCGGCCTGCCGCTTGCGGGCCCGCCGCGCCGGGACGGCGCGGCGCAGGTGCTCCAGAGTGCCGTCCCGCGGCTCGACGTCCTGGACCGCCTGGTGCAGCATCCTGCGCAGTGCCAGCTCGTCCGAGTCGAGCCCTTCCAGGCCGAGTTCGTCGGGGCTGTGGTTCACGGTTCCGTTCCCAGCGTGCGATGACATGTGCTCTTGGTGGTCCGGCTCGCGCGACGCGTCGGGTTCGTCCGGCTCGTCCGCGGCGCGGTCCTCTTCGTGCTTCCTCATGCGGACGCCCCCATCGCCACCCGTAGCGCCGCGATGCCGCGCGAGCCGTACGCCTTGACCGAGCCCAGCGAGATCCCGAGGGTCTCGGCGACCTGCGCCTCGGTCATGTCCGCGAAGTAGCGCAGCACCAGGACCTCGCGCTGGCGGCGCTGGAGGCCCTTCATCGCCTTGATCAGGGAGTCGCGCTCCAGCTGGTCGTAGGCGCCCTCCTCGGCGCTGGCCATGTCCGGCATCGGCTTGGACAGCAGCTTCAGGCCGATGATGCGGCGGCGCAGGGCCGAACGGGAGAGGTTGACGACCGTCTGCCGGAGATAGGCGAGGGTCTTCTCCGGGTCCCGGACGCGTTTGCGCGCGGAGTGGACCCGGATGAACGCCTCCTGGACCACGTCCTCGCAGGAGGCGGTGTCGTCGAGGAGCAGCGCGGCCAGGCCCAGCAGGGACCGGTAGTGCGTGCGGTAGGTGTCCGTGAGGTGGTCGACGGTGGTGCCGGCCGCCACGGTCTCCTCGGCGGCCTCACGCTGACTGGGTATGCGGGCGGGCCGCGCGGCGGGCATGGGCGCGATCACCGGCATGCCACCGGGCAGGCGCGGAGAGCGCGCCGCGCGGGGCGGCCGCAGGGCCGTGCCACGGGCCGCCGCCGGGGATTGCCCCCGCTCGAAGAACTTGGGGGCCAACTCGAGAACCTCTGCCACGCCAGTTGGACACGTCTCCCCCCACCGAGGTTGTACGTGCCGGGCAGGACATTTGCGCCATGTGACACGTCCGGCAACGTTCTCGCGGCAGGCGGCACAACCGAATGCGCCTTGTATGCCCTCATACGTCCCGCTCATCCCCTATGCCTGAATCGCCGGAACGTCCCCACGTCCCGCAGCGTCCCCACGCCCCCCGAAGGGCGACCGCAAAGACGCTCCCCGCCCTTCGCGCGGTTGCACGGGACGGGGAGGCACATCATCAGCCGCCGAACGGCATGGATCAAGTGGCCAAGCCCGTCGGCCGGACCATGATTCTCCCACGGATCCTGCCAACGGACAGGCCCCTGGCCACGGGATTTCCGGCGGCGGCCCCCTCACACGACAGGAGTCACGGCGCCTCGGCCGCCACCAGCTCCGCGATCTGCGCCATGTTGAGCGCCGCGCCCTTGCGCAGGTTGTCACCGCAGACGAAGAGCTCCAGCGCCGTCGGATCGTCCAGCGCCCGGCGCACCCGCCCGACCCACGTCGGATCGGTGCCCACCACATCGGCGGGCGTGGGGAACTCGCCCGCGGCCGGGTCGTCGTACAGCACCACGCCGGGCGCGGTGGCCAGGATCTCCCGCGCCCTGCCGACCGTGACCTCGTCCTCGAAGCGGGCGTGCACGGTCAGGGAGTGCGTGGTGACCACCGGGACGCGCACGCAGGTCACGGCGACCGGCAGCCGCGGCAGCTCGAGCACCTTGCGGGACTCCTCCCGCAGCTTCATCTCCTCCGACGACCAGCCCTCGTCGCACAGCGACCCGGCCCACGGCACAACGTTCAGCGCCACCGGCTCCGGGAACGGACCGGTGTCGTCCCCGACGGCCCGCCGCACGTCACCGGGGCTGGTCCCCAGGTCCGTGCCCGCCACCAGGGACAGCTGCCGGCGCAGCGTCTCCACGCCCTCGTCCCCGGCCCCGCTCACCGCCTGGTACGAGGAGAGGACCAGCTCGCGCAGGCCGAACTCGGCGTGCAGCGCGCCCAGCGCCACGATCATGGACAGGGTGGTGCAGTGGGGGTTGGAGACGATCCCGCGCGGGCGCCGCCGCACCGCGTGCGGGTTGACCTCGGGCACCACGAGCGGCACGTCCGGGTCCGTACGGAAGGCGCCCGAGTTGTCGACCACCACCGCGCCGCGGGCGGCGGCGAGCGGCGCCCAGTGCGCGGTGGCCTCGTCGGGCAGGTCGAACAGGGCGATGTCCACCCCGTCGAAGGCGTCCTCGGCGAGCGCGGCCACCTCGACCTCCTCGCCGCGCACCGTCAGCCTGCGGCCGACCGCGCGCTCGGGCTCCCCGCCGCCCGCACCGGGGCGGGGACCCGGAGGTGAGCCCGCGGGAGCGGCGAGCAGGCGGATGTCACCCCAGATGTCCGCGCGCTGGGACAGGATCCGGAGCAGCACCGTGCCGACGGCTCCGGTCGCTCCCACGACCGCGAGCGTCGGTCGGTCACTCATCGCCCGGTGCCTCCGTAGACGACGGCCTCGTCGCTGTCGGAGTCGAGCCCGAAGGCGCTGTGCACGGCGCGCACGGCCCCCGGCACGTCGTCCTGGCGGGTGACGACCGAGATACGGATCTCGGAGGTCGAGATCAGCTCGATGTTCACGCCCGCGTCGGACAGCGCGGTGAAGAAGTCTGCGGTGACCCCGGGGTTGGTCTTCATACCCGCGCCGACCAGGGAGATCTTGCCGATCTGGTCGTCGTAGCGCAGGGAGTCGAAGCCGATGCCGGACCGGTTCTTCTCCAGCGCGTCGATGGCCTTGCGGCCCTCGGCCTTCGGCAGCGTGAAGGAGATGTCCGTCAGGCCGGTGGCGGCGGCGGACACGTTCTGCACGACCATGTCGATGTTGATCTCGGCGTCGGCGATCGTCCGGAAGATGGAGGCCGCCTCGCCGGGCTTGTCGGGCACGCCCACGACCGTGATCTTGGCCTCGGAGGTGTCGTGTGCGACACCGGAGATGATGGCCTGCTCCACCTTCTTGTCCCCTTGCTGAATCGGCTCGCTGCTGACCCACGTGCCCTGCAGCCCGCTGAAGGAGGAGCGGACGTGGATCGGGATGTTGTACCGGCGCGCGTACTCCACACAGCGGTGGAGCAGCACCTTGGAGCCGGACGCCGCCAGCTCCAGCATGTCCTCGAAGGAGATCCAGTCGATCTTCCGGGCCTTCGCCACCACCCGCGGGTCGGCGGTGAACACCCCGTCGACGTCGGTGTAGATCTCGCACACCTCGGCGTCGAGGGCGGCCGCGAGCGCGACGGCGGTGGTGTCGGACCCGCCACGCCCCAGCGTGGTGATGTCCTTGCCCGCCTGGCTGACGCCCTGGAAGCCGGCGACGATGGCGATGTTGCCCTCGTCCAGCGCGGTCCGGATACGGCCTGGCGTGACGTCGATGATCCGGGCTTTGTTGTGCACCGAGTCGGTGATGACGCCTGCCTGGCTGCCGGTGAACGACTGGGCCTTGTGGCCCAGGTTTTTGATCGCCATGGCCAGCAGGGCCATGGAGATCCGCTCTCCGGCGGTCAGCAGCATGTCGAGCTCGCGCCCGGCAGGCATCGGGGAAACCTGCTCGGCGAGATCGATCAGCTCGTCCGTCGTGTCGCCCATCGCGGAAACCACGACAACCACGTCGTTGCCGTTCTTCTTGGCTTCCACGATTCGCTTGGCGACGCGCTTGATGCCCTCGGCATCGGCTACGGAGGAGCCTCCGTACTTCTGCACGACAAGGCCCACGTGCGCTCCTCGCTCAGTCCGTGTCCATCGCACTCACGCAAGATGCGGTGCGGTCGGCTCAGTCTATCGAGCGTCCGAATTTCCCTTTCGCGATATCGCATGGTGAGATACCCGGCGCCCGTCGGTCAGAACGGCTCATGCCCAAGGAGTGGAACACCACTCGGAAAAGTGCGCCGGGTCACACCCGAAGGTCAACGCGCCCGGCGCAGTCCCAGCGGGTCCGCGATCTCCTGTGCCATGACCTTGCCGGCCTCGAACTCCAGGGTCTCGTCGCCCATGCCCTGGTCGGTGTCCAGGCCGTCCAGCTCCTCCAGGGGCTGGTTGAGGCGGACGTGGGCGACCAGGGACTGGAGGGCGCGCAGGGTGGCGGAGGCCGTGGAGCCCCAGTTGGAGAAGTAGGAGAACTGCCACCACCACAGGGCCTCGGTGGTGCGGCCCGCGCGGTAGTGGGCCATGCCGTGGCGCAGATCGGCCATGACGTCCGCCAGGTCGTCCGAGATGCGGGCGGGCACGGGTGCCCGGCGCGGCTCGTAGGGGTCGAAGACCTCGGAGTAGACGTCGATCGGCTCCAGCAGACGCGCGAGGTTCTCGCGGAGCTGGTCCACGTCCTGCTCCGGACCGGGGTCGGGTTCGTAGCGCTCGTCGGGGACGATGTCCTCGTGCGCGCCGAGCCTGCCGCCGGCCAGCATCAGCTGGGAGACCTCCAGCAGCAGGAAGGGCACCGCCGAGTCCGGCTCGTCGCCCTTGGCGATCTCGGTGACCGCGACCAGGAAGCTCTCCACCTGGTCGGCGATCTGGACCGCGAAGTCGTCCGGGTTCTGGCTGGTGGCGTGCAGCGTGGCGTCAGACATCTAGGAGTCGTCTCCCCTCGAAGGCGCGGCCGAGGGTGACCTCGTCCGCGTATTCCAGGTCTCCGCCCACCGGGAGGCCGCTGGCCAGGCGGGTGACCTTCAGACCCATGGGCTTGATCATGCGGGCGAGGTACGTCGCCGTCGCCTCGCCTTCGAGATTCGGGTCCGTGGCCAGGATCAGCTCGGTGACCGTGCCGTCCGCAAGACGGGCCAGAAGTTCCCGGATCCGCAGGTCGTCCGGGCCGACGCCCTCGATGGGGCTGATCGCCCCGCCGAGGACGTGATAACGGCCGCGGAACTCGCGGGTGCGCTCGATGGCGACGACGTCCTTCGGCTCCTCGACCACGCAGATGACCGAGAGGTCGCGGCGGCTGTCGCGGCAGATCCCGCACAGCTCCTCCTGCGCGACGTTGCCGCAGGTCGCGCAGAAGCGGACCTTCGCCTTCACCTCGAGCAGGGCCTGGGCGAGCCGCCGTACGTCCGCCGGTTCCGCCTGAAGGATGTGGAAGGCGATCCGCTGCGCGCTCTTGGGACCGACGCCGGGCAGCCGCCCGA
This sequence comes from Streptomyces sp. NPDC052043, assembly GCF_044548235.1. Taxonomy (NCBI): domain Bacteria; kingdom Bacillati; phylum Actinomycetota; class Actinomycetes; order Kitasatosporales; family Streptomycetaceae; genus Streptomyces; species Streptomyces sp. NPDC052043. Next base: position 73,555 of record NZ_JBIUBT010000006.1, read on the forward strand.
GCTCGTCGATGAGGTCCTGGACCACGCCTTCGTACAACGGACTGCCGTCCTTCCTGGGTCGCTTCGGTACGTACGGTAGTTGCCCGGTGCCCGCCTCAGAAAGGCAGCCCCGGGATTCCGCTGCCGCCGCCGAGGCCCTGGGCCAGCGGGCCGAGCTTCTGCTGCTGGAGGGCCTGGGCGTTGTCATTGGCCGCCTGGACGGCGGCGACGACCAGGTCGGCGAGGGTCTCGGTGTCCTCCGGGTCCACCGCCTTGGGGTCGATCTTCAGCGCGCGCAGCTCGCCGGCGCCGGTGACGGTGGCCTTCACCAGACCGCCGCCCGCCTGCCCCTCGACCTCGGTCCGCGCCAGTTCCTCCTGGGCCCGCTGAAGGTCCTGCTGCATCTTCTGGGCCTGCTGGAGCAGCTGCTGCATGTTGGGCTGGCCACCACCGGGAATCACGATCAGCTCCTGCTTTCGTACGGCTGTCCGGGCGGGGGACCGATGCACCGGTTTCCCGCTGGCACGAGCCTACGTGGTCCGGGCAGGCAGCGCCCCGCCACTCTTTCGAGTGAGTCTTGGATGAGCCCTATACCTGATCAAGGCCCTCTTACGGGCGGAAAAGCCGTGCTTTCCGGCGCCTCGCCACCCATTGGGGGGTAGGAAGGGGTCCGGCGTGTCAGCCAGCGTCACGGATCGTGATCAGTAGGGAGTGCCGGGTGGGTCAGCCGGAGATGCAGCCCGAGCGTCCGCCGCAGGACGGGCGGAGTGACGGGGCGGCCGGGCTGCGGCCGGGCGATCTGACCGGGCGGCCGTTCCCGCTCGGCGACTGGGGCGAGCCGGCGCAGCGGCTGGACGAGCTGTACCGCTGGGTGGAGCGGGGGGCGCTGCAGACCGTGGCCTGGTATCTCGGGGAGCGCGTGTGGAAGCGGCGCGGGGCGCGTGCGCTGCGGATCGGGGCCGCGGCGGGGGCGGTGACCGGGGCGGCGCTGCCCCTGCTCGATCTGACCGGGGCGGCCGACGGGGTGGCGCCGTGGGGGTATGTGGCGCTGCTGCTGGGCGTGGCGTGCGTCGGGATCGACCGGTACTTCGGGGTGACGGCCGGGTGGATGCGGGACGTGGCGACCGCGCAGGCCGTGCAGCGCCGGTTGCAGGCGTTGCAGTTCGACTGGGCGTCGGAGAACGTGCGGGAGGTCCTGGGCCCGGCGGAGGGAACGGCCGGTGAGGCCGCCGAGCGGTGCCTGGGGGTGCTGCGGCGGTTCTCGGAGGACGTGACCGAGCTGGTGCGCTCGGAGACGGCCGACTGGATGGTGGAGTTCCGCATCGGCTCGGCGCCGGTGGACCTTCAGGCGGTGGGGCCGGGGGCCGCCGGGCGGTCCGAGATGGGCGCCGGGCACGGGCGCCTGCCGCTGCCACCGGGCGCCGCACGGCCGAACATGCCACGGCAGCGGCCACCGGAGCCGCGCTGACGCCGGTGCCCGGTGGCGCCGACGCCGGTCACTGCCTGGTGTACGTCAGCTTCTCCCCGCTGCCGGCGTTCACGCGCTGGAGCCTGCCGTCCGGCAGCAGGGTGACCTCCGTGGCCGCGCCCGGGCTGCACCCCTCGCTCTGCCGCCCGCTCGTGACGACGGAGGGGCCGATCTCCAGTGGGCCCCCGTCGCTCGGCCGCCGGACGAGCCGGGCCTCGAACACGCAGTGGTAGGTGCTCCCGCTGTCGGTGGGGCCGTCGGCGACGAGAGTGAGCACGGTGTCGCCCACGTTGCCCTGGGTGAGGGTGAGCCGGCGGCTGTTCGCGCCGTAGGCGTTGTCGATCGTCGCCGTCCAGCTGCCGAGGTAGCCGGTCGGGACCACGCCGTCGGTCGGGGACGGGGACGGGGACTTCGGCTGCGAGGCCGCCGGGGACGGGTCGGAGCCGTCGGGGCCGGTGGCGTCGTGCGTGGCGGGCGCGCTGACGGCCGGCGTGGCGCCGGACCCGCCGCCCTTGTCGTCGCTGCCGCCGCCGCGCATCAGGACGTACACGGAACCGCCCGCGCCGAGCGCCACCACCAGGGCCACCGCGACCAGCGCCGCGGTGGACCGGCCGCTGCGGCGCGGCTCCCGCTCCGGGAGCGGGTTCGGGCCGTACGGCGGGGTCGGGCCGTACGGCGGGGTCGAGCCGATCGGGGGCGGACCGTACGGCGTGGTCGGGCCCAGGCCGCCGTACGGGTGATGCCCGGGCGGCGCGCCCCAGGCGCCGGGCTGCTGCGGGTAACCGTAGGCGGCGGGCTGCGGGTGCTGCTGGGGGTAGCCGTACGGCCCGGGAGCGGGCGCCGGGCCCGGCGCCGGCGCCTGCCCCGCGATCATGGTGGGCAGGTGATCCACCGGGGTGTGCCCCCCACCAACGGGCTGTCCGGGCGGCGGCGGCACGGAGGCGTCGGAGACCGGCGCGTGCTCGGGCGAGCCGTACGACTGCGCCCCGGCCGGCGGCTGCCAACCGCCCCCAGCGGCCCCGGTCCCGGCGGCAGGCACCCCCGACGCGGCTCCGGGCACTCCCGGTTTCCCGGATCCCCCGACCGCCTCCTGGTTCCCGGCCGCGTCAACAGCCACCCCGGAAAAACCCCCAGCCCCGCCTGGATCCCCAGCGGTACCCGGCGCTCCCGGGGCACCAGGCACACCCGGCGCGGCCCCCGAGGCTCCGGGCGGGCCCTGGGGGCCGGGCAGGCCGGTCGGTGGGTCCGCGTCGAGGGCCTCGGGGGCGGTGCCCGCCGCGTCTCGTGGGGGCTCCGGGCTCTCCGCTTCCAGAAGCTGGACCGCGTGGCGGCCGAGCTGGGCGACCAGGGCGCCGGGCAGCCACGGATCGCGCAGGCGGCCGTCGGCGACCGTGTCCTCGGCGCCGGTGCGCCGGATGATCTCGTCCACGGTGGGACGGGCCGCCGGGTCCTTCCTCAGGCAGGCGCGGACGAGGTCGGCGACGCCCTCGGGCAGCGCCCCGAGGTCGGGTTCCTTCTCGGCGATGCGGTACATCAGCGCGTGCACTCCGCTGTCGGTGCCGCCGAACGGAAGCGCCCCGGTCGCCGCGTACGCGAGGACCGACCCCAGGCAGAAGACGTCGCACGCGGTCGTGACCCGGTCGCCGCGCACCTGCTCGGGCGCCATGAACCCGGGCGAGCCCACCAGCGCGCCGGTCCGGGTGAGCCCGCCGTCCGTGACGGTCTGAAGGGCCCGGGCGATGCCGAAGTCGATGACGCGCGGCCCGTCGATCGTGACCAGCACGTTGGAGGGCTTGAGGTCGCGGTGGATCAGGCCGGCGGCGTGGATGTCCTTCAGCGCGCCCGCCAGCCCGGCCGCGAGGATCCGCACCGACCGCTCGGGCAGCGGGCCGTGGTCGTGCCCGACGACCCGTTGCAGGCTCGGCCCGGCCACGTACCCGGTGGCCAGCCACGGCACGGCGGCCTCGGTGTCCGCGTCCAGCACGGGCGCGGTCCAGTACCCGCCGACCTGCCGCGCGGCCCGCACCTCCTGCCGGAACCGCGCCCGGAACTCCTCCTGCTGCGCCAGCTCCCGCCGCACCAGCTTCACGGCGACGGTGCGCCCCCGGTCCGACCGGGCCAGGAACACCTGCCCCATGCCGCCGGCCCCGAGCCGCGCCAGCAGTCGGTACGCCCCGATCTCCTGTGGATCGCCAGCCCCCAGCCTCTCCATGGCAGAGCCGCCTCCCCCCGTATCCCCCGATACGCCCCTGTGCGTCAGACCGAGAATAGTGCGGCGTCCCCGCCCCCCGGGCGGCCCCGGTGTCTACGGTTCCGTAACAGGTCCGCCCCGCCCCGTAAGCCGCCCTCCCGGCGACCCGCCGCTCCCGCCGCCCGCCGCTCCCGTCGGCCTGCCCCTCCCGTTGGCCTGCCCCTCCCGACAACCTGTCGTTAAAACCCCCGGTCCACAGACAGGGCGCCGATGTCGCGCCCCCGCCCGGGCCGTTTACGCTCGGCCGCATGACCCCTCAGCCGAATCCCGAAGCCGGCGCAGTCGTCAAGGCCGCGGACCGGGCGCACGTGTTCCACTCCTGGTCCGCCCAGGACCTCATCGACCCGCCGGCCGTGGCCGGTGCCGAAGGGTCGTACTTCTGGGACTACGACGGCAAGCGCTTCCTGGACTTCACCAGTGGGCTCGTCTTCACCAACATCGGCTATCAGCACCCCAAGGTCGTCGCCGCGATACAGGAGCAGGCCGCCACCCTGGCCACGTTCGCGCCGGCGTTCGCCGTCGAGGCCCGGTCCGAGGCGGCGCGGCTGATCGCCGAGCGGACCCCCGGCGACCTGGACAAGATCTTCTTCACCAACGGCGGCGCCGACGCCGTCGAGCACGCGGTGCGCATGGCGCGGCTGCACACCGGGCGGCCCAAGGTGCTCTCGGCGTACCGCTCGTACCACGGCGGCACGCAGCAGGCCGTCAACATCACCGGCGACCCGCGGCGCTGGCCGTCGGACACCGGCTCGGCGGGGGTCGTGCGCTTCTGGGCGCCCTTCCTCTACCGCTCCCGCTTCTACGCCGAGACCGAGGAGCAGGAGTGCGCGCGGGCGCTGGAGCACCTGGAGGCGACGATCGCCTTCGAGGGCCCTGCGACCATCGCCGCGATCATCCTGGAGACCATCCCCGGAACCGCCGGGATCATGGTGCCCCCGCCCGGCTATCTGGCCGGGGTGCGCGAGCTGTGCGACAAGTACGGGATCGTCTTCATCCTGGACGAGGTCATGGCCGGCTTCGGGCGGACCGGTGAGTGGTTCGCGGCGGACCTCTTCGACGTCGTGCCGGACCTGATGACCTTCGCCAAGGGCGTGAACTCCGGATACGTGCCGCTGGGCGGCGTCGCCATCTCCGGGAAGATCGCGGAGACCTTCGGCAAGCGGGCCTACCCCGGCGGTCTGACGTACTCCGGGCACCCGCTGGCGTGCGCGGCGGCCGTCGCGACGATCAACGTGATGGCCGAGGAGGGCGTCGTCGAGAACGCCAAGCGGCTCGGCGCCGAGGTCGTGGAGCCGGGGCTGCGCGAGCTGGCCGAGCGGCACCCGAGCGTCGGCGACGTGCGCGGCGTCGGCATGTTCTGGGCCCTGGAGCTGGTGAGGAACCGCGAGACCCGTGAGCCGCTGGTGCCCTACAACGCGGCCGGTGAGGCGAACGCCCCCATGGCCGCCTTCGGCGCCGCCGCGAAGGCGAACGGCCTGTGGCCCTTCATCAACATGAACCGCACGCACGTCGTCCCGCCGTGCAACGCGAGCGAGGCCGAACTGAAGGAGGGCCTGGCGGCGCTCGACGCCGCGCTGGCGGTGGCCGACGAGCACACCGCGTAGCGGCGCGGGCCCCGGCGAGCCGGATTCGGAGGCATCCCGAACGCGTAAGGTGGCGTGCTCGTAGACATGGACGTACGAGTACGCCACCCGCACGCGCAAGGAGACGCCCCGACCATGCCCGGCATCAGCGGCACCGGCGCCGTGACGCGCAGCACCCTGCGGCAGCAGATCGCGGACGCGCTCCGGGACGAGGTGCTGGCCGGGCGGCTCCAGCCGGGGCAGGAGTTCACGGTCAAGGAGATCGCCGAGCAGTACGGGGTGTCCGCGACCCCGGTGCGCGAGGCACTCGTCGACCTGTCCGCGCAGGGCCTGCTGGAGGCCGACCAGCACCGCGGCTTCCACGTGCGCGAATACTCGCTGCACGACCTCCACGACATGATCAAGGCCCGTGCCCTGGTCACCGACGGCATGTTCCAGGCCGCCCAGTCGGCGCCGCGGGGCTTCCCCCGGCCCGACGACCCGCGTGTCAGGACCACGCTCACCGGGGTGCGCCGGCGCGGCGAGGAGGCGCAGCGCGCCGCCACCGCCGGTGACCTGACCGTCCTGATCGGCTACGACCTGCGCTTCTGGCGGGAGCTCGGCGCTCTGTTCGGCAACCCCTACCTCTCCGACTTCCTGAACCGGCTGCGCGTGCAGTTCTGGGTGTGCGCGGTGCAGCACCTGCGCCGCCGCGGCGATCTGCGCGGCCTGCTGTGGTCCGCCCACACCGAACTCGTCGACGCCCTGGCAAGAGGCGACACCCCGGCGGCCCGCGCGATCGTCGCCGCGTACAACGCGCACGACCTCGCCCTCGTCGAGCGCCTGGCCACCGCATGAGCGGGACCGCCACCGAGGCCGTCGACCTGTCCGTCGTCATCCCGGCCTACAACGAGGAACGGCGGCTCGGCCCCACCCTCGACGCGGTCACGGCGTACCTGACCGACCACGAGGACCGTTTCGGGGCATGGGAGGTCGTCGTCGCCGACGACGGATCCACCGACGGCACCGGCGGCCTCGTCACGGACCGCCGTGACCCGCGCGTCCGGCTCGTCGCCGGCGACCGCAACCGCGGCAAGGGCCACGCCCTGCGCCTGGGGGTGGCCGCCACCCGCGGCCACCGGGTGCTGGTCACCGACGCCGACCTCGCCGCCCCCATCGAGGAGCTGGAACAGCTCGACAAGGCGCTCGGAGAGGGCGGCACGGCCGCGATCGGCTCCCGCTCGGTGCCGGGCGCGACGATAGCCAGGCGCCAGCACCGGGTGCGCGAACTGCTGGGCCGTGCCGGGAACTTCCTGATACGGGGCATCGCGGTGCCTGGCATCCGCGACACCCAGTGCGGCTTCAAACTCTTCGAGGGCGAGAGGGCCCGCGAGGCGTTCGCCGCCTCCCGGCTGAGCGGCTGGGGCATCGACGTGGAGGTCCTCCAGCACTTCCGCCGCCAGGACTGGCCGGTGGCCGAGGTGCCGGTCCGCTGGTCGCACCAGAGCGGTTCGAAGGTCGGCCCGCTGGACTACCTCACGGTCCTCGCCGAACTGGGCCGCCTCAAGGCCCGTTCCGTCCGCCCGGCCGACCTGTTCGCCATCGCGCTCTTCCTGCTGATGGCGGTCACCCTCTACTCGGGCCGCCTCTTCGACCCCGGCCACCGCTACCTCCCCGACTCCCTCCAGGACCAGAACCAGTGGGAGTGGTTCTTCGCGGTCACCGCCGACAACGTCGCCCACCTGCGCAACCCCCTGTTCACCGATCTGCAGGGCTTCCCCGACGGCGTGAACCTCATGGCCAACACGGTCATGCTGGGCATGTCCGTCCCCTTCGCCCCCCTCACGCTGGCCTTCGGCCCGGCGGTCTCGCTCAGCGTCTGCATGGCGCTGGGGCTCGCGGCCACCGCGGCCGCCTGGTACTGGCTGATCGTCAGGCGGGTGGTACGGCACCGGGGCGCGGCCTTCACCGGCGCCTGCCTGGCCGCCTTCGCCCCGCCGATGGTCAGCCACGCCAACGCGCACCCGAACTTCGTGGTCCTGTTCATGATCCCGCTGATCGTCGACCGGGCGCTGCGCCTGGCCGAGGGTGCCCGGGTGCGGCGGGACGGGATCGTGCTCGGGCTGATGACGGCGTACCAGATCTTCCTCGGCGAGGAGCCGCTGCTGCTCGCCGCGATCGGCATGGCCCTGTTCGCCGCCGCCTACGGGCTCGTCCGCAGGGAGGTCGCGCGGGCGGCCTGGCGGCCCCTGCTGAAGGGCCTGCTGATCGCGGCGGCGGTGTGCCTGCCCCTCGTCGCCTATCCGCTGTACTGGCAGTTCGCGGGCCCGCAGAGCTACCAGAGCGTGCTGCACGGCGACAACGCCGGCAACAGCCCGCTCGCCCTGATCTCCTTCGCCGAGCGCTCCCTGTTCGCGGGCGACGCGGCGAAGGCGAACTCCCTCTCCCTGAACCCCACCGAGCAGAACGCCTTCTACGGCTGGCCGCTGCTCCTGCTCGCCTTCGGGATCGCCGTACGGCTGTGGGAGCACGCGCTGGTGAAGGCGCTGGCGGTCACGGCAGCCGGAGCGGCCCTGCTGTCCCTGGGCCCGAAGTTCCGCATCCCGCTGACCGACACGGTCTACCCCGGGCCGTGGGCGCCGCTCGCCCACCTGCCGCTGTTCGAGTCGGTCATCGAGGGGCGCGTGGCGATGATCTGCGCGCCGGCGCTGGGCATGCTGCTGGCCCTCGCCGTCGCCAGGATCACGGCGACCCGCCGCCTCGGCACGCTCTACGGCGGCCTGCTGGCGGTCTGTCTCGCGCTGCTGCCGCTGGTCCCGGCGCCGCTGAAGGCCGTGGACCGCGCCCCGGTGCCGGATTTCATCACGGCCGGCCTGTGGAAGCCCTACGTCCGCGACGGCGAGACCCTGGTGTCGGTACCGCTGCCCGACCCGAGCAACGCGGAGGCCCTGCACTGGCAGACCGCGGCCCACCTCGGCTTCAAGCTGCCCGGCGGCTACTTCAACGGCCCCTACGGCCCCGACCGCGTCGGCATCTACGGCGCCTCCCCGCGCCGCACCTCCGACCTGCTGCGGGACGTGAGCTACACCGGGTCCGTACCGGCCATCGGCGAGGACTGGCGGGCCCAGGCGCGGCAGGACTTCGCCCACTGGCACGCGGGCGTCCTGGTGCTGGCACCCCAGCCGCAGGAGGACCCGCTGCGGGAGGCGGTGACGAAGCTGGTGGGCCGTCCGGGCACGTGGACCGGCGGGGTGTGGGTATGGGACCTGCACGAGGGGAGCTGAGCGGTTGACCACCGGCTACGCTTCTACACTCTTCGACCACCGAACACGCTGGAAGCCCTGCCCTCCCCGAGGAGCCCTCTTTGGCCTGTGACCTGTGGCTGGTACCGCTCGTCGACGTGTTGTGCCACACCCCCGACAACCCGTTCGCCGAGGAACTCGCGCAGTACAACAAGGTGCTCGCCGAAAACGGGCTTCCACCGGTGCCGGTGTACCAGTACATGCCCGGCCTGTCCGGGGAGGTGGCGCCGGTGGCGGGCTTCGACTACGACGCGCTGCACTTCCTGCGCCGCGCCTACCTCCTCCAGGTCTGCGGCCTGCCGCTGACCCCGGTCGGTGAACTGGGCGGCGACTACGAGCAGTTGCTGGAGATGTTCGAGTCGACGGCCCAGCAGTCCCACCTGGTCTGGCACTTCGACCACGCCGGCGCCTACGTCCCGGTGGACTTCCCACATCCCCTGTCCAACGAGGAACTCCTGGCCGGCGGCGGCCCGTTGGGCTCGTCGCAGACCCTGCTGCGCGAGCTGGAGCACGTCGCCCCGTCCCTGGGCATCGACCCGGCCAACCCCCCGGCCGCCCCCGACCCCCCGCTCGGCCCCACGGAACTGGAACAGCCGGCCGCCCCCGGGCCCTACGACCCCAGCCCCTTCGCCCGCGAACGCCACGTCTGGCTGAGCCTCCACGCGGCAGCGACCCGAAGCCTGGCCCAGGGCTCGATGATCGTCTTCAGCTGACGGGATATCCGTGCCACGTCCCTTGTGACGTCAGGTCCATCTCGAGGTGCCCGAAGTGGGCCCTGCGTCGCACTCGTCTGAGTTATGGCGGTCCTGAGTACAGGTCAGGGGCGATGTGGGATGTGAGGGGGCTGGGGGGCGTAGTCGAGTGCCCAGGCCATTGCACTGGTCATGATGTCTCCCGCGGCCCAGCGCTGGCTCAGGACACGTGTCACGAAGGTGTCGGGGCTTGAGTTGATGTGAGGCATGCAGCGGTGTCCGTGTGTGGGGATGTGGACGCCGGCGGAGACCGGTCTGCCCAGGATCTCCTTGCCCCACGGGGCGAGCTCATCGGTCTTGTGTTTGCGCCGCCGTATTGCCATGGACCGGCAGTGAATCACCTCGACCAGCCGACGCCAACTGGTGGTCGTGCAGGGCGGCCGGTGCGGTTCACCGCACCGGCCGCCCTGGCAAATCTCCCGGAGGGGCGAGCGTCAGAGGAACGAGTTGATCTCGATCGTCTCGTCGCGGCCCGGGCCCACGCCGATCGCGGAGATCGGGGCGCCGGACATGTCCTCCAGGGCCTTGACGTAGGCCTGGGCGTTCTTCGGGAGGTCCGCGAAGGTCTTGGCCTTCGTGATGTCCTCCTGCCAGCCGGGGAGGTACTCGTAGACGGGCTTCGCGTGGTGGAAGTCGGTCTGGGAGTACGGGAGTTCCTCGACGCGCTCACCGTCGATCTCGTAGGCGACGCAGACCGGGATCTGCTCCCAGCCGGACAGCACGTCGAGCTTGGTGAGGAAGAAGTCGGTCAGGCCGTTCACACGGGTGGCGTAGCGGGCGATCACCGCGTCGAACCAGCCGCAGCGGCGGTCGCGGCCCGTCGTCACGCCCCGCTCGCCGCCGATCCGGCGCAGCGCCTCGCCGTCCTCGTCGAACAGCTCGGTCGGGAAGGGGCCGGAGCCGACGCGGGTGGTGTAGGCCTTGAGGATGCCGATGACGCGGCTGATCTTCGTGGGGCCGACGCCGGCGCCCGTGCAGGCACCGCCCGCGGTCGGGTTGGAGGAGGTGACGAAGGGGTACGTGCCGTGGTCGATGTCCAGCAGCGTGCCCTGGCCGCCCTCGAAGAGGACCACCTTGTCGTCTTCCAGCGCCTGGTTGAGGATCAGGACCGTGTCGGCGACGTACGGCTTGATCTGGTCGGCGTAGCCCAGCAGCTCCTCGACCACCTGGTTCACGGCGATCGCGCGCCGGTTGTACAGCTTGGTGAGGATCTGGTTCTTGGCGTCGAGGGCCGCCTCCACCTTCTGGGTGAGGATCGACTCGTCGTACAGGTCCTGCACCCGGATGCCGACGCGGTTGATCTTGTCCGCGTAGGTCGGGCCGATGCCCCGGCCCGTGGTGCCGATCTTCCGCTTGCCGAGGAAGCGCTCCGTCACCTTGTCGACGGTGACGTTGTACGGCGTGATGACATGTGCGTTGCCGCTGACCAGCAACTTGGACGTGTCGACGCCGCGCTCGTTCAGACCGCTCAGCTCGGAGAGCAGGACCGACGGGTCGACGACCACACCGTTACCGATGACAGGCGTGCAACCAGGGGAGAGGATTCCGGAAGGGAGGAGGTGCAGTGCATACTTCTGGTCACCGACGACGACGGTGTGGCCGGCGTTATTACCACCTTGGTATCGCACTACATAGTCCACCGAGCCACCGAGCAGGTCGGTGGCCTTCCCCTTGCCCTCGTCACCCCACTGAGCACCGAGCAGCACAAGTGCGGGCACGCGCGTACACCCCTTCCGGGCGGGGCATGTCCAGGGTCAGGGGCGTACGCGGAGGGTTGACCGCCGCGTGCACCGCGACCGTCGTCGGCCGCTCAACCGTCGGACCGGATGCCCCGGAATAGACGAAGCCCCCGGCGCAATAGCGCAAAGGGGCTCTTGCACAAAGATGCTACCCGAGGAAGCGAGGCAGGACCGAGGTGGCGACTTATCCGACGTCCGATCAGCTGCTGGTGGTCATCGACCCGGTCGCCCGGAGGACGGACGGGGAGTCCGTACGGATCGCGAAAGACGTGCTCAGCGCGGGTGCGGCCGCCAAGGTGTGCCTGCCGGACGGTCCCGAGGAGTTCACCCGCGCGCTGGCGCGGCGCGGCTCGCGGCGGCCGGTGGTGGTCGGCGACGACCGGGCGCTGCTGCGGGCGGTGTCGGCGCTGCACCGACAGCGGGAGCTGGCCGCGTGCGCGCTGTCCGTGGTGCCGGTCGGGGGCACCCTGTCGCTGGCCCGTTCGCTGGGGGTGCCGTCGGGGCCGGTGGCGGCGGCACGCGCGGTCCTCGAGGGCGCCGAGCGGCGGCTGGACCTGCTCGTCGACGACAGCGACGGGGTGGTGCTGGGCACGCTCCGCATCCCGCCGGTCTCTCCCCGTCAGCAGGATCCGGCAGGCCCCGAAGCGGTCCCGTCCGGAGCGGGGCATCCGTGGCTGCGGACCTGCCAGTCCCTCGTACGGACGCTGGTGACCCGGCCGCCGAGGGCCGCGGCGGCCGCCGGTGCCGGCCCCTCCCGGCTGCGGGTGGAGGTCGACGGGGAGACGGTCGTGGACCTGGAGCAGCCGGTGGAGGCGGTCTCGGTCACGCCGGGCGGCGGCACGGGGAAGGCCGAGGTGGAGGTGCGGCCGCTGTCGGTGGGCGCGGAGGCCTCGCCGCTGCTGGCCCGAGGGCGCACGGTGACCGTCTCGGGGGCCGGCTTCCGCTACCGGGCGGACGCGGTGGTGTCGGGGCCGGTGCGGACACGGACGTGGCGGGTCGTGGAGGGGGCCTGGGGGCTGACGCTGCCGGTGACGGGGTGAGCCGGCCGGAGCCGGGCGCCGTCCGGTCGCGTCACCCGCGGAGGTTCTCCTCCCGGTACCGGCGCCAGCGCTCCAGTATTCCGGCGATGTCCTGCTCGATGAACTCGAAGAAGGCCAGCGTGTCGGCGAGCCGACGGCCCGCGGGGGTCTCGGCCCCCAGGCTGGCCACGCCTTCGCGCAGGGCGTCCTCCCACCGCTTGATGATCGCGTCACGGCTGGTGAGCGCCTCGTACCACTGATCGTTGTGGACCCGGTAGCGCTCCCGCCGCGAGCCGGGCTCCCGCTCGCGGGAGACCAGGTGCACCTGGGCGAGGTAGCGCACCGCGCCGGAGACGGCCGCGGGGCTGATCCTCAGCCGGTCGCCGAGTTCGGCGGAGGTCAGGGCGCCGGCGTCGGAGGCGAGCAGCGCGGCGAAGACCCGGGCCGGCATGCGCGGCACGCCCGCCTCGACGAGCTGGGCCGCGAAGTGCTCCACGAACTGCGACACCACCTCGGGGTCCCGCTCCACCGCCGCTTCCCGTTCCGTCATCCCGGCCCTCTCCCCTGCTCCGCCTGTTCGGACGCCACCATCGAGTCTAACCTTGCTTTTATACGCTTCCTTAACTTCACAAATTTGTGAAGTGCGCGTACGTTCCAAAGCATGACCAAGGCAAACTGCGCCGTCGAGGTGTCCGGCCTGCACAAGTCGTTCGGCTCCACGCGAGCCCTGGACGGCCTCGACCTGAACGTCGCCGCCGGCGAGGTGCACGGCTTCCTCGGCCCCAACGGCGCCGGCAAGTCCACCACCATCCGGGTCCTGCTCGGCCTGCTGCGCGCCGACGCGGGCGCCACGCGGGTGCTGGGCCGCGACCCCTGGGCGGACGCGGTCGAGGTGCACCGCCGGATCGCCTACGTGCCCGGCGACGTGACCCTGTGGCGGAACCTCTCCGGAGGAGAGGTCATCGACCTGTACGGCAGGCTGCGCGGAGGCCTCGACCGGCGGCGTCGGGAGGAGCTGGTCGAGCGCTTCGAGCTGGACCCGGCCAAGAAGGGGCGGACGTACTCCAAGGGCAACCGGCAGAAGGTCGCCCTGGTCGCCGCCTTCGCCTCCGACGTCGACCTGCTGATCCTGGACGAGCCGACCTCGGGCCTGGACCCGCTGATGGAGGAGGTCTTCCAGCGGTGCGTGGCCGAGGAGCGCGACCGAGGCCGCACCGTCCTGCTCTCCTCCCACATCCTCAGCGAGGTCGAGGAGCTGTGCGACCGGGTGAGCATCATCCGCAAGGGCCGCACCGTGGAGAGCGGGTCGCTGGCCGACCTGCGCCACCTCACCCGCACCAGCGTCACCGCCGAACTGGCCGGCCCGCCGAACGGGCTCGCCCACCTGCCCGGCGTCCACGACCTCGACGTCCAGGGCAACCGCGTCCGTCTCCAGGTGGACACCGACAAGCTGAACGCGGTGCTGCGCTCGCTCAGCGAGTCGGGCGTGCGGTCGCTGACCTCGACCCCGCCCACGCTGGAGGAGCTGTTCCTGCGGCACTACCAGGACGAGGACGAGGCCGAGGCCGGGACGGGCTTCGGGACGGACGCGGAAGCCGCGGAGGTGGCGCGATGACCGCCGCCGTCGCCACGCCCGCCGCCTTGCCCGCCGGCCGCTCCCGCAACCTGGCCGGCACCGGCACCCTGCTGCGGTTCGCCCTGCGCCGCGACCGCGTGATGATCCCGGTGTGGATCGCAGTGAACGCGCTGATGGTCCTCAGCATGCCGAACACGCTGAAGGGTCTGTACGCCACCCCGGCCGAACGCGCCGACCTGGTGCGCCAGATGACGACGAACGCCTCCCTGCGCGCCATGGTGGGGCCGGTGTTCGGCGACTCGCTGGGCGCGCTGACGGCCTGGCGGGTGGGGGTGTTCGCGGGTGCGCTCGCCGCCGTCATGAGCCTGCTCGTCGTCATCCGGCACACCCGGGACGAGGAGGAGAGCGGACGGCAGGAACTGGTGTCGTCCGGGATGGTGGGCCGCCGGGCCCCGCTGACGGCCGCGCTGCTGGCCGCGGCGGTCGCGAACGCGGTCCTGGCGCTGCTGGTCACGGCCGGTCTCGCCGGGCAGGGCGCCGCCGGTGCCCTGGCCTTCGGGCTCGGGACGGCGGGCGTGGGCATGGTCTTCGCCACGATGGCGGCGATCGTCGCCCAGTTCACCGAGAGCGCCCGGCTGGCCCGGGGCCTGACGTCCGCCGTCCTGGGCGCCGCCTTCGCGCTGCGGGCCGCGGGCGACTCGGGGACGGACGACGGCTCGTCCGTGCTGACCTGGCTGTCCCCGCTGGGCTGGCTGGAGGACCTGCGTTCCTTCGCCGCCGAGCGCTGGTGGGTGCTGCTGCTGTTCGCGGCGGCGACGGCCCTCCAGGCGGGCACCGCCTACCAGCTCGCCGGACGCCGGGACATCGGCATGAGCTTCCTGCCCACCCGGCCGGGACCGGCCCGGGGCCGCCTCGCCACGGCGGGCGCGCTGGCCTGGCGGCTGCAACGCGGCAGCGTGCTCGGCTGGAGCATCGGCTTCTTCGTCGCCGGAGTCGTCTACGGCGGGCTGGCGGACGGTGCGGCCGAGCTCGTCGGCGACAACGCCAAGGCGCGGGAGATCTTCGAGCGAATGGGCGGGCAGTCCGGCATGACGGACGCCTTCCTCGCCGCGATCACCGGGATGCTGGGCATGGTCGCCGCGCTCTACGTCGTGGCGTCCGTGCTGCGCCTGAACGGCGAGGAGACCTCCGGGCGCGCCGAGCCGGTGCTGGCGGGCGCGGTGGGCCGGCTGCGCTGGGCCGCCGGGCATCTGCTGATCGCCTTCGGCGGCTCCGCCCTGCTCATGCTCCTGGCGGGGCTGGGCATCGCGGCCGGCCACGGCAAGCAGGTCGGGCCGGTACTCGGCGCGTGCCTCGTGCAGGTGGCCGGGGTGTGGGTGATCGGCGGCGTCGCCGTCCTGCTCTACGGCGTCCTGCCGCGGGGTGCCGTGGCCGCGTGGGGCGTGGCCGGAGCGGTGCTGCTGATCGGCTGGATCGGCCCCGCGCTGAACGTCCCCCAGCTGGTGCTGGACCTCTCCCCCTTCGGCCATCTGCCGAAGCTGCCGGGCGGGCGGATGGAGTGGGGGCCGGTCGGCGTCCTGCTCGCGCTCGCGGTGCTCCTGGTGGCCGGAGGGCTGGCGGGTCTGCGCAGGCGGGACATCAGCGGCGGCTGAGCCTCCGGCTCAGTCGCGGCCCACCGGGGCGAGCACGGCGTCGGGCCGTGCTCGCCCGTTCCGGTACGCCTCAACCTTCAGCCCCTGACCAGTGGTGCTGAGCGTGAGATCCGGGCGCGGGCGTCAGCCCACCGTCACGCTCAGCCCCTCCAGTCCGCGGATCACGAAGTTCGGCTTTCGCTGTGGTTCGGCGGCCAGGGTGAGGGTGGGGGCCTGGTCCAGGAGGGCGGCCATGGAGGCAGCGAGCTCGATACGGGCCAGGGGGGCGCCGATGCAGTAGTGGATGCCCGCGCTGAAGGAGATGTGCGGGTTGTCCCGGCGGGTGAGGTCCAGGCGCCCGGGGTCGGTGAAGACCGCCGGGTCGTGGTTGGCCGAGCCGAAGAGCATGGCGATCTCCGCACCCCTCGGGATCGTGGTGCCGGCTATCTCGATCTCGTCCAGCACCCAGCGCTCGAAGAGCTGGAGCGGGGTGTCGTAGCGCATCAGCTCCTCGATCGCGGAGGGGATCAGGGAGTGGTCCGCGCGCAGGGCCGCCAGCTGCTCCGGGTTGCGGAACAGCGCCCACCAGCCGTTGACCGTGGCGTTCACCGTGGCCTCGTGGCCGGCGTTGAGGAGCAGCACGGCCGTGGAGATCATCTCCTGCTCGGTCAGCCGGTCGCCCTCGTCGTGCGCGGCGATCAGCCCCGAGATCAGGTCCTCGCCCGGCTCCTTGCGGCGGGCCGCGATCAGCTCGCGCAGGTAGTCGGAGAACTCGACCGACGCCCGCACCGCCTTCTGCGCCGTCTCCCCGGACGGGTTCAGCTCGTACATCCCGCAGATGTCCGCCGACCAGGGCCGCAACGGGGCCCGGTCGGACTCGGGGATGCCCAGCATCTCGGCGATCACGGCGACCGGCAGCGGTTCGGCCACGTCCCTCAACAGGTCGCCGCCGCCCGCCTCCACCAGGGCGGAGACCAGCTCGTTCGCCAGGCCGTGCACGTACGGCTTCAGCCGCTCCACCGTGCGCGGGGTGAACGCCTTCGACACCAGGCGCCGGATCCTGGTGTGGTCCGGCGGCTCCAGGTCGAGCATCCCGTGGTCGTTGAGGACGTGGAACGGCTCGTGCTCCGGCGGGGGCGGCGTGCGGCCGAAGTCCTCGTGCGTGAACCGGTGCTGGTACGTCCGGCCCAGCCGCCGGTCCCGCAGCAGCGCCGAGACGTCCGCGTGGTGCGGCACCAGCCACTGGTCGGTGGGCTCGTAGTGGAGCACCCGGCCCCGCGCGCGCAGCTCGGCGTAGGCCGGGTAGGGGTCGGCGAGGAACGCCGGGTCCCACGGGTCGAAGGCGAGGCCGGAAAGAGCGGACATGCCCGGACGTTAGCCCGGCCACCCCCGATCCGACCAGGGGGTCCGGCCAAGGGTGTCGGTCACAGACGTCGCACGGCGTCCCGGTCCGGTGACGGCCCGGGGCGGCTCACCCCGGCGTGACGAGTCTGGCCTCGTAGGCGAACACCGCCGCCTGGGTGCGGTCCCGCAGGCCCAACTTGACCAGGACGCGGCTGACATGGGTCTTGACGGTCGACTCGGCGACCACCAGCCGCTCGGCTATCTCCCCGTTGGACAGGCCCTGTGCGATCAGTACCAGCACCTCCGTCTCCCGCTCGGTCAGCTCCCCGTACGCCGCGTGCGCGGTGGCCGCCAGCCGCGGGGGCTCGGTCAGCTTCGAGAACTCCGTGATCAGCCGTCTGGTGACCGAGGGGGCGAGCAGCGCCTCGCCGGCCGCGACCACTCGCACCCCGTCGGCGAGCTGCCGTGCCGAGGCGTCCTTGAGCAGGAACCCGGAGGCACCGGCCCGCAGCGCCTGGTACACGTACTCGTCCAGGTCGAACGTGGTCAGCACCAGCACCTTCGCCGTGCCGTCCGCGGCGACGATCTCGCGGGTCGCCTCGATGCCGTTCAGCTCCGGCATGCGGATGTCCATCAGTACGACGTCCGGGGCCAGTTCGCGTACCCGCTCCACCGCGTCGCGGCCGTTGACGGCCTCGCCGACGACCTCGATGTCCGGCATCGCGTTCAACAGGACCGAGAAGCCCTCGCGCACCATCATCTGGTCGTCCGCGACCAGCACCCGGATCGTGCCCGCCCTCATGCGCCGGCCTCGTCGTCGTCCGTGTGCTCGGCCACCGCGGCGACCGGCAGGAACACCGCCACCTCGTACCCGCCGTCGTCGACCGGGCCCGCCGTCATCTCGCCGCCGAGCATCGACACCCGCTCCCGCATGCCCGTGATGCCGTGCCCGGATCCGGGCGAGGGCTTGAGCAGGGACGGCCCCGGCGGCGGGCCGTTGACGATGCGCAGGGCCAGCCCGCCGAGGACGTAGCCGATCTCGACGCGGGCGCTCGCGCCGGGCGCGTGCCGCAGGGCGTTGCTCAGCGCCTCCTGGACGATCCGGTACGCCGACAGCTCGACGCCCTGCGGGAGTTCGCGCACCGCGCCCATCGTCACCCTCTCCACCGTCAGCCCGGCCTCCCGCACGTTCGCCAGCAGGGTGCCGAGGTCGGCGAGGGTGGGCTGCGGGGCCTCCGGGGCCTCGTAGTCCTCCGCGCGGACGACGCCGAGGACGCGGCGCAGCTCGGTGAGGGCCGCCACCGCGTTCTCCCGGATCGTGGCAAAGGCCTTCTCCAGCTCCGGCGGCGGGTTCTGCACCCGGTAGGGGGCGGCCTCGGCCTGGATGGCGACGACGGACATGTGGTGGGCCACGACGTCGTGCAGCTCGCGGGCGATCGTGGTGCGCTCCTCCAGCAGGGTGCGGCGGGAGCGCTCGTGCTCGGTCACCGTCTGCTGGGCGGTCACCTCCTGCTCGGCGTCCTTGCGTATGTGCCAGACCGTGACGGCGAGGAGGACGAGCGCGGAGAGGACCAGCAGGGGCGCCGAGTTGTTGCCGTAGGCGTATCCGAACAGCGCGTCGGCGATCACGGAGGAGAACGCGGTGGCCGCCCACATCCATGCCGCGGTGCGCGGCCGGGTGCGTATCGCCACCACCGTGAGCACCGTCAGGTGCGCGATGTAACTGCCGGGCTGCCACGGATAGCTCGCATGGATACCGGCGAGCCACGACGAGACCAAGGCCGCCATCAGGGAGACCCAGAACGCTCCGACCGGGCGGGTCAGGGTGAGCAGCACCGGGGCGAGGGCCAGCAGACCCGTCATCGGGGCCGCCCCGCCGTCCATGCCGCTCGTCCAGCCGGCGAACAGCGCCAGCAGGCCGGCCGCCACCACCACGGCGTGCCGCCTCCAGGCCGCGTACGGACGCAGGCGGCCGGGCAGCCGCCGGACCAGCGGGCCGTCGACACCCACGGGTCGCAGCGGACGGTAGGCGAAGGCGTCATGGAACAGGCCCTGCCGCAGCCCGCGCAGAACCTTCTCGGCGAGCCTGTACTCCGGGCTGCGCTGCTTGTACGGACTGAAGGCGCCGTCCGGCGGCGTCGCTTGCGTCTGCGTCGTCTCGGTCACGCTGAAAACGGTAGGCGCAGGCGGCGGCCGCGGTCGTCCCCTTCGAGGGGGTCCTTCGCGATCCGTCTCAAGTACTACGGGTATCGCCCTGATGCCCGCGCTCAGTACCCGGAGGGGCGGACCAGTCCCGACTCGTAGGCGAACACCGCCGCCTGAGTGCGGTCCCTGAGGCCCAGTTTCACCAGGATGCGGCCCACGTGGGTCTTCACGGTCTGCTCGGCGACGACGAGGTGCCGGGCGATCTCCGCGTTGGACAGGCCCTGCGCGATCAGGGCGAGCACTTCCGTCTCGCGTTCGGTCAGTACGCCGATGCGTGACTTCAGCGGGGCGCGCGGTGCGTCCTTCAGCCGGGAGAACTCCGCGATCAGCCGGCGCGTGATCCCCGGCGCCAGCAGCGCGTCTCCGGCCGCGATCACCCGGACCGCCTCGGCGAGCTGGTCCGCGGAGGCGTCCTTGAGCAGGAAGCCGGACGCGCCGGCGCGCAGCGCCTCGTACACGTACTCGTCCAGGTCGAAGGTGGTGAGGACCAGGACCCTCATGTCCGGGGTGGCGGTGGTGATACGGCGGGTGGCCTCGATGCCGCCGAGTTCGGGCATGCGGATGTCCATCAGGACGACGTCCGGGGAGACCTCGGCGGCCTTGGCGACGGCGTCCAGGCCGTCCACCGCCTGGCCCACCACCTCGATGTCCGGCTGGGTGTTGAGCAGCACGGTGAACCCCTGCCGCACCATCTGCTGGTCGTCGGCGATGAGGACGCGGATGCGGCCGCTCGTCATGGAGTGTCCTCTCCTGTCGGGGACGGTGAGCCGGGAGCGGGTGCGGCGCCGGGCGGTTCGACGTGGACGACGGGGGTGTCGGGCGGGTCGGTGTAGACGACGGGCAGGCGGGGCGGGCTGGTCGCGGGCGCGACGCCGTCGTGGGGGAGGAAGGCCGTGACCGCGAAGCCGCCGTGGAGTGTCCTGGCGGCCGTGACGTGCCCGCCCAGCATGGTCGCCCGCTCGCGCATGCCGAGCAGGCCGTGCCCGGCACCCGGGGAGGGCTGGACGGGCCGCCGGGGTCGGGAGTTCACCACGCTCAGGAACAGGCCGTCGGGAACGTGGGTGACTTCCACACGGACCGTCGACCCCGGGGCGTGCCGCAGGGCGTTGCTCAGGGCCTCCTGGACGATGCGGTACGCCGACAGCTCCACGGCCGGCGGATACGCACGTTGCTCGCGCCGCGAGTCCTCGATGTCCACGGTGACCGTCAGACCGGCGGCGCGGGTGTTCTCGACGAGGGCGCCGAGGCGGTCGAGGGTGGGCTGCGGGGCGTCCGGGGCGGCCCTGGTGCCGGATTCGCCGAGGCCGTAGGGGTCCTCGGGGTTCTCCGAACGCAGCACGCCGAGCACCCGGCGCAGTTCGCCGAGCGCCTCCAGCGCGTTCTGCCGGATGCCGTGGAGGTTCTCCTTCAGCTCCGGCGAGGGGTCCGGTGTGAGGTGCGGTGCCACCTGCGCCTGGATGGAGATCACCGACATGTGGTGGGCGACCACGTCGTGCAGCTCGCGGGCGATGCGGCTGCGCTCCTCCAGGAGCGTGCGGCGGGCCCGCTCCTCCGCGGTGAGCGTGGTCTGCTGCACCAGTTCCGCGCGGGCCTCGCGGCGGCCGCGCAGGGCCGTGCCCAGCAGCACCACGACCGCGAACAGCGCCAGCGCGAGAACACCGGTGGACTGGTAGTCCGCCGCGCCCCACACACCCTGGAGGACGTAGGTGGCCAGTGCGGTCAGGGCCAGCGCCTCCACGGCGACGCGGGCGCGTACCCGCAGGGCGAGCAGCAGCAGGACGAACAGGTGGGCGATGATCCCGGACGTGGTCCAGGGCCAGGTAAAGCCGTGCAGATCGCCGGCGACCAGCGGGCCGTGCAGGGCCACCGCTCCCAGCACCGTGGCCGCCATGGACAGCCACCACGCCGGGATGGGCCGCCACAGGGCCAGCGCCATCGCACCGGCCTGTCCGAGCGCGACGAGGAAGGCGTAGCCGAAGGCCAGCCGCGCGCCGCTCCAAAGGTGACCCGCGGCGCCCAGCAGCACCACGAGCGCGACGAGCCACACGACGCCGTGCGGAAGCCAGCGCAGCCAGACGGACGGGGGCAGCGGATCCGGCCGTGCGGTCCACAGGTCCTCGCGCAGCACCCGCAGCCCGTGCCTGACGCGGCTTTCCCCTGGCATCACGCGCCCACTCTAGGGTCTGGCGCGGAGGCCGTCCCGGGGCGATGGACCCTGACCACCCGGGAACGGCGCCGGCCACCGCCCTGCTCACAGGTACGGAAGGCGGCCCAGCAGACGGCCAGGGCGAGGGCGAAGACCGGGAGCCAGGCCAGCCGGGCCGCCACCCAGCCGGGGCCGTCGGGGAGTGTGTGCAGGCCCGGGAGGCGGCCGGCGAGCAGGCCCATGGCGGTGGTCGCCATCAGGGCCGTCTGGTGCCAGAGGAAGATCGTCATCGCGGAGAGGTTGACCAGCGCCACCGCCGCCCAGGCGAGCGGGCGGGACATCGCGCGGCGCAGCCGCTCGCGCAGCAGCAGGGCCAGGCCGCACTGGGCCAGGCCGAAGGTGACGGCCGCCAGTGTCGGCGGGTTGAGGTTGGAGACCGTGGCGCCCGGGACGCCGACCATCGACGCCGGGTAGCCCGCCCAGGCGACGAGGGCCGCGGTCGCCGTCGCACCGCAGATGAGCAGCGTCCAGCCTGCGCGGCGGCGGTCCAGCTCACCACGGGTCCAGGCCGCGCCCAGGGTGTACGGCACGAGCCAGCCGGCCGGCAGGTTCAGCCAGCCGATCCAGGAGGGGGCGCCGAGGCCGAAGCGGAGGAGGTCCACGTGCAGGACGACGGCCAGGGGCCACAGGGGACTGAGCCGGGTGAGCAGGGGCGTCGCCGCCGTCAGTACGGCGAAGACCAGGAGGAACCACAGGGGGGACAGAGCCAGCTTCACGAGGGTGTGGACCGTGTCGAGGTCCACGCCGGTCAGGAGGAGAGCGGTGGCGGTGACCGTCCAGAGGGCCAGGACGGCCGCGACCGGCCCGAACAGCCGGGACAGGCGAGCACGGAGCCACTGCGGGTAGCTGGTGCCGCGGGCGCGGGCCGAGAGGTGGCTGCGGGTGGCGACGCGCCCGCCGACGAGGAAGAACACGGCGAGGGTCTGGAACGCCCAGGAGATCGGGGCCAGGGCGGGCAGGTAGTGGAGGGGGCTCGCGGTGTGCAGGGTGGGGCGGGGCTGGGTGCGGGTGTCGGCGACCAGGGCCGTGACCAGCCAGTGCCCCAGGACCACACCGAGGATGGCGAGGGCCCGCAGGGCGTCCACCGCCCGGTCCCGGTGCGGTGGGGTCTGGTTGTGGAGGCGGTGGGCGGAGGCTCGTATGCGGGTGAGTGCTGCTGGGAGGCGGTCAGTCACCTTGCACCTCGCTCGTGGCGCCCAGGACGATCCGGGCCAGGTTGGTCAGGGACGGGGAGCCGGGGGTGAAGTAGGCGCTGTGGCCGCCGCTTCCGGCCGTGAACCTGCGGGCGCCGAAGGCGGGGTCCATGGGGTCGGCGCCCAGGCCGACGGTCGTGCCGAAGAGGTGGGCGCGGACGTGCGGCACGTTCGCCACCCAGTCGCCGGTTCCGCGGGCCGCCCAAACACGGGCCCGGGTGTGCAGCGCGGGCACGGAGTCCGCTCCGGTGCCGGGACTGCCGATGAAGGCGATGTCGTCCACGTCCAGGCCGGACGCGGCGCGCCCGCACACCACCGAACCGTAGGAGTGGCACACCAGGGTGATGTGCGGCGCCCGCCCCATCACGGCGCGCAGGTCGCGTATCAGCTCCCCCAGATGCGGGGCCGCCTGCTCGGCGCGGCCCGTGGTGAGCACCGTGGTGCTGACCGTGCCCGGCGTCTCGTAGCCGAGCCAGGCGACGACCGCCGGGCGCGAACCGGCCGTGGCCTCGCGGCCGAGCTCCTGGTACAGGGCGAGTGCGCCCTTCCGGAAGCGGTCGTAGGTGTCCAGGGAGGTGTCGGAACCCGGGACGAGGACCGCAGTGCGGTCGGCGTGCGCCAGGTCGCCGAACACCTCCGACACGCGGCCGGAACCACGGCCGTCGAAGGAGAGCAGTTGACGAGAGGGTGACGCCAGCGCCCGGTCCACGGCCGCGCGGTGCGTGTCGCCGTGTGCCGCGGCCATGCCGGACGCGCGGGCCGCGTCGGCGCTGTTCGCCCCGTAGGCCGCGTCGAGGGCGGTCCGGGTCAGGGGCGCGAGGGTCGCCGGGGCGGGCGCGGGAATCCGGGGCCGGGCCGCGGCCGACAGAGGCACCACGAGAGCGCCGGTGACGAGAAGGGCGAGCAGGGCCCGACGCCATCCGCCTGCCCTCGCCCCGACGCCCGACTTCACCTCCGGGCCGGGCCTCGGGCCCACTCCCGGACCGGCACTCAGGTCCGCTCCCGAACTGGCACTCAGGCCCACTCCCGGGCCAGCACTCGGTTCCGCTCCCAGGTCAGCACTCGGACCGGCCCCCGGTCGCCTTCCCAGGCCGGGATGCGAGCCCGCACCCAGAGCCGCGCTCGGGTCCGCTCCCGGGCCGGCACTCGGCCCCATACCGAGACCGGCATCCGGTTCGGTCTCCGGTCCGGTCTCCGGCCCCGTGCCCGGTCCCGCGACCCCGCCCGGGCTCGCGGCCCTGCCCCGCCTCTCCCGTCCACGCCCCACGGCTCATCCCCTCCGGCTCCGCCCGGCCACCGGGCCGATCTGGAAGGGAAGTTACGGATCCGGGGCCGTAGCCCGCGTCCCGCCAGGGAGGTGTTCGCGGCCGTAGCTCTCAAGTACTACGGGTACGACCGGGTTGCCCCGGTCGAAGCGCGGGCCCGGTCGGGACGAAGGCCGGAGTCACCATGCCAGCTGCGCGATCTCCTCCGCCACCACCGCGCACGCGTCGGCCGCCGGGTCGATCAGGGGGAAGTGGCCGACGCCCTCCAGGAGGGTCAGGCCCACCACCTCGCCCGCCTTCGCCGCGGCCTCGGTGTAGGACTCCGCGACCACCTGCGGTACGACCAGGTCGTCGCGCCCCTGGACGAGGGTCGTGGCGATGCCGGTCGGCAGCAGCAGAGCCGGGTCGGCACAGGGCTGCCGCTCGACGAAGCCCTCTTCCCCACCCAGCAGTTGACGGGCCGCACCGCCGCACACGTCCAGCTTCTCGGCGACCGCGAAATCAGCGATGGGGGCGAGCGCGACCACGCCCCGCAGCGGGGCGGGACGGTCCGTGCGCCAGGGCGCGTCCGCGGGCAGGACATGCCGGGCCGCCGCCCACAGGGCCAGGTGGCCGCCCGCCGAATGGCCGGTGAGCACCGTGCGCCGCGTGTCGGCCTGCGGGAGCGCCTCCCGGGCCAGCCCGGGCAGCGCGTCGAGCGCCGCCGCCACGTCGTCGAACGTGTCCGGCCAGCGGCCCGCGACCGGGTCCTCGCCCGGCGCCGCCGGGGTGGCGCTGCCGCGCCGGTACTCGACGCAGGCCACGGCGAAGCCCCGGCGGGCGAGGAAGTCCGAGAACGGCGTGATGTGGCGGCGGTCGTACGGGGCCCGCCAGGCGCCGCCGTGCAGCACCACCACGAGCGGGGCGTGCGGCGCGGGCCCCGAGGAGTCGGCCGCACCGCGCGGGCGGTAGAAGTCGACGACCTGGTCGGGGTGGTCGCCGTAGGCGGCCGTGCCGTCGGGTGCGACGGGCGCATGCGAGAAGACCGACTCCTCCTCCGCGGCGGCACGCGCCGCCGCGTCACGGCCGGGGGTGCTCCCCGGTTCCGCGGCGGTGGGGGTCTCCCCCGCCCGAGCGGACCCGAGCGCTCGGGGGAGGGGGGCGTCGGCTTCCGGCATGCTCCAACCTCTCAGCGGTGAAACGGGTTTGGCGGTCCGGGATGGAAATCAACCGACCGTTGGCCGGGACGGTATCAGGCCCGTCACGTGCCCCGACATGGGGATGTCACGCTGGGTGAGGCCAAACGGTTCTGCCGCACGATCCGGGACCGTGCGGCAGGAAACCTCCGTTCCGGTACGCCCGCGGGAGCCGGGCACTCCCGCAGGAGCCGGGCACTCCCGCGGGAGCCCGGCTACGCCCGCGCCAGCCGGGCGTAGCCGACGCATCAGCCGGCCGGCCCCTACGCCGGCATCTCCGCCAGTACCTCCGCCAGCACCCGCGCCGCCCGCTCCGCGTCCGCGAACCCGACGTAGAGCGGGGTGAAGCCGAAGCGCAGGACGTCGGGGTGCCGGAAGTCGCCGACCACCCCGCGTTCGATCAGCCGCTTCATCGCCTCACCGGCGTCCGGGCAGCGCAGGGCCACCTGGCTGCCGCGCTCCTCGTGGGCCGCCGGGGTCAGGGACTCCACGCGTCCGGCGGGGACGTACGCGTCGACGCACTCCAGGAAGAAGTCCGTCAGCGCGAGGGACTTGGCGCGTACGGCCTCGACCGGCACCCCGTCCCAGACGTCCAGCGCCGCCTCCAGGGCGAGCAGGGAGAGGATGTCGGGGGTGCCGACCCGGCCACGCAGCGCACCCCCCGCCGGTTCGTAGCCGGGCCGCATGCCGAAGGGCTCGGCGTGCGAGTTCCAGCCGGGCAGCGGGGAGTCGAAGCGGTCCTGCACATCGCGGCGGACGTACAGGAAGGCCGGTGAACCCGGGCCGCCGTTCAGGTACTTGTAGGTGCACCCGACCGCCAGGCGGACCCCGTGCTCGTCCAGCCCCACCGGCAGGGCGCCCGCGCTGTGGCACAGGTCCCAGACGGCGTACGCGCCCACCGCGTGCACCGCGGCCGTCAGGGACGGCAGGTCGTGCAGCCGGCCCGTGCGGTAGTCGACGTGGTTCAGCAGGACCGCGGCGGTGCGCGCAGTGAGCGCCCCGGGCACCTCGGCCGGCGTCACCGGGCGCAGCGCGCAGCCCGTCATCCGGGCCGCCGACTGGGCGATGTACCCGTCCGAGGGGAACGTCGTCGCGTCGACCAGGATCTCGTCCCGCTCGCCCGCACCGTCCTGCCGGGCCATCCGGACCGCCGCCACCAGCGCCTTGAACACGTTGACGCTGGTCGAGTCGCCCACCACGATCTGGCCCGGCGCGGCCCCGACCAGCGGGGCGATCCGGTCGCCGACCCGCTCGGGCGCGGTCCACCAGCCGCCCTCCGTCCAGGAGCGGATGCGCAGCTCGCCCCACTGGCGGCGTACGACGTCGCCGATGTGGTCCGGGACGTTCGCCGGGAGCGCGCCCAGCGAGTTGCCGTCCAGGTAGACGCCCTCGTCGAGGACGAACCGGTCGCGCAGCCCGGCGAGTTCGTCGGCGGCGTCCAGCTTCTCGGCTCGGAGGGTCATCTCAGACATGGGACCTCGCCGTCCACAGCTCGGGGAAGACGTTCTTCCGGGCCCGCTTCTCCAGCCAGGCCACCCCGGCGGAGCCACCCGTGCCGGCCTTGGCGCCCATCGCGCGGCGGGTGGCCACGAGGTGGTCGTTGCGCCAGCGCCACACCAGTTCGGCGACGTCGGTCAACGCCTCGCCGAGCCGGGCGAGTTCGTCGTCCTGGTCACCGGCGTAG
The DNA here is from genome assembly GCF_044548235.1 of Streptomyces sp. NPDC052043. Lineage (NCBI taxonomy): Bacteria > Bacillati > Actinomycetota > Actinomycetes > Kitasatosporales > Streptomycetaceae > Streptomyces > Streptomyces sp. NPDC052043. The sequence goes on from NZ_JBIUBT010000006.1 coordinate 99,906, forward strand.
AGCGCCGTCCAGACGGCCTCGACCTCCTCGCTGGGCTCGTAGCGCAGCGACACGTCGCGGTGCAGCACGGCGTCCGGGACCGCGTGCCCGCGGCGGGCGAGCAGCCGCAGCACCTCGTCGTACAGGCTCGGCTCGTGCAGCGCCTTCTCCAGTTCCGCGTGGGCGCGGGGGGCGCCGCGGTGCGGGACGAGCATCGAGGCGGACTTGTCGCCGAGCAGGAACTCCATGCGGCGGTACATCGCCGACTGGAAGCCGGAGCCCTCGCCGAGGGCGCCGCGGTAGCTGTTGAACTGGGCCGGCGTGAGTGCGGCGAGCGGCGTCCAGGAGGCGTTCAGCGCCTGGAGTTCCCGTACGGACCGCTTCAGCGCGGCGACCGCCGTCGGCACGTCGTCCGAGCGCAGGGCGCGGGCCGCGGTCTCCCACTCGTGGACGATGACGGTGAACCACAGCTCCATCACCTGGGTGGTGACCAGGAAGACCATCTCGCCGGGGTCGTCGGAGAGGGTGTGCTGGAGGTGGGTGAGCACGTCCGCCCTGACGTAGTCCTCGTACGGCGTGGTGCCTGCGAAGTCGAGATGCGGGGTCTCGGGCTCAGAGGCCTCAGCAGGCTGAGGAGTCGGGTGAGCCGGTTGGGACATCGCTGTCTCCTGTAGTACTCCGGGTAGCGGTCCGCCCCTGCCGATGCCGGCACGGGGGCCCCGGTCCCCATCCGCATCCTGCGCATCACGTGCACAGATCGCAAGGCCCGCCCGGTCGCGCCGGCGGGCCTCGCGTGCGTACGGGGTCAGCCCAGCGTGTGCGCGGCCGTCTGCGAGGAGTCCGTCAGGAACTGCGTGCAGCGCTCGTACTCCTCCTGCTCGCCGATCGCGTGGGCGGCGCGCGCGAGGGCGTGCAGGGCGCGCAGGAAGCCGCGGTTGGGCTCGTGCTCCCAGGGGACCGGGCCATGGCCCTTCCAACCGCTGCGGCGCAGGGCGTCCAGACCGCGGTGGTAGCCCGTCCGGGCGTACGCGTACGACTCCACGGCCGCCCCCCGCTCGAAGGCGTCGTCGGCCAGCTGCGCCCAGGCCAGCGACGACGCCGGGTACCGCGCCGCCACCTCGGCCGGCGAGGTTCCCGTCGCGAGGAGCTCACGCGGCTCCGGGTCGTCGGGAAGGTGGGTGGGCGGCGGACCGCCCAGGAGGTTCTCGTGAATGGTCATGGGGTCCAGTCTGCTGCATGGCCCGTGAGCGGTGACGGCTGCTCCCGGCCGCCGCGGAACGGCCCGTTCCACGGCTCACGCGGCCGGTTCGGTGCCGGAGGCCGCACCCCCGCGCCCCGTCTCCAGCGGCGGTGTCGTCACACTGCCGTGGGTGCGGCACTCGGGCCGGCAGCAGCCCTTGGCCGGACGGCGGACGGTGGCGAAGGCGAGGACCGCCCCCACCACCAGGACCGCCGCGCAGATCGGCATGGCCCGGCGGAACGCGGCGTCGAAGGCGTCCGCCGAGCGGTAGGCCTCCGGGCCCATCCCGGCCAGCAGCGGCAGCGCGGCCACCGCGATCAGGCCGGCCGCGCGGGCGGCCGCGTTGTTGATGCCGCTGGCAAGACCGGCGCGGGAGGTGTCCACCGAGGCGAGCACGGTGGCGGTGAGCGGGGCGACCAGGGTGACCATGCCCGCGCCCATGACCAGCAGGGCCGGCAGCACGTCCGTGAGGTAGTCCGCCCCCGCGCCGACCCGCAGCATCAGCAGCAGCGCCGCCGCGCACAGCAGCGGTCCGGCGGTGAGCGGCAGGCGCGGCCCGATGCGGTCGGCGAGGGCACCCGAGCGGGCCGAGAACAGCAGCATGAGGACGGTCGTCGGGAGCAGGGCGGTACCCGCCTCGAGCGGTGAGTAGCCGGACACCACCTGGAGTTGCAGGGCGGTGAGGAAGAAGAAACCGCCGAAGGCCGCGTACACGCACAGGGTGACCAGGTTGACGGCGGTGAACTGGCGGGAGGCGAAGATGTCCGGCGGCATCATCGGATCTCGGCGGTGCTTCTCCACGTACACGAAGGCGACGGCGGCGAGCACGCCCGCGGCGGCGGTCAGGGCGACGACCCAGGTGCCGCCACGCGCCTCGATCAGGGCGTACGTCACCAGGGCCAGGGACAGGGCGCCGAGGGCCGCGCCCAGCACGTCGAAGCGGCCGTGGGCGGCGCGGTCGCTGGACTCGGGGACGTGGCGTACGGCGACGGGGGCGCAGACCAGGGCCAGTGGGATGTTGAGCAGGAAGACCCAGCGCCAGCCGGGCCCGGCCACCAGCCAGCCGCCGAGGAACGGGCCGACGGCCGCGCCGATGCCGCCGAAGCCGGACCACAGGCCCACGGCCCTGGCGCGGTCGTCCGGATGGAAGGAGGCCTGGATGAGGGCGAGCGAGCCGGGGGTGAGAAGGGCGCCGCCGACGCCTTGCAGGGCGCGGGCGGCGACCAGGACGGTCGCGTTCGGGGCGAGGCCGCAGCACAGGGAGGCGGCGGCGAACCAGACGACGCCGAGCACGAAGACCTTGCGGCGGCCGTAGCGGTCGCCGAGTGAGCCGCCGAGGAGGATCAGGCCGGCCAGGGTGACCAGGTAGGCGTTGACCGTCCACTGGAGCGCGGCGAGGTTCGCGTGCAGGTCGCGGCCGATGCGGGGCAGGGCGACGTTGACGACGGTCGAGTCCAGCAGGGCCATGCTGGAGCCGAGCACGGTGGTGAGCAGGATCCAGCGGCCGGTGGGACTGGAGATCCTCACGACGGGGGCGTGCTGTGCGGTGACAGCCATGAGGGGATCATCCCGCGCCGGCCGGCCCTGAGCCAGTGGGCACACGACGGGCCCGGTGCCGCAGCACCGGGCCCGTCGGAAGGAACCGGAGGAACCAGAGGGACCGAAGGAACTGGAGGAACCAAAGGAACCCGAGGAACCGGGAGTTACTTGATCTTCGTGCCGGTTGAGCGGAGGTTGCCGCAGGCCTCCACCACGCGCTTGGCCATCGACGCCTCGGCCAGCTTGCCCCAGGTGCGCGGGTCGTAGGTCTTCTTGGAGCCGACCTCGCCGTCGACCTTGAGGACGCCGTCGTAGTTCTTGAACATGTGGTCGGCCACAGGACGCGTGAAGGCGTACTGGGTGTCGGTGTCGATGTTCATCTTCACCACGCCGTTCTCCAACGCCGTGCGGATCTCCTCCTCCGTGGAGCCGGAGCCGCCGTGGAAGACGAAGTCGAACGGCTGGCTGCCGGCCGGGCGGCCGTACTTCGCCGCGACGCCCTCGTTCAGCTCCTTCAGCAGGTCGGGGCGGAGCACGACGTTGCCCGGCTTGTACACGCCGTGCACGTTGCCGAAGGAGGCGGCCAGCAGGTAGCGGCCCTTGTCGCCCAGGCCCAGGGCCTCGGCGGTGCGGATCGCGTCCTCGACCGTGGTGTACAGCTTGTCGTTGATCTCGTGGGTGACGCCGTCCTCCTCGCCACCGGTCGGGGTGATCTCCACCTCGAGGATGATCCGGGCGGCGGCGGTGCGGACGAGCAGGTCCTGAGCGATCGCCAGGTTGTCGGCGAGGGTCTCCGCGGAGCCGTCCCACATGTGGGACTGGAACAGCGGGTTGCGGCCGCTCTTGACGCGCTCCTCGGAGATCGCGAGCAGCGGACGCACGTACCCGTCGAGCTTGTCCTTCGGGCAGTGGTCGGTGTGCAGAGCGATGTTGACCGGGTACTTCTCGGCGAGGATGTGCGCGTACTCGGCCAGGGCGACGGCCCCGGTGACCATGTCCTTGCTGTACTGGCCACCCAGGAACTCCGCACCACCCGTGGAGATCTGGACGATGCCGTCGCTCTCCGCCTCCGCGAAGCCGCGCAGGGCCGCGTTCAGGGTCTGGGAGGAGGTGACGTTGATGGCCGGGTAGGCGAACTTGCCTGCCTTCGCCCGGTCGAGCATCTCGTTGTAGACCTCGGGGGTTGCGATGGGCATCTGTCCGCTCCTTGTATGTGCGGGGTGCGTTCTGCGTACTTACGGCCCTGACCTAGGGAGTGACGTCATCGTCGGCCCCATCTTCGCAGACGTTGCCGGATGTGTCGGACACCCTGCCCGGCCGGTGGACGACCGGGTCACGCGCTACGGACCCGGGCCCGCCTCAGTCCAGTCCGAGGTCGTCCTTCGAGTACGCGAAGACGTACGGCACCCCGGCGCCCTCACTGATCTTCTCGGCCGCGCCGGTGGCCCGGTCGACGATCGTCGCCACGGCGACCACCTCGGCGCCCGCCTCGCGCACCGCCTCGACGGCGGTGAGCGGGGAGCCGCCCGTGGTGGAGGTGTCCTCCACCACCAGGACGCGGCGGCCCTTGATCTCCGGGCCCTCCACGCGCCGTTGCATGCCGTGGGCCTTGGCGGCCTTGCGGACCACGAAGGCGTCAAGGCTGCGCCCGCGCGCGGCGGCGGCGTGCAGCATGGAGGCCGCGACGGGGTCGGCGCCCATCGTCAGGCCACCCACCGCGTCGAAGTCGAAGTCGGCGGTCAGGTCCAGGAGCACCTGACCGACCAGCGGAGCCGCCTCGCCGTCGAGGGTGACGCGACGCAGGTCGATGTAGTAGTCGGCCTCCAGGCCGGACGACAGCGTCACCCTGCCGTGCACCACGGCCTTGTCCTTGATCTGCTGCAGCAGCTCGCCGCGAACGTCGCTCATGACAGCCAGCTTAAGCGCGGTGCCAGGTCCAGGTCGTCGAGGCCTCCAGCGGCTCCAGCGGGGTGACCAGGCGCGGGAGGGTGTTCAGACCGTCGGGCGGGCCGGTCTGCGGCTCCACGCACACGGCGGCCTGCTGCTCGTCGTAGACGACGACCCATTCCTCGCGGCTGGTCACCCTCAGCTCCAGCTGCCCGGGCCAGGTGAGCGTGACGTCGACGCCGCCGGGCATGCCGAAGCAGTCGTCCCAGGGACCGGGCCGCGGCTCGACGCGGTGCCCGGTGGGCAGGTGGTCGTCGCCGCGCTCCTCCTGCCAGGCGGGCCGGAAGTCGACGCGGACGTCCTGGGCGCCGGCACCCTCGAGGGTGCGGTTGAACCACGGGTGCCAGCCGATCTGCGCGGGGAAGGACGACTCGTACGTCTCCACGGACATGGTCAGCGTCAGCGCGTCCTCGGTCAGGGTGACGGCCTGGGTGACACGGCCGGGGTAGGGCCAGGGGGCGACGAGGTCGTACGTGATCACCGCCTCGCCCGCGGAGCTGCGGGCGGTGCGCCAGGCGCCGTCGCGGGCGGTGCCGTGGATGGCGTGCGGTGGGGAGTTGAGCGGCATCTGGTGGACGGCGGCACCGTCCCGGAAGCGGCCCTCGCGGATCCGGCCGCACCAGGGGACCATTGGGAAGCAGCCGAAACGCTCTCCCTGGCGGAGCAGTTCGAGGCCGCCGACGCGCAGACTGCCGATACGCCCGCCGTTGCCCGGCTGCACGACCGCTTCCGCGTCACCCGCGGTCAGCGTGATGTCTTCGTTCCTCACCCCACGAGGCTACTTGGCCGATCAGGAAGACGTTCAGCGTCGCGGTCGAGTGGGGGCGCGAACGGGGGGGGCAAGGGGGCGGGCCGAGCGGCCGGGCGGGAAGGACCGGAGCCGGGCCGCCACCTGGGTACCGGGGCGGCGGGCCGCCACCGGGGCGGTGCTCAGCGGCGGCGCCTCAGGGCCCGGCCCGCGACGATCACCGACGCCACGACCAACGCCGCCGCGGGCACCGCCCAACGGAGGGTGGGCCCGGCGGAGACGGTCAGCGGCGCGGGGACGGGGGCGTAACGGCCTCGGGGCGGGGCGTGGTCGACCTCCTCGGCGCTGCGCCCGATCATCGTCCGCCGCGCGTGCGCCGCCTCGGCGGGCGGCTCGGCGGTCTCGGCGAAGTCCTCGGAGACGGGGGGCTCGTCGTCCTCGTCTTCCTCGTCGGCCAGCGGGTCGAGGGAGGAGGGCGGCACCTCGGCGTCGAAGACGGAACCGCGCCCGCCCGGCCCGGCCGGGTGCGCCTCGCCCTCGTCCCCGACCGGCGGCGCCGGCGCGTCGTCCGCGTCCGGAGCGGCCTCGAAGTCCCCGCTCGCCAACGGGGCGAAGTCCTCGGTCGCCTCCTCGGCCAGCCCCACGACCCCGTCGACCCCAGGCGCCTCGGCTTCACCGGACTGCGACTTTTCGGCGGCGTCCGGTTCGGCGACCTCCGCTTCAGGGGCCTCCGCGTCTGCAGCCTCCGGTTCAGCAGCCACGGGTTCGGCGGCCTCCGATTCGGGGGCCTCCGATTCGGGGGCCTCCGATTCGGGGGCGGGCGGCTGGGTGGACAGGTTTTCCGCGAAGCGGTTCAGGAGGCGGGTCGTGGCGGTGTGGACGGCGTCCGGGGACAGCTCGGTGACGCGGCCCTCCGCACGAGCGGTGCCGTCGAAGGTGAGGGTGGAGCCGCCGTCGGTGTCGCGGAGGCGGAGCGTGAGCGTGAGTTTCACCGAACCGGTGCCTCGGGACTCGGCCCCGTCGCCCTCGACGGCGTAGGAGCCGTCGTCGAGCGCACGGACGCGCAGGGTGCCGCGGTAGGTGATGGAGTGGCTGCCGATCCGCACCTTGAGCCGGCCGCTGACGGGCCCGCCACCCGCGTCCTGCTGAAGCCCGGGAACCGCCCGGGCAACCCGCGCCGGATCGGCGAGCGCCCTTCGCAACCGCCGAGCCGGAACCGGAACGAACACCTCGTGCTCCATGTCAGCCGAGGGTACCCAGTGCCGCCCCCGATTACCCTCCCCTCGGCCACAACCCGTCCCCGCGGGACACTCACCGGGCTCGGCCCTGCCGCCGGGTGGCTCCCAGCGAGCAGGACGGCACGCAGGACGGCACGGACCACCACGATCCACGCGCTGCCCCCACGTACCGCACACACCGGCGGCGGACCCGGATCAGCCCGTCTACCGGAGGTGGACCAGCGTCGACGGCGGAAGGCCGGGGACGCGGGTGTGGGCCGCGGCGCGGGCGGCCGCCGCGAGCGAGTCCGGCGTGAGTGTGCGCGGGGCGGGGGCCCGCGGGTCCAGGCGGAGCGCGGGCGGCATGCGGCCCGCCAGGACGAAGCCCCAGTCACCCCGGTCACCGCCCCGGTCACGGGAGGCGCGGGAGGCACCGGCCGTGCGGTCGGGCCCGGCGGCGGAGCCGGAGTCGCGGCCGTCCACGCGGTACGGCAGGGTGCGCAGTCCGGCGGCCCTGACCGTGGCCTCCACCGTCCAGAACTCCCGGGGCCGCGAGGCGACCGGTCCGGCGTGCACCACCAGCCGGCCGCCGGGTGCCAGGGCCCGCCGGGCCAGGCTGTAGAACTCCTGCGTGTACAGCTTCGCGCTCGCCGTGATGCCCGGATCGGGCAGGTCACCGATCACCACGTCGTACGCCGCCGGCGGCGCCCCGCGCAGCCGGTCGAAGGCGTCGGCGGTGCTCACGTGCACGCGCCGGTCGTCGAAGGCGTGCTCGCCCAGTCCGGCCAGTACCGGGTCGCCGCGCGCGAGCCGGACGAGCGCCGGGTCGCGCTCGACGACGTCCACCCGCTCGACGCCGGGGTGCCGCAGCACCTCGCGTGCGGCGAAGCCGTCGCCGCCGCCGAGGATCAGCACCCGCGCGTGCGGCCCGCTCATCGCGGGGTGGACCAGCGCCTCGTGGTAGCGGCGCTCGTCGCGGCCGCCGCCCCGCAGCCGCCCGTCGAGGAACAGCCGCGGCGGACGGCCCCGGGTGCCGCCGGTGAGGACCACCTCCTGCTCGCCGGTCCGCAGCGCCACCCGGACGTCCGCGCCGTACATCGCCTGCCGCGCGGCCCGTTCGAAGTCGCCGACCAGGGCGGTGAGGGAGGCGAGCAGACCGAGCACGGCGAGGTTGGCGACGAGCAGCAGCCAGCGGCCGCGTGGGGTCAGGTCCCGCGGGAACAGGCCGAGCACGAGGACGCCGCCGGCCACGGCGTTGACGGCGCCGGTCACCAGCGCTCCGGTCAACTGCCCCAGCAGCGGCAGCAGGAGGAACGGGAACGCGAGTCCGCCGACGAGCGCGCCCACGTAGTCCGCCGCGAACAGGTCGGCGACCGCACCGCCCGCGTCCTGGCGGCGGATCCGCTGGATCAGCTCCATCAGCAGCGGCACCTCCGCGCCGATCAGCAGGCCGATGGCCAGGGAGAAGCCGACCAGCAGGCAGCGCGGACCGTTCGCCCACACGCCGCCCCAGCCGCCGGTCCAGGCGAACACCGCGTACAGCGCCATGGCGCTGCACCCGCCCACCAGCGCGAGCGTCGCCTCGATCGCGCCGAAGGCGACGGCGGCGTGCCGGCGCAGCCGCTTCGCGGCGAGCGAGCCGATGCCCATGGCGAACACCATGACGGACAGCACGATGGACGCCTGGGTGACCGAGTCGCCGATCAGGTACGAGGCCAGCGCCACGAGTTCGAGCTCGTACACGAGTCCGCAGGCCGCGCAGACGAAGACACCCGCGAGGACCAGGAACCGGCCGGTTCCCGGCCGGACGGGCAGTCGCGCGGGGCCGTGGAAGGACGACGCCGCGCCGGGCGGGGCCGGGGCGTGCGATTCGATCACACCTGTGACGTTACGTCACAGAAGTGGGACGCTTCGTCACCCACACGTGTGGAACGGGACGTGGTCGCGCCTCGCGTGTTTACCCGCGCTCACCTCGCTCCGGCCGGCGCGGAACGGCGCACCCCCACCCTGGTCCGGGTGGTCACCAACTGGCCGTCCTGCGGGTAGGCGTGCCAGGTCCGCCAGTGCACCTGGCCGTCGTGCCACTGCGCCAGCATCGCGGTGAACGCGTTCGGGCTGCCCGGGAAGACACCCGCCAGACCGTGCGGATGCTCGGAGACGAGGGCCAGCAGCTCCTGGGCACGGCCGGTGAACGACCCCGGCGTCAGGAACTCGACGCGGGCGGCGAACTCGTACGCCCAGTCGTCGGCCCGCTTGGCGACGCCGAGCGGCAGCGGCGTGCTGGAGCCCGGGATGCACGCCACGGTCTCCGAACAGCTTCCCCGCTCCTCCTCCAGGAGCACCTGGTGGGACGCGCCGAGGAGTCTCAACTGGAGTTTCGCCCCGGTCAGTTCGAGGTCCAGGGTGGCCAGTGCGGGCAGCGGCTCGCGCCCCAGGGCCCAGGCGAGGTCGGCCGCGCTCGTGTCGGTGTAGGAGGTGTTCAGGGTCGTGAGCATGGATCGGCTCCGCTAGCACGCAAAGAAAAAGAAGGAGAGGAACGGGCCGGCACGCCCCGGTGGACACGGGGACGACGGCCCGGTCAGCCCAGCTCGGGAGGGGGGTGCTGGACATCCGAGGGGCTGCGTCGGTAGAGGCAATCACGAACAGCGGTTCCGCCACAGGGTTTTTACCCAACTTCGTGCGGTTTCCATCCCTCAGAGGGCCTCACAGCTCAACTGTTCAACCATGGCGGGTGCCAGAGCGTGCGCGACGGGGCCGGTGCACCCGCCGGAGGCTTCCCCCGGCGGGCGCCGGCCCGGATGCGGTTCCCCCGCGGAGCTCGGCTGCCCCGTGTCAGCTGCCTCCGCCGCATCCGCCCCCGCACGACGACCCTCCGCCGCACGAGGAATGCCCCCCGCAGGAGTGACCCCCACACGAGTGCGACCCCCCGGAATGTCCCCCTCCCGAGTGACCCCCTCCCGAGTGATGGCCACCGTCGGACGAGCAGCCACCGCCGCCGCCGTCCGACCCGGCCCACCAGCCGACGCCGCCGCTCGCGCTTCCCCCGCCGACCGACCTCGCGCCGACCGACCCCGCGCGCCGGCCCCGCGACGACTTCACGAGCCGGACGCGGCGGGCCCTGCCGCGCCCGGCCGCCACGGCGGCCACGCACAGCACCACGATCAACGCCAGGACGATGCCCAGAACCATGGCGTCCCCCTCCCTCCGATCCCCAGGACCCCCGGCCGGGGCACCCGGGGCCGTTCCCCCGGACGCCCGCCGGACGTTCCCGGGGCGTTCCGCCGAAGCGGCCCCCCGTGGGCGCCTCGCAGCGTGCCCGGGAGATGCCCGGCCGCCGGACCGGCCAAAGCACACTTGAGGAAGTCCAGAGCTTGGACGGAGGATGGCCGGCATGACCTCCAGCGCACGCCCGCTCCTCAACCGCCGGCTCGCCGAGTTCGGGACGACGATCTTCGCCGAGATGTCCGCGCTCGCCGTACGGACCGGGTCGATCAACCTGGGGCAGGGCTTCCCCGACACCGACGGCCCCGAGGAGATCAGGGAGGCGGCCGTGCGCGCGTTGCGCGACGGGCGGGGCAACCAGTACCCGCCAGGTCCGGGCATCCCCGAGCTGCGCACGGCGGTCGCGGAGCACCAGCTGCGGCGGTACGGCCTCTCCTACGACCCGGACACCGAGGTGCTGGTCACCGCGGGCGCCACCGAGGCGATCGCGGCCACGCTGCTGGCGCTGCTAGAGCCCGGCGACGAGGTGATCGCCCTGGAGCCGTACTACGACTCCTACGCCGCCTGCATCGCGATGGCGGGCGGGAAGCGGGTGCCGGTGACGCTCCGGCCGGACCACGAGGAGGGTGCGTTCCGGCTCGACCTGGACGAACTGCGCGACGCGGTGACCCCGCGGACCCGGCTGCTGCTCCTGAACACCCCGCACAACCCGACCGGCACCGTCCTCACCCGCGCCGAACTGGCCGAGATCGCACGGCTCGCCGTCGCACACGACCTGCTCGTGGTGACGGACGAGGTGTACGAGCACCTGGTGTACGACGACGCCGAGCACATCCCGCTCGCCACGTTCCCGGGTATGCGCGAGCGCACGGTCACCATCTCGTCGGCGGGCAAGACGTTCTCGTTCACGGGCTGGAAGGTCGGCTGGGTCACCGCCGCCGCTCCCCTGGTCACGGCGGTCCGCTCGGCCAAGCAGTTCCTGACCTACGTGAGCGCCGGACCGTTCCAGTACGCGGTCGCCGAGGCGCTCGCCCTCCCCGACAGCCACTTCACCGGTTTCCGCGAGGACCTGCGCGCCAAGCGCGACCTGCTCGCCACCGGACTGGCCGAGGCGGGCTTCGAGGTCTTCCGCCCCCGGGGCACCTACTTCGTCACCACCGACATCGCCCGGCTCGGCGAGAAGGACGGCATCGCCTTCTGCCGTACCCTGCCCGAACGCTGCGGCGTGGTCGCCATCCCCAACGCGGTCTTCTACGACGACCGGGAGGCGGGCCGCACCCAGGTCCGTTTCGCCTTCTGCAAGCGGACGGACGTCCTGCGCGAGGCCGTGTCCCGCCTGCGGAGCCTGTGAGCCGGGGTACGCGCGCCGCTACGGCGAAGAGCCCGCTCCCGGGTACGCGGCCATGGTCGGCTCGCGTCCCGGGCCGGGCTCTCGCTTCTGTGCGTGACGGCCGGGGGGACTACTTCTCGTCGTCCTCGGGCTTGTCCGCCTCGTCGACGTCCTGCTCGACGGGCTTGTCCGTCTCGTTGATGTCCTGTTCGAGGCCGAGCTGCTCGACGAGCCACCGGTCGAACTCGATGGCGGCCCGCACCCAGCTGACCGTCGAGGAGACGAAGTGCTCCAGGCTCACGCCCATGCCGATCAGCATCTGCGCCTCGCCGATGAGGCGGACGGTGCCGTCGTCGTGGGTGTGGCTGTACACCTTGGGCCACAGGGTGCGCCGGTTCCAGTCGTCGATGGACTCCAGCAGCTGCGGCTTCTCGTCGATCTTGTGGGGCCGGTCGTAGAACGTCCGCACCGAGAAGACCTGCTGGTCGGCCTCGCCGCGGAACATGAAGTACGTACGGAACTGCTCCCACGGCGCCGCGAGGTCGCCCTCGTCGTCGACGACGTACTTGAGCTCCATCTGGTCCAGGAGCTGCTTCACGAGGTCCTGATCCGGGACGACGGGGCCCGCCGGTCCCTGGGGCTGCGGCTCTGGCTTGCCCCCGAAGTTCGGAATCGAGGACGGGTCGATGCTCACCGTGTTTTTCCCTTCGTACGGATCTCGCCATCCTCCCTCATGCGGGGAGGGGGGTGGCAAGCCCTCCGGGAGCCTGTCAGCCCTGGGCTGACACGATCCGGCCGTCAGGTGGACGTCCGGCAAACGGAGGTGGGGGTCATGACGCGGACACGGGGCGGGACGAAGGCACTGCCCTTCCTCGTCGCCTTCGCGGGCATCGTGCTGTCCGCCTCCGAGTACCCACTGAACGGAGGACCCACGGGGAACCCCGCCCCGGCCCGGACACGGTTCCCGGCGTTCCCGGCGTTCACGGCGTTCACGGCGTTCACGGTGCGACGCGGCCCGCCACCCACCGTGGTGGCGGACCGCGCCGGGGGCTACAGCGTCTTGCCGGTCGCCGGGCCCACCAGCAGGCCCTCGCCGAAGCGGTCGACGCGGACCGTGTCGCCGTCCTTGATCTCGCCGGAGAGGATCTCCTTGGCGAGGCGGTCGCCGATGGCGGTCTGGACCAGACGGCGCAGCGGGCGGGCGCCATAGGCCGGGTCCATGCCCTCCTCGGCGAGCCAGGCCAGGGCGTCGGGGGTGACGTCCAGGGTCAGGCGGCGCTCCGACAGACGGCGGGCGAGCCGGTCGATCTGGAGCCCGGCGATCCGGCTCAGCTCCTCCTTGGACAGGGCCGAGAAGACCACCAGGTCGTCCAGGCGGTTGAGGAACTCCGGCTTGAAGGAGGTGCGGACCGTTTCGAGGACCTGCTCCTTCTTCTCCTCCTCGCTCGTCAGCGGGTCGACCAGGTACTGGCTGCCCAGGTTCGAGGTCAGCACCAGGATGGCGTTGCGGAAGTCGACGGTGCGGCCCTGGCCGTCGGTGAGGCGACCGTCGTCCAGCACCTGCAACAGGATGTCGAAGACCTCCGGGTGGGCCTTCTCCACCTCGTCGAGCAGCACCACGCTGTACGGGCGGCGGCGCACCGCCTCGGTGAGCTGTCCGCCCTCCTCGTAGCCGACGTAGCCGGGCGGGGCGCCGACCAGCCGGGCCACGCTGTGCTTCTCGCCGTACTCCGACATGTCGATGCGGACCATGGCCCGCTCGTCGTCGAAGAGGAAGTCGGCGAGCGCCTTGGCGAGTTCGGTCTTGCCGACGCCGGTCGGGCCGAGGAAGAGGAACGAGCCCGTGGGCCGGTCCGGGTCCGCGATGCCGGCCCGGCTGCGGCGCACGGCGTCGGAGACGGCCCGCACGGCCTCGGCCTGGCCGATGAGCCGCCTGCCGATCTCCTCCTCCATGCGCAGCAGTTTCTGCGTCTCGCCCTCCAGCAGTCGGCCGGCCGGGATCCCGGTCCAGGAGGCGACCACGTCGGCGATGTCGTCGGGGCCGACCTCCTCCTTGACCATGGTGTCCTTGGCGGCCTCCTCCTCGGCCTGCGAGGCGGCCTCCAACTCCTTCTCCAGGTCGGGGATCTCCCCGTACAGCAGCTTGGAGGCGGTGTCGAAGTCGCCGTCGCGCTGGGCGCGTTCGGCCTGGCCGCGCAGGTCGTCCAGGCGCTCCTTCAGCTCACCGACCCGGTTGAGGGCCTGCTTCTCCTTCTCCCAGCGGGCGGTCAGGCCGCGCAGCTCCTCCTCCTTGTCGGCGAGGTCGCGGCGCAGTTTCTCCAGTCGCTCCCGCGAGGCCGCGTCGGTCTCCTTGTCGAGCGCCAGCTCCTCCATGCGCAACCGGTCGACGCCGCGCTGGAGTTCGTCGATCTCCACCGGGGAGGAGTCGATCTCCATGCGCAGCCGGGAGGCGGACTCGTCGACGAGGTCGATCGCCTTGTCGGGCAGGAAGCGTGAGGTGATGTACCGGTCGGACAGGGTCGCGGCGGCCACCAGCGCGGAGTCGTTGATCTGCACCTTGTGGTGGGCCTCGTAGCGGCCCTTGAGCCCGCGCAGGATCGCGATGGAGTCCTCCACGCTGGGCTCGGCGACCAGCACCTGCTGGAAGCGCCGCTCCAGCGCCGGGTCCTTCTCGATCCGCTCCCGGTACTCGTCGAGCGTCGTGGCGCCGACCATGCGCAGCTCGCCGCGGGCCAGCATGGGCTTGAGCATGTTCCCGGCGTCCATCGCGGAGTCGCCGCCGGCGCCCGTGCCGACGACGGTGTGCAGCTCGTCGATGAAGGTGATGATCCGGCCGTCGGACTCCTTGATCTCCGCCAGGACGGTCTTGAGCCGCTCCTCGAACTCGCCGCGGTACTTCGCGCCCGCGACCATCGCCCCGAGGTCCAGCGCCACCAGCCGCTTGTCCTTCAGCGACTCGGGCACGTCGCCCTTGACGATCCGCTGGGCGAGCCCCTCGACGACGGCGGTCTTGCCGACGCCGGGCTCACCGATGAGCACCGGGTTGTTCTTGGTGCGGCGCGACAGCACCTGCACCACGCGGCGGATCTCCTGGTCCCGGCCGATCACCGGGTCGAGGCGGCCCTCGCGCGCCGCGGCGGTGAGATCCGTGCCGAACTTCTCCAGGGCCTTGTACTGGCCCTCGGGGTCGGCTGTGGTCACCCGGCGTCCTCCCCTCGCCTTCGAGAAGGCGTCCTGAAGCTTCCTGGCGCCGGCGCCCTGGCCGGACAGCACCTCGCCGGCCGCGCCGCCCTTCGCGGCGATGCCGATGAGCAGGTGCTCGGTGGACAGGTACTCGTCCCCGAGGTCCCGCGCCCTGCCCTGCGCGTCCGCGATCACGGCGAGCAGCTCGCGGTTGGGCTGCGGCGGCGCGACCGTGGACCCGGTCACGCTGGGCAGGGACGCGAGCACGCGCTCGGTGCCGGAGCGGACGGAGGCCTGGTCGGCGTCGACGGCCGACAGCAGGTCGATGATGTTCTCGTTGTCCTGCCCCTCGAGCAGCGCGAGAAGCAGATGGGCGGGGGTGAGGTCGGGGTGCCCCTCCCGTACGGCCCGGTTGCCGGCCGCGTTGATCGCGTCACGGCTCCTGTTGGTCAGCTCGGCGTCCACGGTCGCTTCTCTCCTCCTTGACGAGCGCTCTCAGCCCACATCTCCCAGCGCTGACTGCACCAGCGTACACAAACTTGAGTCTATTCCACTCAAGGTGAGACCGGGAGCTTTCTCAGGGAGGGGATCGAGGAGGTCGGGACCGGCGCGAAGGCGGCACACACGACGGCGCCCGGGGCGACCCGTCCCGCGTGATGATCGGAATCGGGCCGCCCCGGGCGCCGGGGCACGACTGAGCGGCGGTGGCCTTTTTCGGCCAGTGATCGAATCCGCCGATACCCGGAGATTTTGGGAAAACAACAGCGGCGTCACCGTGTTCAGGTCACGGTGACGCCGCTGCGGGGGGAAGCACCTGAGCGATCTGTTACGACGGGGGAATCGCGTCAGGCACTGCGGGGGGTGGCGGTGATGGTTCTCAGGACCGAGGGTTGCTCTGCTACCTGCCGGTGGTCCCTCTGGTCCAGGTTCACGAAGATCATTCCGTAGCGGACGGCACACCGTACGGGCTGCGGCGCCCCCCGAGGCCGCCGCAGACACCGGTACGCCCGTACGTCACCGTCCTCGTCCCGCGTGACGACGACCGGCTCACCGAAGACGGTCACCATCAGCGAGTCACCGCTGTGGGGGAGGGCGGTGACCAGGTCGATGAAGTGCCAACCGGAGCGGTAGGCGGTGGCCATCTCGCGGCGGAAGGAACGGTCGTCGGGTGGAGTGGTCACATCAGCTCTCCGGAGTCAACTGTCGTGACAAAGTCCGGCCAGTGCGAGTCGGCGGGACTCGTCACCACGACTGCCGGCCAGTGACTGTCCGCCCTGTCGTCACTCCCCGCATCGAAGTGACCACCCAGCACCCCAAAGGCCGCAACAGCGGAGAAGGCGGCCACAAGCACCGAGCGAAGCATTCTCTTACGCATAGTCGGCTTCGTCCTCACTTGAAAGTCTCCCTTTCCCCCGTCAGGTAAGACGATGGCTCATTCCGGCACGTCATGGCCACAGGATCGATGCATCATGTTCCTGCATGTTCAGGACCCTGGGGGGTGGAGATTTAGTGGGAAATCGGACTAAGGGGATGCATCCCCACGCGGTGACCGAACTTTGTGAGGAAGGTGGCCGACTTTATGCGAACGCCCTCCGTCTGGGGAGGATCGTCCGGGCGGATGCCGAATGCGCCCCTTGTCTCGTGGAGTTCGACCTTCTCCGCCCGGATCCGGACGACGCGAACTGGCTGTGCCCGGTGCACCCTTCGGTCGCGCTGGCCGAGCGTCTCCACCCAATCGAGCGAGAGATCACGGAACGCCGGCGGCTGTCCATCCAGCTTGCGGACCTCTTTGAGCCGTTTCTCGCGCTCAGCGCGCAGTCGGCGACGACCGGCCACTCGATCACGGTGTTGGAGGGGGGAGCGCGGATCAACGCGGCGCTCAACGTGGCCACGGCCCAGTGCCACACCGAGATGCTCACCATCCAGCCGAGCGACGACCGCTTCTCCGAGCGCAGCCTCACCCAGGGCCTCGAGCGGGACCGGCCGCTCATCGAGCGTGGCGTGCGCATCCGGACCCTTTATCAGCACACCGCGCGCTACAGCCCCGAGAAACTGGCCTACGTGGACCAGTTGTCGAGCGGGAAGGCCGAGTACCGCACCATCGACGAGGTAGTGGAACGGCTCATCGTGTGCGACGAGACCGTCGCGTTCATCCCCACCCGCGACGATCAACAAGTCGCTCTGGAACTCCGCCACTCGGGCCTCGTCCGCTACCTGATCAAGGTCTTCGAGTTCATGTGGGGCCGATCGGTCCCACTGAGCGCCGGCACCCCCTACGAGACCGCTCCCGGCGGCATCAACGACATCCAGTACTCCATAGCCAAGCTCCTCGTCGAGGGCCACGTCGATGAGGCCATCGCCCGTCGCCTTGGTATGAACGTCCGTACCTGCCGGGCCCACATCGCCAAGCTCGCTGCCATCCTCGGCAGCGGCAGCCGTGCCCAACTCGGTTACCTCATTGCCCAGTCGGGGATTCTGCAGCAAAAGCACTGAAGCCACAGGGAGGACCGGGGTGGGCCCGACACGTCATCCGGAGCACGGCGCGGAGAACCTGTGCCCAACGGGCGCAGAGTTGTACGAACGCGCCCTGCGGAGCGGATGGGTGCCCGCGGGAGAGGCGGCCGCGGCCCCCTGCCTCGTCGACTTCGGTCTGCTGCACCCGACGGTTGAAGATCTCGGCCGGCTGGAGCCCGTGGCACCCGCCGCCGCCCTCCACCGGCTCTTGCGCGCTACCGAGGAGCGCATCGCCGAGGAGCGACGGCGCGAGGAACGACTGACCCAGACCTTCGAGCCGCTTATGCGCATCGACGGCCGGCGCACCGGGGAGCCCGACACCTCGACGCTTGCGATCCTCAGCGGTACCCGCCGGATCAACCAGGCCATCACCGAGACCATGGCCGAAGCGAGCCAGGAGCTCCTATGCGTGCAACCGCACGCGGGCCTCGTCGGTCAGCGCGCCGAGGAGGCCCGGGTCGTGTCGCTGGTGCGCGACCAGGCGCTGCTGGACCGAGGTGGCCGCATCCGCACGCTCTACCAGCACACTCTGCGCCATGTGCCCTCAGTGCCCGCCTATCAAGAGCAACTGAACGGCGATGTCGAGGCCCGTTCCCTCGACGAGGTCACCGCCCGCCTCATCGTCGTGGACCGCAGGGCCGCCTTCATCCCCGCCAACCGTGACGGCACCCTCGCGCTCCAAGTGCGCCACCCGGCCCTCGTGGAGTTCTTCACAACCACCTTCGAACGGCTGTGGCGGCTGGCCACCCCCATGTTCCCGTTGACCGTCCAACAGCCGTCCTCGGACCGCGTCACCCCCCGCCAGCGCGCCATCGCCGGGCTCCTCGTCGAAGGCCACACCGACACCGTCATCGCCGAACGCCTCGGCATGAACGTGCGCACCGCACGTGAGCACATCGCCAAGCTCGCCGCCACCCTCGGCAGTGGCAGCCGGGCCCAGTTGGGCTACCTCATCGGGCAGTCGGGAATTCTTGACCCGGAACCGTGAACGGCCCCACGCCCACGGTGCTCGGCGGTCCGTCCAGCCCCGCCTGGGCGATCCGCACACCCAGCTGCGTGCGGCCGGCCGCGCCCAGCGTCTCCGACAGCCGGGCGATGTGCGCCCGGCAGGTGCGGACGCTGATGCCCAGCCGCTCGGCGATCACGGCGTCCTGGTGGCCTTCGGCCAGCAGCGCCGCGATGGACCGCTCGCGGTGGGAGATGCCCTCGATGCCCGTCTCGGGCAGCGGCGCGGTCAGCGGGATCGCCAGCCGCCAGAGCCGTTCGAAGACCGTCCCCAGGTACTCCACCAGCGCGGGATGACGCAGCTCCAGCGCCATCGTGCAGTCGGCGTTGGCGGGTACGAAGGCGACCGTGCGGTCGAAGAGGATCAGCCGGTCGATCACCTCGTCCAGCGTGCGCGCCTCGACCGCGTCGCCCATCAGCTCCAGGTAGTTGAGCAGCCCCTGGCCGTGCCGGGCCACATGCGTGTACAGGTCCCGCATCCGCACCCCGCGCCCGCGCAGCGCCAGCGCCCGGTGCAGCCCCTCGGACAGCTCGTGCTCGCGGCGGATGCCGCCCGGCTGGACGGTCAGCACCTCGGCGGTGCACGCCTCGGTCGCCTCGTCCATCGCCGCCTGGATGCGGGACAGTCCGTCCAGGACCCGGATCGCCGTGCCCTCCACGGCCGCCGAGGGCACCCGCACCTGCCGGCCGAGCCCGGCGTACCGCTCGACGGCGGACACCACCGAGCCCACCCGCCGGTGGCTCTCACTCACCTCGTCGTACATCCCGCGCAGCAGCCGGGTCATGACCTCCTGCGGCGCGGTCGGCACCAGGAAGTCCATGTCGTCGGGGTCCGGGTGCAGCAGGGCGAGTTCAAGCAGGCAGGGCACCGGCTCGGCGAGCCGGCGCGGCACCCGGCCCTGCCGTACGGCCCGGGAATACACGTGCTCCCCGGCCTCGCACAGTCGGTCGGCACCGTGTGGATGCTTCTCCGTCCCGTGCCCGGTCATGCCCCATCACACCCCCGGTTTCCGCGTCTTCCGCAGCGCAACTATGCGCGGAGCGGACCGGCTGTGCAACACGGCTCCTTCCGGCGCGACCCCCGAAAACCAGCGGTTTCGACCGGTGTGCACCAGCCTCCACCGGACTGATCGCAGCGCGGCGAAGTCGGCTGCGAAGTCGGCTGTGGAACCCGAACGCGCCCCGCTTGCAAGGACGTTACTTCAGTCCGATGGAGTTACAGGCCGCCTTGTACGTCGCGGTGCAGATGTCGGACACCTTGTAGATGCCGTCGTCGATGACCGTGTCCTGGATGTTCCTCTTCGTCAGGGCGACCACGGAGACCAACTGCGCGGGAATGTTCTTGTGGGTGGGGCTGCTGATCCGGTCCCGGGTGAGGGAGTCGAACTGGATGTCCTTGCCCTGGACCTTGGCGACCGCCATCTGGGCGGCGGTCTCGGCCTCCGTCGGGTAGGACTTGTACACGCTCATGTACTGCTCGCCGGTGACGATCCGCTGCACGGCGTCGAGTTCGGCGTCCTGGCCGGTGATGGCCGGCAGGTCGGTGAAGCCCGCGTCCTTGAAGGCCTTGATGACGCCGCCCGCCATGCCGTCGTTGGCGGAGTAGACGGCGGCGATGTCGTCCTTGCCGAGCGCGGCCAGCGCCTCGGCCATGTTCGCCCGGGCGTTCTCCGGCTTCCAGTCCTTGGTGTCGTAGGACTTGGCGATCGTGACCTTCCCGCTGAGCTGGGAGAGCGCGCCCTCCTTGAACTGCTTGGCGTTCGGGTCGGTGGGCGATCCGTTGATCATGACGATCTGGTCGGAGGTGCTCACGTCGGAACCCAGCGCGTCGATCAGGGAGCGGCCCTGCACCTCGCCCACCAGCTCGTTGTCGAAGGAGATGTACGCGTCGATCGGGCCCTCGGAGAGCCGGTCGTAGGCGATGACCGGGATGCCCGCGTCCTTGGCCTTCTGCACCACGTCGGCGATGGCGTGCGAGTCGACGGCGTCGAGCAGGATGACGTCGACCTTGTCGTCGATCATCCGCTGCATCTGGCCGGCCTGCCTGCCCGCGTCCGCGTCCGCGTTGGAGTACTCGACCTTGCCCTTGTTCCGGGTCAGCTCGGCGACCTTCTCCTTGATGATGGGGTAGTCGAACTTCTCGTACCGGGTGTTGGCCGTCTCCGGCAGCAGCAGGCCCACCGTCAGGTCGTCGCCCTTGGTGGGGCTCGCGTCGGCGCCGCTCCCCGACCCGCCGAGCGCCCCGCAGGCGGCGAGCGAGAAGGTCAGCGTGGACGCGGCCACGGCTATGGCGATATGACGCATCGAGGTGCTCACTTCTGGTGCCTTCCGGACGAGGGCGCAGCATTGCAACCCAGGTGACTGAAAAGCCAACGCGGAGGCGACCATCGGCGTCAAGCGGAACCACTTAACGAGATGGCAACACCACACTCCGCTGCGGCTGTGAAGACCCTGCGAACCCTTGCGGAATCATCCTCAAACGCCCTTTGCGGACCCTTCACCAGAGGGAAGTTCAGCGGTCGGGCGAAGACGCGGGCGACCTGACGGACGCACACCTACCGGTCCGAACAGGAGACGGCGCCGACGGAGGCGCCGGTCATGGAGAGGGTCGAGGGCGTGGAGACGATCCGCATGAGCCGACTCGGGCACCGCACAGACCGACACTTGCCATGATGGAAAGTCGAGCTAGACTTTCCATCATGGAAAGTACCTCGGAAGATCCTGCCGCCGCACGCGCGGCCCTCGACGGCGCGGCCTGCGCGCGCGCCACCCTCGCCGACCGCGCCACCGCGCCCTGGTGGTACCACGCCGGGCTGGGCCTCGGCGTGGGCATCGTCTTCGCCTCGATCGACATGGGCGGCAGCATGGTGCCCTCGGGCGTCATCGTCGGGGGGATCGTCCTCCCGACGATGCTCACCCTGAGCGTCGCCCGCTCCCGCGGCGTCTCCGTCAACCGCTCGGTGTCCGCTCCGGGCACGCGCGGGCTCAACGGCTTGTACCTGCTGGCGCTCATCGCCCTCGGCGGTCTCGGACTGAGCCTGAAGCTGGCCGCGGGGCTGACGGGCGCCATGTCGGTGGCCGGTCTGCCGGCCCTGGCCCTCACCGTGTACGTCACCCGGCGCAACGACGACGCGCTGCGCCGCGATCTGCTGCGGCGGATGTGACCATGTCCGGACTCGACGAGGTGATCCATCCGGCACACCGGCTGCGGATCTGCGCCATGCTCGCGGCGGTCGACTCCCTGGAGTTCTCGGTGGTCCGCGATGCCCTCGGAGTGAGCGACTCCGTCCTGAGCAAGCAGGTCAAGGTGTTGCAGGCGGCCGGCTACGCGACCGTGCGCAAGGTCCCGATGAACTCCCGCACCCACACCTGGCTCGCCCTGACCGACGCGGGCCAGGAGGCACTTGCCGGGCACCTGGCGGAACTGCGGCGCATCGCGTCCCTCGCGGACGGGGCCAAGCCGTAGGGCCGTCCGGCAGGCCCCGGGGCCCGTTGCCCTGCTCCTCGGGGTCCTGCTCCCCGCACAACTTCCCCGGCTCGCCATCGGCCTGCAGAAAGCCCCCGCCCGGCCTCCCAGGAGGCCCCGCGACGACGATTCCCCCGTCAACGCCCGCTTCCGCCGCGCCCACTGCTCACTGTCGTGGTCCAGCCCCGCCGCGCAGTGCGCCTCCGCGAAGGGGCCCGGAGGCTTGCGGCCTCCGGGCCCCTCGAGTGCGGGACGGTGCTACTCCGGTTGCTGGCGCTTGGGCCGCCACACCACCAGCGCGCTGGTCTGCTGGACCTCCTGGTAGGGGACCAGGTCCCGGCGGTAGGAGGCGTGCACCGCGGCCTCGCGCTGCCGCATCGCCGCCGCCGCGCCGTCCAGCGCCGCCTGGAGTTCCGCGACCCGGGACTGGAGCGCCGTGACCTGGTTCTCCAGTTCGATGATGCGCTTGATGCCGGCCAGGTTGATGCCCTCGTCCTGCGACAACTGCTGCACCTGGCGGAGCAGTTCGATGTCACGGGCCGAGTAGCGACGCCCGCGGCCGGCGGTGCGGTCGGGGGACACCAGACCCAGCCGGTCGTACTGACGGAGGGTCTGCGGGTGCAGTCCGGACAGCTGGGCGGCCACCGAGATGACGTACACCGGTGTGTCTTCCGTCAGTTCGTACGGGTTGCGGCGGCGGCCGTCCATCTCCCTCATGCTCCCTTCGCGGCCTCGAACAGCTCGGCCCGCGGGTCCTCGCCCGCGGTGGCCTCGCGATACGCCTGAAGCGCGTCACGAGCCTTCCCCGACAGGTCCTTGGGGACACTCACCTCCACGGTGACCAGCAGGTCGCCGCGGCTGCCGTCCTTGCGGACCGCGCCCTTGCCGCGCGCCCGCATCGTACGGCCGTTCGGCGTGCCCGGGGGCAGCTTCAGCGTCACCGACGGACCGCCCAGGGTGGGCACGCGGATCTCGCCGCCGAGGGCCGCCTCGGTGAACGTGACCGGCACGGTGACGGTGAGGTTGTCGCCCCGGCGGCCGAAGACCGGGTGCTCCCCGACGTGCACCACCACGTACAGGTCGCCCGCGGGTCCGCCGCGCTCGCCCGGGGCGCCCTTGCCGCGCAGCCGGATGCGCTGGCCGTCGCTGACCCCGGCCGGGATGCGGACCTGCATCGTCCGGGACGACTTGGCCCGCCCGGAGCCCGTGCACACCTCGCAGGGGTTCTCCGCGATGAGCCCGCGGCCCTTGCAGTCCGGGCACGGGTCCGTCAGCGAGAACCCGCCGCCCGAGCCGCGTGCCACCTGGCCGGTGCCGACGCAGGTCGGGCACACCCGCGGTGTGCCGTTCTTGTCGCCGGTGCCGGAACAGGCCTTGCACGGCTGCTGGCTCGACATGCGCAGCGGCACCGTCGCGCCCTCGATGGCCTCCGTGAAGCTCAGCGTGACCTCGGACTCGATGTCCTGGCCGCGCCGGGGCTGGGCGCGCGTGGTGCCCGTGCCGCCCCGGTTGAACAGGCCCCCGAAGACATCACCGATTCCGCCGCCGAAGCCGCCGCTCCCGCCGCTCCCGCCGCCGCCCTGGGCGCCTCCGAAGAGGTCGCCCAGGTCGAAGTTGAAGGAGCCGCCGCCGGCGCCCGGTCCGGGGCGGAAGCCGCCGTTGCCGAACAGGGCGCGGGCCTCGTCGTACTCCTTGCGCTTCTTGGCGTCGCCGAGCACGTCGTTCGCCTCGGAGATCTCCTTGAAGCGCTCCTCGGCCTTGGCGTTGCCCTTGTTGGCGTCCGGGTGGAACTCGCGGGCGAGCTTCCGGTACGCCTTCTTGATCTCGGCCTCGGTGGCGTCCTTGGGGACGCCGAGGACCTTGTAGAAGTCCTTCTCGATGAAGTCCTTGGTGCTCATCCCCGACGTCCCTCCTCTCGCGCGTCGTCCGTTATTACGTCAGCCCTCCTCCGGGCCACCGTTCTCCTTGTCCTCGCCCTGCTCGGCTGCCGGGGCCGTGCCGGACTCCTCGGCCGGCTTGACCGTCTGCGCGCCGGGCTGGGGCTCGGCCACCGCCACCCGCGCGGGGCGGATGGTGCGCTCGCCGATCCGATACCCGGGCTGCAGAATCGCCACGCACGTCGTCTCGGTGACGTCCGGTGCGTAGGAGTGCATCAGGGCCTCGTGGATCGTCGGGTCGAAGGACTCGCCCTCCTTACCGAACTGCTGCAGTCCGAGCTTCGAGACCACGGTCTCCAGCGACTCTGCGACGGACTTGAAACCGCCCACCAGTTCGCCGTGGTCCCGCGCGCGGCCGATGTCGTCGAGCACGGGCAGGAGCTCGGACAGGATGTTCGCCACGGCGACCTCCCGTACCGCGATCCGGTCCCGCTCGACCCGGCGCCGGTAGTTCTGGTACTCGGCCTGGAGCCGTTGCAGGTCCGCCGTGCGCTCGCCGAGCGCCGTGCGCACCTGGTCCAGCTGGGCCGTCAGCGCGGCCGACTGGTCCCCTTCGTCGGCCGGGGCCGCGCCCTTGTCCTGGGCGGCGGCCGGCGCGGCGTCCTCGGGGGTGGTGCCGGAGGCGGCGTCAGACTGCGGCGGAGGCTGCGGCTGGTGTTCCTCGAAGCCGGGGGTCTCCTCCGTCACGCCGCACCGTCCTTGCGTTCGTCGTCGACGATCTCGGCGTCCACGACGTCGTCGTCGGCCCGGGCCTGGCCGGCACCGGCCTCACCGGCACCGCCCGCGGCCTGCGCGGCCTGGGCGTCGGCGTACATGGCCTGGCCGAGCTTCTGGGAGACGGCGGCGACCTTCTCCGTGGCGGTGCGGATCTCGGCGGTGTCCTCGCCCTTGAGCGTCTCCTTCAGCTCGGCGACGGCGGACTCCACCTCGGTCTTGATCTCGCCGGGGACCTTGTCCTCGTTGTCCTTGAGGAACTTCTCGGTCTGGTAGACGAGCTGCTCGCCCTGGTTGCGGGTCTCGGCGGCCTCGCGGCGCTTGTGGTCCTCCTCCGCGTAGCGCTCGGCCTCCTCGCGCATGCGGTCGACCTCGTCCTTCGGGAGCGAGGAGCCGCCGGTGACGGTCATCTTCTGCTCCTTGCCGGTGCCGAGGTCCTTCGCCGTGACGTGCATGATGCCGTTGGCGTCGATGTCGAAGGACACCTCGATCTGCGGGACGCCGCGCGGCGCCGGCGGCAGACCGGTCAGCTCGAACATGCCGAGCTTCTTGTTGTACGCGGCGATCTCGCGCTCGCCCTGGTAGACCTGGATCTGCACCGACGGCTGGTTGTCCTCGGCCGTGGTGAAGATCTCGGAGCGCTTGGTCGGGATCGTGGTGTTGCGCTCGATCAGCTTGGTCATGATGCCGCCCTTGGTCTCGATGCCGAGGGACAGCGGGGTGACGTCGAGCAGCAGGACGTCCTTGACCTCGCCCTTGAGGACACCGGCCTGGAGCGAGGCGCCGATGGCGACGACCTCGTCCGGGTTCACACCCTTGTTGGCCTCCTTGCCGCCGGTCAGCTCCTTGACGAGCTCGGCGACCGCGGGCATACGGGTGGAACCACCGACGAGCACGATGTGGTCGATGTCGCTGACGGAGACGCCGGCGTCCTTGATGACGTTGTGGAACGGCGTCTTGCAGCGCTCCAGCAGGTCGGCCGTCAGCTGCTGGAACTGGGCGCGGGTGAGCTTCTCGTCCAGGTGCAGCGGGCCCTCGGCGGACGCGGTGATGTAGGGCAGGTTGATCGAGGTCTCGGTGGACGAGGACAGCTCGATCTTGGCCTTCTCCGCCGCCTCACGCAGACGCTGGAGGGCCATCTTGTCCTTGGACAGGTCCACGCCGTGACCGGAGTGGAACTGCTTGACCAGGTAGTCGACGACGCGCTGGTCCCAGTCGTCACCGCCGAGGTGGTTGTCGCCGTTGGTGGCCTTCACCTCGACGACACCGTCGCCGATCTCCAGCAGCGAGACGTCGAACGTACCGCCACCGAGGTCGAAGACGAGGATCATCTGCTCGTCCTTGTCGAGGCCGTACGCCAGGGCGGCGGCCGTCGGCTCGTTGACGATGCGCAGCACGTTCAGACCGGCGATCTCGCCGGCCTCCTTGGTGGCCTGGCGCTCGGCGTCGTTGAAGTACGCCGGGACGGTGATGACCGCGTCCGTGACCTTCTCGCCCAGGTAGGCCTCGGCGTCCCGCTTCAGCTTCTGCAGCACGAAGGCGCTGATCTGCTGCGGGTTGAAGTCCTTGCCGTCGAGGTTGATCTTCCAGTCGGTGCCCATGTGGCGCTTGACCGACCGGATGGTCCTGTCGACGTTGGTGACAGCCTGACGCTTGGCCACCTCGCCGACCAGCACCTCACCGTTCTTGGCGAAGGCGACGACGGACGGCGTGGTCCTGGCACCCTCGGCGTTGGTGAT
The DNA here is from genome assembly GCF_044548235.1 of Streptomyces sp. NPDC052043. Lineage (NCBI taxonomy): Bacteria > Bacillati > Actinomycetota > Actinomycetes > Kitasatosporales > Streptomycetaceae > Streptomyces > Streptomyces sp. NPDC052043. The sequence goes on from NZ_JBIUBT010000006.1 coordinate 125,686, forward strand.
GACGGTGGGCTCGCCGCCCTCCAGAACGCTGACGACGGAGTTAGTCGTGCCCAGGTCGATGCCGACCGCACGTGCCATGGTGAATCCTCCAGCTGACTTGAGTGGAACGGACTCAAGTGTGCCCGAGGCTCACCGTCGGGTCAACAGACCTGAGCCACTCAGACTCAAGTCTTATCCATCTCTTATACGCAAGGGCGCTCTGACCTGCGGCGACGTGGATTGCCGGGGCGGAGGAGGCGGATATTCGAGGTGACGCCGAGGGGCCTGGAGGCCGGATTCGCCGGTTCCGCCGCCGGACTCCGCGTCGTACGGGACCCTGCCGCGCGGGGCTCCGGGGGCCGTGCCGGACTGCCTCGGGGCACGCAGGACCCGGAAGGGCTCGGTGCGCGCTCGGGCACCGGACGCGTCGCCGCGCGCGCGTGGCGGCGCCCCGGTGCCGACCACCTCGCCACGCGCGCGCGTGGCGCCACCGGCGGCGGAGGGACCCCGAGCCGTGCGCTCTTCGGGCCGCCCGCGGGTGCCGGGTACCCGGGTCTGCCCCCGGGTGCCGGGAAGCCGGGACTGCGTGCGGACACCGTTGGGTTCGGTCGGCCGCCGCGGAGCGTACGCCGGCACCCGCAGCAGCCCGAGGACGACCACCAGGGCCGCCCCGGCCACCCACAGCACGGCCGTCGGCCGGGCCAGGCCCGTGTGCACCAGCACCCCGACCAGGACCGCGGCGAAGGTGCCGACGCCGAGCAGGACGGTCGCGCCCGGCCACGTCGGCCCGAGCCGGCGCAGCCGGTGCGCGAGGTGGTCGGGACCGCGGCGCAGCACGGGACGCCCGGCCAGCCTGCGCGACACCAGGACCAGCACGGCGTCGGTGCTCGCGGTGGCGGTGAGCGCGAACAGCACCGCCACGGTGGAGACCGTGTCGTACCCGGAGCGGGTGAGGAGGGCCGCGCAGGCCAGCACGAAGCCGGTGAACAGCGCGCCTCCGGACCCGAACGCGATCCGCGCCGGATGCCAGTTGTGCATCAGGAAACCGGTGAGGGCGGCGGCCAGCACGCTCAGCAGCACGGCGAGGTCGTCCATCACCTCGGCCGCCGCGCACACGCCCACCCCGAACGCGGTGAGCACGCCCACCGTGCCCGCGAGACCGTCCGCGTGGTCGAGCCCCCGGAAGGCGGCGGCCACACAGGTGATCCAGGCGACGGCGGCCACCCCGGCCACCGGCCCGGTCTCGTCGTACGGCACCACGCAGGCCGCCGCGAGGGCCGTACCGACGAGCAGGAACGGTGTCCTCAGCCGCCACACGTCCGCGGCGGTACCGAGCAGGGCGACCGCGGCGCCCGCGACGAGCAGTCTGCCCACTCCGTCGCCCAGCGGGGCGGTACCCGTCCAGCCGCCGGCCGCGGCGACCAGGCAGGTGCTGAGCACCACGGCCAGGCCGCCGAGCAGGGGCAAGGGGCGTGCCCGCCTCCTGCGGTCGACGAGGCCCAGCCGAAGCGCGAGCACCCGGAGCAGCGCCGAGAGCAGGGCGGCGAGGAGGAGAGCGGTGATGGCGGTGGCGATCCCGTAGAGCACGGTTCTTAAATTAGGGGTATATGGGGCGATTGGGTGCGAATAACACGATCGGCGCGCGACTGGATCCCCGGGCGGCCCTCCGGCACCCCCCGGACGGCCCTCAAGTGGACCCGCAGCGACCCAGATCACCCCGCACTCGACTGCATTGCGGCCGAGGATGGAGGTAGTCTCAGACGGACTACATAAGTTACCGCTCAGTAATCTCGAGGCCGCCTCAGGAGCCCCCATGCAACTCGCCGCGATCATCGTGTCGCTGGTCCTGACCGTGGTCGGCGTCGCGCTGCTCGCCCGTGCCATCGGTCAGTTCGTCCGGTACTTCAAGCTGGGCCAGCCCGTACCCGCCGGCACCCGTACCGACAACCCCTACCAGCGCAGCGTGACCCTGGTCCGGGAGTTCCTCGGCCACACCCGGATGAACCGATGGGGCATCGTGGGCGTCGCCCACTGGTTCGTGGCCATCGGCTTCCTGACGCTGCCGCCCACCCTCGCGCAGGCGTTCGGCCAGTTGTTCCGGGCCGACTGGACGCTGCCGGTCATCGGGGACTTCCTGCCGTTCGAGATGTACATCGAGTTCATCGGCGTGATGACCGTCCTCGGCATCGCCGTGCTCATCGCGATCCGGCTGCTGAGCCTGCCGTCCCGGCCCGGCCGCAAGTCCCGCTTCGCCGGCTCCAAGGCCGGCCAGGCGTACTTCGTCGAGTACGTCATCCTCATCATCGGCCTCGCGATCTACGTCCTGCGCGGACTGGAGGGCGCGCTGCACCACGTGGAGCACTACGAGGCCGGATACTTCGCCTCGTACCCGCTGGTGCTCGCCTTCAAGGGCCTGTCGGCCGGCACCCTGCAGAACCTGGTCTACCTGACCGCGATGATCAAGATCGGCACGTCCTTCGTGTGGATGATCGTGGTCTCCCTGAACACCAACATGGGTGTGGCCTGGCACCGCTTCCTGGCCTTCCCGAACATCTGGTTCAAGCGCGAGGCGGACGGTGGCACGGCCCTGGGCGCCCTGCAGCCGATGACCTCCGGCGGGAAGGCGATCGACTTCACCGATCCCGGTGAGGACGACGTGTTCGGTGTCTCGCAGGTCGAGCAGTTCTCCTGGAAGGGCCTGCTGGACTTCTCCACCTGCACCGAGTGCGGCCGCTGCCAGTCCCAGTGCCCGGCCTGGAACACCGGCAAGCCGCTCTCCCCGAAGCTGCTGATCATGTCGCTGCGCGACCACGCGCACGCCAAGGCCCCCTATCTGCTGGCCGGCGGCGGCAAGACGGCGGAGGGCGAGGAGAAGGCCTCCGCCGAGCAGCTCGCCGGCGTCCCGGCGGCGGCGCTGGCGGAGGCCGAGCGTCCACTGATCGGCACGCTGGAGGCCGCGTCCGACGGCGGCTTCGCCGCGGGCGGCGTCATCGACCCGGACGTGCTGTGGTCCTGCACCACCTGCGGGGCCTGCGTCGAGCAGTGCCCGGTCGACATCGAGCACGTCGACCACATCGTCGACATGCGCCGCTACCAGGTCATGATCGAGTCCTCGTTCCCGTCCGAGGCGGGCACGATGCTCAAGAACCTGGAGAAGAAGGGCAACCCCTGGGGCCTGGCCAAGAAGCAGCGCCTTCAGTGGACCAAGGAGGTCGACTTCGAGGTCCCGGTCGTCGGCAAGGACATCGAGGACCTCTCCGAGGTCGACTACCTCTACTGGGTCGGCTGCGCCGGCGCCCTGGAGGACCGCGCCAAGAAGACCACCAAGGCCTTCGCGGAACTGCTGCACATCGCGGGCGTCAAGTTCGCGATCATGGGCGGCGACGAGAAGTGCACCGGCGACTCCGCCCGCCGCCTGGGCAACGAGCCCCTGTTCCAGGAGCTCGGCATGGAGAACGTCGCCGCGCTGAACATGGCCTTCGGTGAGGAGTCGGACGACGAGGGCAACGTCACCCCCGAGTCCCGGAAGCCGAAGTCGGCGAAGAAGATCGTCGCCACCTGCCCGCACTGCCTCAACACCCTCGGCAACGAATACCCGCAACTCGGCGGCGACTACGAGGTCATCCACCACACCCAGCTGCTCCAGCACCTGGTCGACGAGGGCAAGCTCGTCCCCGTCACCCCGGTCGAGGGCATCATCACCTACCACGACCCCTGCTACCTGGGCCGCCACAACAAGATCTACACGCCGCCACGGGAGATCATCGGCAAGGTTCCGGGCCTCCGGAACGAGGAGATGCACCGCCACAAGGAGCGCGGCTTCTGCTGCGGCGCCGGCGGCGCCCGCATGTGGATGGAGGAAAGGATCGGCAAGCGCATCAACGACGAACGCGTCGACGAGGCTCTTTCGCTGAACCCGGACATCGTCTCCACGGCCTGCCCGTTCTGCCTGGTCATGCTCACGGACTCCGTCAACGGCAAGAAGAACGACGGCAAGGCCAAGGAATCCGTCCAGGTCGTCGACGTCGCCCAGCTGCTGCTCGACTCCGTCAGGACGCCGGTCGACCCGGCGGGCGAGGCGGCCGACGAGAGCGCGCCGGAGCCCGAGCCGGTGAAGTAGGCGGCCCGGCCGTCCCACGTCCGACGCCCCCGTGTCCGTACGGCACGGGGGCGTCGCCGTGTTCCCGGGAGCGGGCCGCGGTAGTGCTACGCGCTCTTGGGCGCGGCCTGCTGCACGACCTCGAAGGACCACAGGGTGGAGCCGGTGGCCGCGGGCTTCGGCCGCTCCCCGCCCTCACCCGCGCCGGCACCCTGGTGCGCGGCCTTCATCGGCCCCTCCAGCCAGGCCTGGAACGACCCCTCGTCACGCCAGCGCGTGTAGACGAGGTAGCTGTCGGTGCCCTCGACAGGGCGCAGGAGCTCGAACCACTCGAACCCGTCGGAGTTCTCGACCGCGTGCGCCCGGGAGGCGAACCGCTTCTCCAACGTCTCGCGCTGCTCGGCGGGCACGGTCAGTACGTTGATCTTGACTACGCTCATGGTCCCATCCTGCCCGGTGGCCCCCGAGCCGCCACTCAGCGCCCCGGAGCCCCCGTGGGCTCCCCTGAGAATCGCCCGGAAAACCCCTGGGAACACCCCTGGGAACACCCCTTAAGGGATGTCACAGCTCGGACCCAAAGCCCAGCGGAAACACCCGGCCCGGCCCGTGACTTCACGGGCTCGGGTACGTTCGATGACGTGGCTGGATTCAGGAGCGGACGCGGCGGCCGGAACGATCGTGCCCCGCAAGCGCGGACCCAACAACCTCCGTACGGGCAGCAGGAGCCCCAGGCCCCCTCGTACGGCTATCCCCCTGCGCAGCAGCAGCCGCCGTACCCGCGGCAGCGGCAGCGGCCGCCCTACGGAGGCGGGGGCGGGGGCGGGGCCGTCCAGTGGCCCCGGGCCGACGGCGGGGGCTACGGCGGCGGGGGCTACGGCAACCAGGGTGAGCCGGAGTACTTCGGCGGCGGCCACCCGCAGGGCGGCCCCGACCCGTACGCGGCCGACAACCCCGGCCACACCCAGGCGTTCGCGGTCGGCGAGGACCCCTACAACCCGGGCGGGACCTACCGCGCCGGCTCGGCGCCGGCCGGCCCGATCGGCCCTCGCCTGTACTGGTCGGACCTGCTGCGGGGCATAGTCCTGTCCCCCCAGCAGACCTTCCTCCGGATGCGCGACTACACGATGTGGGGCCCCGCCCTCATCGTGACGTTCCTCTACGGACTGCTCGCGGTCTTCGGCTTCGACGGCGCCCGCCAGGACGCCATCAACGCCACCCTCTCCAACGCGGTCCCGATCGTCCTGATCACCGCCGTGGCCCTGGTGATCAGCTCCTTCGTCCTCGGTGTGGTCACCCACACCCTGGCCCGCCAACTCGGCGGCGACGGGGCCTGGCAGCCCACGGTCGGCCTGTCCATGCTGATCATGTCGATCACGGACGCGCCGCGTCTGCTCGTGGCCATGTTCCTCGGCGGCGACGCGGGCTTCGTCCAGTTGCTCGGCTGGGCCACCTGGGTCGCGTGCGGCGTCCTGCTGACCCTCATGGTCCGCAGCTCCCACGACCTGCCCTGGCCCAAGGCCCTGGGTGCCTCGGCGATCCAGCTGATCGCCCTGCTGTCGATCGTGAAGCTCGGCACGTTCTAGGGCCTGTTGCGGCCTTCCCACAGCCCACCAGCACACGGCCCACCAGCACACGAGGGGCCCGGCGTACCGCCGGGCCCCTCGCTGGTCCTCAGTTCCGTCGTGCGCCGGCTCCAGCGCGGTCGGCGCCCGAGTCCGGGCCCGTCAGAGCGTGCCGCCGATCTCGCACGCCCGGCAGGGCGGCTGCCCGCAGGTGCACTGCATGACGGCCTCGACGACCCCGCGGTCGTGGTAGAGGCACTCGTCCTTGCAGGTGTGGCGCGGGACGAACCCCGCCGGGATCTCGCCGGGCCACGGCTCGTAACCGTCCCGGCAGCGGACGAACCGCTCGGGGTCGGTGGAGTGCAGGTCGTGCATGCTCGACCGCGCCCTGTCCTCCAGCTCCCGCACCCGCTCCACCAGGGTCTTCAGCTCGGCGGCGATGCCGGCGTACTGGTCGGTGCCGGTCCTCACGTGTGCGGCCCGCAGCGCCATCGCCGCGTTGCCCAGGAACCTGCCGGCGTCCTGAAGGTCGGTCACGTGATGCAACTGAATGCCGTTCACGCCTCGCACCCACACGGCGTCCATGTTGCTCACCGATCCGCCCTCCTTGGATTTCTTGCGGGACAGTATGCGCGGCGCCGATGCCTTCGCATAAGAAAAATCAATCTATTTACCGAAACTAAAGGCCTCGGCCGCGACCGTCCAGCGATATTCGAGGTGAGTCGGCTCACAGCAGCCCTGAGGCGGCGGACACGGCCGTACCGGAAGGCTCATTGCCCCACACGTAATGGATCTTCTCAAGCGATCTCCTCAGCGGATCTCCTCTTGGCGCCGGTCCTGCGCAACGCTTGATCAACGCGGACACTCGTTCACGGGGGCCGCGAACGAGCCTCGGCGCACACCACGGGCCGCCCGAGCAGGAAAAGAACCGAGCGCCCCGCCCCCGATTTGACACACCCATTGACGGGACGTCTCCTTGAAGGGAGGAAACAGCTGCGGCACACGCTTTTCCAGGTGCGCCGCGCACTCGGGTTCGCGAGCGTCCAGCAGTTTCCGGAGCGACAATGGCTACGTATGAATACCTGTGCAGCCACTGCGGCCCTTTCGACGTGAAACTGACGATCGGAACGGCGCCCACGACGTACGGCTGCCCCGTGTGCACCACCACTGCGAGGCGCGTGTACTCCGCGCCTGGCCTGTCGTCGGCCTCAAGCGCGTCCGTCGCCCTCCACGAACGGGAGGAGCAGGCCCGTGAGGCCCCGGCGGTGGTTTCCGAAGTGCCGCCGCGCACAAGGCCGGAGCGGCGACCGCATCCCGCGCTCTCCCGGTTGCCACGACCCTGACCGCCTCCGCCCCACGCGGAGTCAGGAGGTGCGTCCCCGTGGACAATGTGGGACTGCTCTTTGTCGGTGCGGTGCTCTTCATGAATGGGCTGCTGCTTCTCGACAAGGTCGATGACCGGGCGGGAGCAGTGCTCAACCTGTTCGTGGGAGCACTGCAGGTACTGACGCCTACCTACCTCATCTTCACCGCCGGCGGCGACTCCAAGAAAATCCTCGCGGCATCCGGAATCTACCTGTTCGGCTTCACCTATCTCTATGTGGGCATAGGCCTGCTCGCCGACCTCGACACCAGCGGGGTCGGCTATTACTCATTGTTTGTGGCCATCGCCGCACTTGGATATTCGTACGCCAATTTCCGGCTCTTGAAGGACTACCCGTTCGGGGTCATCTGGCTCTACTGGGCCCTGCTGTGGTTCCTGTTCTTCCTGCTGCTCGGCCTCAAGAGGGAGCACCTCAGAACCTATACGGGATGGATCACCGCGATCGAAGGCTGGGTCACCGGTGCCATTCCCGCGGGTCTGCTGCTCTCCGGCTACTGGAAGCACCCCACCGAGACCGCCATCGCCCTGGGGGTCTTCGGCGTGCTGATGTTCGTGGGGCTGTGGCCGCTCACCCGGAAACCGCCTCAGCCGACCCAAGCCGCTCCGCCGACCAGTGGGGCGGGCGCTCCAACCTCACCGGATCAGAAATGAGGAGCTGTCATGCCCGAAACTCTCTTCAGTGTGGACCAGAGCAAGTCGATGCGTGAGCAGGACGTTCCCGGGCACAACAGGTGGCACCCGGGCGTCCCCAACGCCACCATGGTGAAGCCGGGAGCGGAGTTCCGGATCGAGTGCCGTGACTGGACCGACTGCCAGATCGGCGACAACGACTCCGCCAACGACGTGCGCGACATCGACCTGACCGTCCCCCACATGCTCAGCGGCCCGATAGGCGTGGAGGGCGCCGAACCGGGCGACCTGCTCGTCGTCGACATCCTCGACCTCGGTCCCGTGCCGCAGCAGCGCGGGGACGCGGCGGGCCAGGGCTGGGGCTACACCGGCATCTTCGCCAAGGCCAACGGCGGAGGCTTCCTGACCGACTACTTCCCCGACTCCTACAAGGCCATCTGGAACTTCCACGGCCAGCAGGCCGTCTCCCGCCACCTGCCAGGAATCCGCTACACCGGGATCACCCACCCCGGTCTGTTCGGAACGGCCCCCTCCGAGGAGATGCTCGCCCGCTGGAACGCCCGCGAGAAGGCGCTGATCGACACCGACCCGAACCGGGTCCCGCCGCTCGCCATCCCCCCGGACGCCCAGAACGCGCTCGCCGGCACGGCCACCGGGGACCTCGCCAGTCGCATCGCCGCGGAAGGCGCACGCACGGTGCCGGCCCGCGAGAACGGCGGCAACCAGGACATCAAGAACATGACCCGCGGCTCGCGGGCCTTCTTCCCCGTGTACGTCAAGGACGCCAAGCTCTCCGCGGGCGACCTGCACTTCAGCCAGGGCGACGGAGAGATCACCTTCTGCGGCGCCGTCGAGATGGGCGGCTTCATCGACTTCCATGTCGACCTGATCAAGGGCGGCATGGAGAAGTACGGCATCACCACCAACCCGGTGTTCATGCCCGGTAACGTCGAGCCGCGCTACACGGAGTTCATGAGTTTCATCGGGGTCTCCGTCGACCACGACACGGACACGAACTTCTACATGGACGCGACGCTGGCCTACCGGCGGGCCTGCCTCAACGCGGTCGAGTACTTCAAGAGGTTCGGCTACAGCGGAGAGCAGGCCTACCTGCTGCTCGGCTCCGCCCCCATAGAGGGTCGCATCAGCGGCATCGTCGACATCCCGAACGCCTGCTGCTCGCTGTACGTACCCACCGCCATGTTCGACTTCGACGTCCGGCCCTCGGCGGCCGGCCCGATGAAGGCGGACCGCGGCACGTGCGCGATGACCACCGCCTGACCGGACCACGGCCCGACCACGACGGCCCCGCGGCGCGTGCTGCGGGGCCGTACGGGGCGTGCTGCGAGGCCCTGCGGGGCGCTTACAGAGCGTCCTTCGAGGGTGTGATTGGCTCCCCCTCCCTACGTACTGGAGGCAAAACACTCCACGGGAAGTTGATCCAGTCGTCGGTGCGCTTCCAGACGTACTCGCACTTCACGAGCGAGTGGGACTTCTCGTAGATGACGGCGCTGCGCACCTCGGCGACGGTGTCCAGGCAGAAGTCGCGGACCAGCTTGAGCGTCTTGCCGGTGTCGGCGACGTCGTCGGTGATCAGCACCTTCTTGTCGGAGAAGTCGATGACGTTGGGCACGGGCGCGAGCATGACGGGCATCTCGAGCGTGGTGCCGACGCCGGTGTAGAACTCGACGTTGACCAGGTGGATGTTCTTGCAGTCGAGGGCGTAGGCGAGCCCGCCGGCGACGAAGACACCGCCGCGCGCGATGCTGAGCACGATGTCCGGCTCGTACCCGTCGTCGGCGATGGTCTGCGCGAGCTCGCGCACGGCGACGCCGAAGTCCTCGTAGCTGAGGTTCTCCCGTGTCTCACTCATGTCGTGGGCGTCCCTCACACCTGCGTGCGGTGGAAGTTGACGTAGGAGCGGGAGGCGGTGGGTCCGCGCTGCCCCTGGTACCGGGAGCCGTAGCGCTCGCTGCCGTACGGGGCCTCGGCGGGCGAGCTGAGCCGGAACATGCACAGCTGCCCGATCTTCATCCCGGGCCACAGCTTGATCGGCAGGGTCGCGAGGTTCGACAGCTCCAGGGTCACGTGCCCGGAGAACCCGGGGTCGATGAACCCGGCGGTGGAGTGGGTGACCAGCCCCAGCCGCCCGAGCGAGCTCTTGCCCTCCAGCCGGGAGGCGAGGTCGTCGGGAAGCGTGATGACCTCGTACGTCGACGCGAGGACGAACTCCCCCGGGTGCAGGATGAACGGCTCGTCGCTCTCCGGCTCGACGAGCCGGGTGAGGTCGGGCTGCTCGACCGAGGGGTCGATGTGGGGGTAGCGGTGGTTCTCGAACACCCGGAAGTAGCGGTCCAGCCGCACATCGATGCTCGACGGTTGCACCATGGATTCGTCGAAGGGATCGATCCGCACCCGCCCGGCGTCGATCTCGGCCCGGATGTCCTTGTCTGAGAGAAGCACGTAGCGAGGATACGCAAGGCGCGCGGAGCCCCCACCATCAGGACGGCTCCACGCGCCGGTACCGCGCTGCTCCCGCTACCGCTTCTGGAGTGCCACGGGCACCGCACTGCGGAGCCTGGCACACCGTGGACACCTCATGAGCCGGCCGGGGCCGAGCCGCTCGGCCTGCTGCATCGGGAACGAAGCGGTGCTGAACACGTGCCCCTCGGCACAACGGACGACGGTGCGCTCCATCAAGTCCCTTAAGTCCCTTCCCCAGAACCGCGTCTGGCCTCTCGCCACCTGACGACAAAAGCCACATTACGGGATCAAAGAGACGTGCCACCAGGCGGCACTCCGGCCCCGCAGGACCCCTCACCCACATCCCCACCGTACGCCCCAACTCCGGTGCCCCGCAGGGCCACCGCCCCCTTCGAACGCACACAGCCCCCACGGTTCGAGCACCGGGCGCCGGGGATGGGGTACAGTGAGCGCCGGACCCGAACCTCGGTCGGCGTCTTACGCGGGTGTAGTTTAATGGTAGAACATCAGCTTCCCAAGCTGAGAGCGCGAGTTCGATTCTCGTCACCCGCTCCATACAAAACCCTCAGGCCAGAGGCCCGGGGGTTCTTTATTGTCTAGACCGGTAGCCGGTGCGCGCACCACAACCGCACCATTAGCTCTCGGACGGCTCCGCCCTGTGGTGCGCGGGATCGTTCTTGTGGTCCTTCGCACGTTCGGCGCGTACGAGGTCGTCCAGCCAGGCGGCGACCTCGCGTTGCCGGTCCTCGTCGGAGTGCTGATAGATCAGCGCCGCCTTCTCGGAGGACTGGCCAGCGCGCGCCATCGTGTCCCGGCGGTTCGGGGGCTATGGCGCAGGCCGCGAGGACGGCCTCAGGGCGATGTCGCCGAGCGCCATCTTGGCCGAGGCTTCGTCGTTCACGCGGTGGCAGACGCGGCCCGTGTGGTGAGTGGTGGCTCAAGCCTGGAGGGCAGACCGGGCCAGCCAGTCGTCCAACAAACCCGCCAAAACCCTCAGCTGCTCGTGGGGAAGCGCGTGGCCGACACCGTCAAGCACTGCCAGGGTGGCCCGCGGGTAGTGGTCGAGCAGGTCCGCCGCCGCCGCGTAACCAACGATGGAGTCCTGGCGGCCAGCGACGACGAGCGTAGGGCCCTGGTATGCCAACCCCTCGGTCGCGTCGAGTTCCCACCGCTCGCCGATCCGCTCCATAGCGGCCTGGTCGGCGAGGGGGATCGCTGGGGCGACGAAGCGCTCGTACCGGTCCAGCATCGCCGGTGTTTGCATCACGAAGTAACCGCGGAACCCGTCATCGCCCAGATCGTTGGCCGCGACCACCGCGTGGTGCTCCGGGACGTCGCGGACCCCTGCCAGCAGAGGACAGACGAGCGCGAGCCCAGAGACCCGGTCGGGCCGTCGGGCTGCGATCCCCTGGGCATAGTAGGCGCCGACCGAGTGGCCGACGACAAGGACGGCGTCCGACCCGGCGACCTCGTCGGCGAAGCCGAGCAACATGTCGAGGACGTCGTTGGCGCTTCGCAGGGACGCCGGCGCCGGCGTGCGCCCCATTCCAGGAAGGTCAGGATAGATTCGCCGGTAGCCGTCACGCGCCCCCAGGGCTGGCTCGAAGCAGGCCTCGGCCTCGCGGTGGTCAACACCCGCTCCGTGAAGCACCAGCACCGGCCTGCCTTCGCCGTGCTCCACGTAGTGCACCGATGCGTCGCCTGCCGCACGCTCCATCCGGTCAGCCTAGCGACCAAGGGCTCATGCCGTACCCCAGAACCATGTGGCTTCGGGGGATGCAGCGAGTGTCCAAGTGGCCGTCACTCACGCCGGGGTCGTCTATGCGGCCCTTACCGCGACGCCGGAGCAAACCCCCGGATCAGGTCGATACCCGTACGCCACTTCCGTGGACGCAACCGGCTGATGCTGGGCCGTCGGCATGCCATGTCACACCGCTGTTTACCGTGGCTGTCTGCTCCCTGTCGCGGGAGCGCCCCGGAGCCGGCCATCTCTCGGGCGGGCAAGGTGTGGAGCTCGATGATCCGGCGAAGGAAGCGGTAGGCGGTTGGGGTCTACATCGCTTCGGCGAGGCCGCTGCGGTGGGCAAAAACGACGAGTTGAGCCCGATCGCGGGCGCCGACCTTCACCATGGCGCGGTTGACGTGCGTCTTGACGGTGGCGGGGCTGAGCACGAGCTGTGCGGCGATCTCGTCGTTGGACAGTCCGGTCGCCACGAGGGTGGTGATCTCGCCTTCCCGGTCGGTGAGTGTGGCGAGCCCCCGGCGGGCGGCCTCGTCCAGGGGCCGTGGGGTGGCGGGAGCGGCGAGGAAGCGGCCGATGAGACTTCTGGTCGCGGCGGGGGACAGCAGCGCGTCGCCCCGGCTGACGGTGCGGAGGGCGTGCAGCAGCTCCTCGGCGTCGGCGCTCTTGCCGAGAAAGCCGCTGGCTCCGGCGCGAAGTGCCTCGAAGACGTACTCGTCAACCTCGAACGTGGTGAGGATGAGGACCTTCACTCCGGCGAGGTCCTCGTCGCCGGTGATCAGGCGGGTCGCGGCGAGACCGTCGAGGACCGGCATGCGGATGTCCATCAGGACCAGGTCTGCCCGGGCGGCCTTGGCCAGCCGCACCGCCTCGCGCCCGTCGCCCGCCTCGCCGACCACCTCCAGATCCGGCGCCGGCTGGATCAGGGCCTTGAAACCGGTGCGCACCAGAGGCTGGTCGTCGGCGATGACTACGCGGATGGTCACGAGGTCGGCTCCGGAAGAAGGGCGAGGGGTTGGTAGGGCAGGACCGCGGCCACCTGGAACGCTCCCTCCGGGCGCGCATCGGCGGCGAAGTGTCCGCCGAGCGCGAGGACTCTCTCGCGCATTCCGACAATGCCATGGCCGCCTACCGGAACGGCGGCTGCGCCAGGGCCGGGCCCGCCGGCAGTGCTTGCGTCTCCCAAGTCGTCGACGGTGATGTGGAGTTCGTGCAGGCCGTAGCTCAGTGCGAGCCGGGCCTTCCGTCGCCGGGAGTGTTTGCAGACGTTGGTCAGCGACTCCTGGATCACGCGGTACGTGGTGAGATCGGCCGCGGGTGCCAGGGGTACGACGGCGCCGTCGATGCGGCAGTCGATGTCCAGGCCGGATGCGCGCAGCGAGGTGAGCAGCTCCTCGATCGCGTCCAGTCCGGGCGCGGGAATCGCGACGGGGGCGACGGCCTCTCCCGGTTGCCGGAGCAGGCCGACGGTGTCGCGCAGTTCTCCGAGGGCCTTGCGGCTGGCGGATTTCACGTGGGCGAGTGCCTCGCGTGCCGCCGCGGTGTCGCGGTCGAGCGCCTGTCCGGCGACGTTGGACTGCACGCTGATGAGCGCGAGCTGGTGGCCCACGGCGTCGTGCAGGTCACGGGCGATGCGCAGCCGCTCCTTGGCGATGCGGCGCCGCGCGTCCTGTTCGCGTTCGCGTTCGGCGCGCTCGGCGCGCTGCTCGACCTCGGTGAGGTAGGCGCGGCGGTTGCGGGTGGAGTCGCCGGCTGCGATCGCCAGGCCGCCCAGCGCGATGAACGCCAAGGTCTGCGGGCCGAGCAGCGCAGGATGGAGCAGGGGCGCGTGGGCGATGGCGAGCGCGGCCAGAACGCCGCCGCCGATGGACAGGCCGCGCCGGCGTTCGACCAGGTCGGCAACCGTGTACAGGGCGATCAGCGGGGCGAGCAGGATCAGCGCCCCCCTGGTGCCGCCGGTGGCAGCGAGGAACGCCTCCGCGTTTCGCGAAGGGGGAGACGCTCGAAGCCGCGTTCCTCCGGCTGACGTCCAAGCCCCTCACCGACTCCGCGACCGGCGCCACGACGGCGTCCACGCGTGGCTGAGTACGAGAAGCGAGTGACATGTACGGCCTGATCCACACCGAAGTACTCAAACTGCGCACTGTCCGCAGCCCGTGGCTGCTGCTGGCCGCTGCTCCGCTGCTGGTGGCCGCGGGCGTCAGCGGTCTGGTGGTCTCCGGGAAGAAGGCGCTCGATACGACCACACAGAGCGGGGCGCTCTCCCATGTGGGCCTGACTTCGATGTTCACGCTGGTGTTCGGGATCCTCGCGGTCGCCGGAGAGTACCGGCACAAGACCATCACCGACACGTATCTGAGCACTCCCGCGCGCGGACGCGTCATCGGCGCCAAACTCCTGGTCTACGCGGTGTTCGGCGCCCTGGCCGGAGTGGTCAGCAGCCTGACGGGCCTCGGTGTCGCGGCCGCCTGGTGGTCGGACAAGGCCGTGCCCTTCGTGTGGTCCGACTCACAGATATGGACCACGATCGGCGGCGGCATCGCCTGGAACGCGGCGTTCGCCGCCATCGGCGTAGGAGTCGGCGCGCTCATCCGCAGCCTGGTCGGCGCGGTCGCGGTCGCGCTGGCCTGGGTCGCCCTGGTCGAAGGCATCGTCGGTCAACTGATCGGCAACCTCGCCCGTTGGCTGCCCTTCAACGCCGGCCAGGCGCTCGGCGCCGGAGCCAAGGCCATGGCCGGCGAGAACCTGCTACCACGCGTGGGCGGCGGCGTCGTCCTGGCGATCTACACGCTCATCTTCGCGGTACTCGCCGTCACCACCGGCATGCGACGCGACGTGTCCTGACCTGCCGCGTACCGCGCCGTGCTCACGCCTACGAACGCGAGTCAGCCGCAGCCGACCGAAGCGGGCGGCCGCGAGCGGCGACGGGGTCCGGCGGGCCCCCTCGACACAGCCATGGCCCTGCCGGCGGATGCATCGGCTCTCGTCGGTACGTGCGTTCACCCTTCCGTTTCGGACGCCGGCCGGGTCGGCACACCGCGCCCGCGAGCCTGTACGGCCACCGCGCCCGCTGCCACGAGGACGGCCAGGGCTGCGAAGCCGTGGGTGAGGGTTGCGATCGAGGCGACGGCCGCGACGAGCAACGGTCCGCCCGCGTCGCCGAGTTCGCGGCCGAGTTCAGCGGCGCCCATGGTCTGCCCCAGGCGTTCCGCGGGGGTGCTCGCAGCCAGTGCGGCGAAGCCCAGTGGCGTGATCAGGCCCGTACCGGCTCCGATCAGGACCGCGCCCAGCAGCACACCGGCCAGGCCGGGCAGCACGGCGCAGGCCAGACCGGCGGCGGTGACCAGCAGCCCCGCGACCAGGCCGGTACGCGTCGTCAGCCGACCGTCGTCCAGAGCACGCCCGGCCTTCGGCTGCACGACGGCCGCAACGGCCGCCAGCACCGAGACCGCGGCACCGGTCGCGACCGTGCCCAGCCCGGCTGCCCTGCCGGAAACCGGTAGGAAGCCCACACCGACCGAGAGGGCGGCAGTCGCCGCTGCCAGCGCCGCCGTCGGGGCGAGGAAGGCCGGGTCGGCCAGACGGCGGGCCAGGTCAAGCACGGTCTGCCGGTTCCTGGGCAGCGGCGGTACGACCGGGACGGCGACCGCGGCCCATACGGCGACCGCGGCCCCCAGCACCGCCAGCACCGCGAACAGCAACCACAGGCCCCCGGCCCACACCAGGACGCCGCCGAGCAACGGGCCAAGGGTGTAGCCGATGGACTTGTGGAAGCCGTAACTGCCGAAGGAACGGCCATGCTTGACTGCCGGGTTGAGCCGGGCGACCAGCGCCGACGCCGACGGGGAGAACGCGGAGGCCGCCGCGCCCTGGCCGAGGCGGGCCGCCCACAGCCAGCCGGGACCGTCCGCGACGACGTACACGGCGGACGCGAGGGCGAAGGCGAAGAGACCGCCAAGCAGCACGGGCCGGGCGCCGATGCGGTCGGCGAGGGCACCGAACACCGGCTTGAGAACGACCTCAGCACCGTCGTACAGGGCGAGCAGGCCACCCAGCACCAGCAGCGAGGTGACCGCGCCCTTGGAGAATCCGCCCAGGTTCGCGGCGATGCCGTGCGCGCCGAAGGCCGTCGTGAACCCGGCCGCGTACAGCGGCCACATCTGCCGCTTCGGAGCCGACCCCGCCAGAGCGGCGCCGCTCACCGGGTGTCTTCCGGCGCCTGGTGCAAGGCCGCGAAGACGCGTTCCGCATAGTCCTCGCATGCGGCGGCGCACTCCTTGAGCCGCTTGACCGCCTCGGCCGCCTCCGGCGCTCCGAACACATCCCGGGCGGTGAGGTCACGGTGCCAGCGCCGCAGCCGCTCCAGCGACTGCTCCTCCTCTTCCAGTTCGGCCAGGGTGAACTTGGCGATGCGAATCTCCTTGGCCAGCTCCTCCTCGTACTTGCCGCAGTCTGCGAGGAACTCCGCCCAGTCCGCGGACCGGGCGGCGGTGAACAGCGCCTGAAAGCGGGCGGCGTCCTCGGGGCCGCGCCCGGAGGCGCTCAGGGTCATGGCCTGGCCCCCGGCAGCTTCGGTCAGGGCGATGGCCCGCGCGGTGCCGTCGGCGAAGACCGGCACGTCCGGTACGGCCCACACCCCCTGGCCGAGCGAGAGCGCACCGCTCTTGCGCAGCTCACGCCAGACCGCCACCCGGTACCGCGACGGCTCGGCAGCCAACTTGATCACGAGGATGAGCCAGCGGCTATCCGGTTCCGCATTCGACACATCAAGGAATGTAGCAACCGTTACAATCAGCGCCGTACCAGGCTGCTCGCACCGGTGCCGCCGCCGTGGAGCACTGCGGCAGGTCGAGGATCTCCGGCAGATCGGCAAGCCCAGGCCAGAGGCTCAGGAGCGGCCGCTGAGGCTTGCGGCCAGGGCGGCCAGTCGGTCCATCGCGTGAGCCACGCCGAGCCCATCCATGTAGTCGCGGACATGCACGATCCGGCTGTTGCGGACCCGGATCACGAGGAGGCCCGGGAAGCTGAAGGGCCGGCCGGTCGTGGTCATGGTCCCCGAGACGACCTGCTCGACGACGATCACCTCCGGGTCGGTGTTGTCATGCACGACGACTTCGCGGATCTCCTGCGGTTGCGCCGGGCTTGCGTCCCAGGCCGCTCGATAGCCCGCGCGGGCCTCTTCGCGTCCCTGGTAGCGCTCAGGCATGCCAGGGAAGAGGAAAGGAAACTCGTGCACGGCGTCGACCGCGTACAGATCGGCCAGATCGTCCGCGGACTTGTAGCATCGCTCGCTGGTAGCGGGCCAGGACCTCACGAGGGCCGAGGTTGGTCGAGGTTGTGTCCGGCATGGCGGTGGACTCCGTTCAGTCAACGTGTGGACGAGTTCATTCGAGCGCTGGGCCAGAACTTCGGGCCTCTGGGTCCGTGGACGGGACGAGGGCCTCCAAGATCCGGTTGTGACGCCCGACTTGGAGACCCTCGGGTCAGTTGGTGCGGCCTGCTTTGAGGGCTGCTGCTGTTTCGGTGACGCGGCGGCCCTGGTGGGCGGCGGCCTGGAGGGTGGTCTCGCTGGGTGCGCCTTCGCCGACCACGTGTGAAGTGCCTTACGGATTGCCCGACTTGAACTGGACGGGGTCGGTGTGGCCGGGCGGGACGATGATGCCGCCCCAGTGGTAGAACGTGTTCGACAGGGCGAGGATCGTGGATTCCTGGCCGCCGTGCGCGGTGTTCGAGGCGGTGAACGCCGAGTAGACCTTGCCGGCAAGCCTGCCCGGAAACCACAGCGGACCCGTCGTGTCGATGAACGCCCTCAGCTGACTGGCCGGGTCAGCGCGGGCGGTGACTGAGGAGATCGCCCGGCTGGCACTCCAGTACCTCGCAGATGCGGCTCAAGGTGGTGAACCGCACGGCCCTTGCCCTGCCGTTCTTGAGGATCGACAGATTCACGTGGGTGACTCCGACCCGGTTGGCAAGTTCCGTCAAGGTCATCCCCCGCTCCTCGAGCAGCCGGTCGAGATGGACCTCGATCGCGTGCTCCTGCTTCTCCTCAGGCATCAGACCGTCCCATCGAGGTCCTCGCGCATGGTGATGCCGACGCGCATGATCCGGGCGAAGGAGAGAACGCCGAGGCCGGTGAGGATCGCCAGGAAGGGAACGTCCCACGACAGCAGTCCGGCGGGGACAGAGCTGATGTCGCTGTCGAGTCTCAGGGTGGCGATGAGAGCCTTCTCGGCCATAGAAGTAGCAATCGAGGTGAGCACACTGCCTGCCAGTATCCACCAACCCAGCCGGCGCAGCCGCTCCGCGGTCTGTGTGGTGTAGAGGCCGTCGCGCGCTGCGCTTCGGATCACCCAGAGGGCGAGCAGGAGCGCTCCAACGGCGAAGATGAAGGGAGCCAGCCGGGTTGCGGTGTTGAGCAGGCTCTGCGCCGTACTGGGGGCTTCCGTGCAGTACTCCGGGTGGGCGTTCATGGTGAACCTGGCCCCCGGTGCGGGTGCGAAGTCCGGGCTCGGCTGCTCATCGTCGCCGATCCTCGTGTTGGTATCCGTGGCACAAATGGACTTCTCGCCGATGCCGAGAACGTGCACGTTGTCGGGGAACAGCGAGGCCAGCAGTCCCATGCCCATCAGCGCCGCGAGCAGCGTCAGGACGCCCGTAACCGCCGTCGATATCGGCTCCAGAGGATTGCGGACCTTCGACATGACGACACCCACCCCTATCGATTATCGATGTTATCGAAAGACGATACAGAGGCCTGCGTGGTCTCGACAACCTCCGTGGTCGTGCCCGATCGCACGGGAACCCGCGGGGAACGGCGGTGCCGAGCGGGCACGGCACAACGCAACGGCCCCTGACCGATTCGCCCGGTCAGGGGCCGTTCACCTGCGACCTGGCCCCTTCACCGCGGGGCGAACTGGTCGAGCGCGTTCAGCATCCAGGTGCGCTTGATGTCGCTGCCCAGATGGCCTGAGTGGTCGTCAACCAGGAGTTCGGCTCCGGGCCAGGCACGAGCAAGTTCCCACGCGGTGTCCACCGGGCAGCTCAGGTCGCGCCGGCCGTGGATGAGCACGCCGGGGATGCCGGCAAGGCGACCTGCGTCGCGGATCACGGCGTTCTCCTCCAGCCAGCCGGCGTGCGCGTAATAGTGCGCCGTGAGCCGGACGAACGCCAGCAGATCGTCGTCCGGCCGACCGTCGTAGACGGCCGGTACGGTCTTCGCCTCGAGGGAGAGCACCACATCCTCCCAGGTGCGCCAGGCGTTCGCCGCCGGGTACCGCACCCGCGGGTCGGGGTCCCCCAGCAGGCGTGCATACGCCCCGACGATGTCGCCGTCGCGGTCGGTTCCGGCGCCTGCCCTGAACTGTTCCCACTCCTCGGGAAAGAAGCGCCGCACATCTCGGTAGAGCCAGTCGATCTCCGAGCGCCGCGTCGTGCTGATGGCGCTCAGCATGATCTCCGATACGCGATGGGGGTGGCGCTCGGCGTAGACGAGAGCGAGCGTGGTGCCCCAGGAGCCGCCCGTCAGCAACCAGCGGTCGACGCCGAGGTGTTCGCGTAGCAGTTCCATGTCGGCGACCAGGTGGTCGGTGGTGTTGTGCCGCAGGTCCGTGCCGGGATCACTCGCGTGCGGCGTGCTGCGCCCGCATCCGCGCTGGTCGAACAGGACAGCCCGGTATCGTTCGGGATCAAACATCCGGCGCATGTTCGGCACGCATCCCTGGCCCGGACCGCCGTGCACCATCACGGCCGGCTTGCCGTCCGGGTTCCCGCAGGTCTCCCAGTACACGAGGTGGCCGTCGCCAACATCGAGCATTCCCTGGTCGTACGGCTCGATCGGAGGGTAGAGCTCGGCCATGTCCTGCCCTTTCGTCCCGTCGGAGACCACCGACGTCGTGCCGCCGGGCATCGTCTCAATCTGGGGCCGAAAGTGTCGCGTCGATTTCAGGGAATGGGGCAACGCGTGGCATCACTGACGTGCCGCGGCAGCGCCCCGCGGCGCGTGACCGCGGGGCGCCTTGTGGGGGTTAGTCGATCTTCTCCCCGTTGTGCGTACCGCCCTTGCAGAGGTTGTCCGCCAGATCGGGCGTTCCGCCGCCCTGCTTGCACTCAGAAGGGGTGACGTAGGAGGAGGCACCCTGTGCGGCGGCGGTGGCGGTGGCGGCGCCTGCGAGGCCGAGTCCGGCGAGGCCTGCCGTGGCGATGGCGGCGACGAGGATTCGTCGAATGCGCATGTGGTTCCCCTTTCACGGTTGCCTCGGTTGGGGCACTAGTCAGCCTGACTTTCACTCATGTGGGCGGCACGTCATGTTGCGCCATTCGGGTGACAGTGCCGTACTGGCAGGAGTTGAGGCCTCGTCTGGACGGATGACCCAGCGCACGGCTCGGGGCACGGGGAAACCGATGCGTGACAGGCGCGGCTCCGTTTCCGGAGGGGCAGGCCCTAGTCTGATCCCCGTGAGGCAGGCAGGCGCTGGGAAGGATGATCGGCGATGACGCCCCTGAGCAGCGGGGACCCGGAGTTCATAGGCGGGTACACCCTTCTCGGTCGGCTCGGGGCGGGCGGCATGGGAGTCGTCTATCTGGGAGTCTCCGCCTCGGGACGGCAGGTCGCGGTCAAGCTCGTGCACGGGCCGTATGCCCAGGAGGAGGAGTTCCGGACGCGCTTCCGGCAGGAGATCGTGGCAGCGCGCAGAGTGAGCGGCGCCTTCACCGCGCCTGTCGTGGATGCCGACCCGGACGCCGACCGGCCGTGGATGGCGACGCTCTACGTGCCGGGGCTCAACCTCGCCGAAGTCGTCAAGAACGACGGCCCGCTGAACCAGCGGGAACTGCGCGCGCTGGGGCTGGGGCTCACCGAGGCGCTGCGCGACATCCACCGGGTGGGCCTGGTGCACCGGGACCTCAAACCGGGCAACGTCCTGATGACCGAGGACGGGCCGCGCGTCATCGACTTCGGCATATCGCGCGCTTCCGACAGCCAGAACCTCACCGCGACCGGACGGATGATCGGCACTCCGCCCTTCATGTCGCCGGAACAACTGTCCTCCCCCCGAGACGTCACCCCGGCCTCGGACGTGTTCTCGCTGGGGTCGCTGCTGGTGTTCGCGGCCGTCGGCACGGGACCGTTCGACGCCGACAGCCCGTACATCACCGGCTATCAGGTGGTGCACGGGACCCCGGACCTGGGCGGGGTGCCCGAAGCGCTGCTGGCCATCGTCGAGCGCTGCCTGGACAAGGACCCGGCCGCACGGCCGGACCTGACGGACCTCCACCGCATGCTCCAGGCGCTGCCGGAAGCCGATGCCACCGGGTTCCCTGAGACCGGGCAGTCCGCGCAACCCCGGCGTCGCCCCACTTCGCGAAGCGCGGCCACCACCTCCGTGGGTGCCGCGACCGGCACCAGCACCGGCACCGGCACCGGCACCGACAAGCGCCGACGCGCACGGCTGCTGCTCACCGGCCTCGGCGCGGCGCTGGCCGTCACGGGGCTGTGCATCGGGGTGGGTGTCTTCGTGTTCGCTCCGGACACCACCGCCGCCACCGACGCCACCGCCACGGCCCGTGCCGCCTCACTGCCCGACGGCTGGCGGCCGTGGCGCACGAAGCTGCGGTACGACGTGAAGCGTGTCCCTCTCGACTACGGCAGCCCCGGATGTGTGGCGGAGGGAAGCGCCCTGTTCTGCGGCGGTACGGGATTCACGGCCGCCAGGATCGACGCGGCCTCCGGGCGCACCCTGTGGCGGACCGGCACCCGGCCTCAGGGGGTGGAGCCGATCGGCGTTCGTGACGGGCTGGTCTACATGTACGAGGACCCGGACGACGAGACCAGGCGGGTGGTGGCTCTCGACGCCGGTACCGGGCACCGGCGGTGGCAACGCGACATCAACCGGGCCGAGAAGGCGGTCCTGTACGACGGCGGACTGCTGACCCTGTCTCCCGACTCCTCGTGGTTCGTGGCCTATGGACCGTCCGGCAAGGAGCTGTGGCGGGCGCCTTCACTCGACGAGTACTGCATTCCGTCGGCGCTGGGAGGCGCCCCTTACGCCCTGTGTTCGGAGGGCACCGAGCCCGGCCAGGCCCCGGTGGATCTGATGAAGCTCGGACCCGGCAGCCTGGCCGAAAGCGCCACACTGCCCAAGAAGGCGGAAGCGCTCGGCGCCGTCGGCGGGCAGCCGCTGTTCCTCGCCCCCCAGACCGCGAAGGACGTGTACGAAGCCGGGTACGAACGGCCGTACAACGCGCTGCTGCGGGTGGCCCCGGAAACCGGGCAGGTCAGACGGATACCACTGGCACACCCGCTGACCGGCGCGGCCACCCTTGCGAACGGCGTCGTCTACTTCGTCCGGTCCGACGGGTCGGTCACCGCGGTGTCGGCGGACAGCGGCAAACAACTCTGGCAGCAGGTCACGGACGTGGAGAGCCTGTCCGTGCCCGCGGTGTCGGCGACGTACAAGCGGGTCTATTTCTCCAACCGCTTCGGCCGTCTGCTGGCACTGGACAGTCGCACCGGAGCGGAGGTCTGGCGCACCTCCGCACTGGACGACCCCGGGGACAAAGCGCAGAGCTACCCGCCGCAAGTGCTGCTCGTCAAGGACGCGATCGTGGCCATGGCCGGCGACACGGCCTTCTCCCGAAGCCCGGACGGGCCCGCCTGAGCAGTCGCAACGCCCCTTCTACAGCTCCTGCTCGCACGCGCGTGCCACCCCTCGCGGCGCTCCGCCCCGCCGGACCAAGTCCAGCGGGGCGGAATCAACCGACAGGATCCGAGTCGGCGGGGGCCCGCAGTCTGCTGCCGGCCTGGCGGCCCGGCCTTACTTCAGGTGTCGGTCGAAGAACCGGGCCCCGTCCTCCAACTCGAACCACGGGGTGCCGGTGTGCCCGCCGAGATTGGCGTGCAGCGTCTTCTCCTTGGTGCCGAAGGCGTCGAACAGGTCCAGGGCCCGCTGCCGGGGGTTCCCTTCGTCGTCCCACTGCAGCAGGAACAGCAGTGGAACGGTGACCTGCCGGGCCTCCTCGCGCTGGGCGCGGGGCACGTAACCGCCGGCGAAGAAACCGGCGGCCGCGATGCGCGGCTCGAGGACCGCCAGCCGAATGCCGACGGCGGTCCACCCCGAGTACCCGACCGGGCCGCCGCCGATCTCGGGCAGCGCAAGGAGGGCGTCCAGGGTGGTCCGCCATTCCGGGACCGCGTTTTCGACCAGCGGGCCGATGAAGGACTCGAAGATCTCATCGACCGGCTCGCCGGCCCGCATCGCCCGGCGGAGGTCGACGCGGGCCTGCTCGTCGGCGGCGGAACGGGGCCGGTCACCGCACCCGAAGGCGTCGATGGCGGCCACCGCGTAGCCGTACGCCGCGTAGTGCCGGGCCCGGGCCACCAGCCGGGGCTCCCGCTTGGGCAGGCCGTTGTTGTGGGCCATCAGGATCAGCGGGGCCGGTGCGGCGGATTCAGGCGTCCACAGGGTGCCGGGGATCTCGCCGAGGGTGAACTCGCGTTCGAGGACGCCGTCGTCGAGGCGCTGTTCAGAAGTGAAGTGCATGGTCGTGCCTTTCGGGAGGGCTCTTGAACGGCGCTCCCGGACGACCTATCGCCCGACCGTGACCCCGGAGGAGAGCACCCATGTCGATACTGTGTTCACGGGTACCACCTCCTCGTTCTCTCGCACGGCCTCCGGAAACGTAGCAGTGGCCGCCGTGGTCCGCCAAACGGATTTTCACGCGGGCTCCGCCTTCTTGTCGCGCCACCACAGCGGTACGTGAGGTGAGAGTCAGCTGGACATGCTGGCAGCGCGGACGGGAGAGCGGAGGGGGAGCCCGGTGTCCGGGGGCGCCATCCCCTGTGTGGCGCCCCCGGGCGGGTGGTGCTACGGCACCTGCTTCTCGTAGTACTTGTCCTGGTCGGAGTCGTAGACGAGCTTGCTGTCGGCGTCGTAGCCCCTGATCCGCGGGGCCGCGGTGACCTGCCGGTCCAGGACGCCGGAGGCGACGAACCAGCCGTGGTCCAGGACGGCCTGGCTGGTGGCGCCGCCGTAGGAGACGGTCACCCGGGCCACCGACGGCTCGACGGTGCCGATGACACCCCATCGGAACGGCAGCTTCCAGTTGCCGTGGTCGAGGATGCTCTGCTGGTAGAGCTTGCCGCCGTTGTCGTCCGCCCGCACCGGGGCGGCGTCCGACGGATCGTCGTAGCCCATGCTGGTGTTGAGGCCGGAGGCCTCACCGTTCTTCAGGTTGCAGATCAGCCGGGTCGGCTTCGGCTGCTCCTTCACCGCGACGACGAAGATGCCGTCGCCGGGCGCGTTGGAGTCGCCGGTGCTGTTCATCGCCAGGATGATCCGGTACTCCTCCACCACGCCCAGGTCCGGACGGAAGTCGGACGAGGGGCTGGTGAGCGGATGGTCGGCGGCGTCGGCGAGGCACTTCTTCAGCCCGTCGGCGGCCTGCCCGAAGGTGATTCCGTCGAGGAGCTGGCCCTCCGTGGCCGGCCGCGCGGGCTCCGGCGACGGAGACGGTGCCGGCGACGTCCGCGGCGTGGCGCTGACCGACGGCTTCGATGCCACCGTGTTCCCGCCCGCGTCGCCGCCGGCCAGCGCGTACGCCCCCACGGGCACCGCCGCCAAGGTCACCAGCGCGGCCCCGGCCGCCACCCGGCGCCGCCGTTCGACCGTGCCCCGGCGGCGGATCACCGGATACGGGGCCGGCGCGGGCCGGATCGTGTTCGCGTCCTCGGCGAGCAGTTCGCGCAGCTGCTCCTCGAAGTCCTCGCCGGCTACTGCCTCCTGCTGGTTCTGCTCCTCGTTCACTTGCTGCCTCTCTGCCCGGACGGCACTCGGCTGCGGACAGGTTCGTCCACGACCTGTGTGAGCCCCGGATGTGTACGCAACTTCGCCAGCGCCTTGGACGCCTGGCTCTTGACCGTGCCGGGTGAGCAGCCGAGGATCTCGGCGACCTCGGCCTCGGGAAGGTCCTCCCAGTAGCGCATGACGATCACCGCCCGCTGCTTCGGCGGCAGCCCGGCCAGCGCCGCGAGCAGGGCGCTGCGCTCGTCGGCCCGTGCGACGGCCTCGTCGCGCCCGGCCGCGTCCGGCGGCGTCGCGGTCAGCGCCTCCCTGACCCGCCGTTTGCGGAACCGGTCGCTGTTGCAGTTGACCAGGATCCGCCGGACGTACGCCTCCGGACTGGTGCTGCGCGAGACGCCCCGCCATGAGCGGTACGCCTTGGCCAGCGCCGTCTGTGTCAGGTCCTCGGCATGGTGCACATCACCGGTGAGCAGATACGCGGTCCGCACGAGATGGGACCACCGCGCTCTGACGAACTCCTGGAACTCGGCCTCCTGTTTGGCCTGCATCAAGCACCCTCCCTCGCCCTCCAGACCACCGTTTCGGCGGATTCGGTTGCCCGGGATCCGGTGGCGCGTCGGTCAGGTGGCCGTGACCGCGCCGGCCGCCGCCGTCGAGGATGCGTCCGAGCCCCTTGGAAACACGTAGCCCGGGTCAGATGTCGGGCGGGCCGGGGGCGGGGCGGGGGGCCTCCAGGCTGTCCGGCGGGCCGGGGGCGGGCAGCGGGGCCTCCAGGCGCAGGACCAGGGCGCGCAGGGCGCGGAGTTCGGCGTCCAGTGCCTGTGCGCCGGCTCGGGTGAGGGCGATCCAGGTGCGGGGGCGCCGGCCGGCGTAGCCCTTCTCCAGGGTGATCAGCCCG
The DNA here is from genome assembly GCF_044548235.1 of Streptomyces sp. NPDC052043. Classification (NCBI taxonomy): domain Bacteria; kingdom Bacillati; phylum Actinomycetota; class Actinomycetes; order Kitasatosporales; family Streptomycetaceae; genus Streptomyces; species Streptomyces sp. NPDC052043. The sequence goes on from NZ_JBIUBT010000006.1 coordinate 151,260, forward strand.
GACTCCTCCAGCACCCTCAGGTGCCGGGAGAGATTTCCGTCGGTGACGGCGAGTTGCTTCTTCAGGAAGCCGAACTCGACACGGTTGGCCTCCCTCGCGATGGCGAGGATGCCGAGCCGCACACGCTGGTGCACGGTGTCGTCCAGCGACTGGGTCGGATGGAGTCCCTCCTGTTCAGCCCGCGCAGTGGTCGAGTCCCCGACACTCATGAGGCAACCGTACCGGCGTCGGCGGAGCCGGCCGTGGCGCGAGGGCGAGCCACCGCCCAGTCGACCAGGCCGGCGAGCAGCAGGACGGCGGCGAGCAGGAGCGCCTTCGCCTGCGGTCCGTCGCTCCAGCCGGGGTGGGCGGGAAGCCGCCAGGGCAGCCATCCGGTGCCCCAGGAGGCACCGAGGTAGGCCGTGAGCAGCAGGGCGTGAGCGATGCCGGCGGCCGCGGCGATCCAGCTGCGTTCGGCCATCCCGAGGGCGAGCAGTCCGATGCCGACCAGGTACCAGGGGGAGGCGTAGCTGTTCTCCAGCAGATCGACCTGCCAGGGCTGGTACCTGGCGAAGAGCAGGGCCGTCAGGGCGCCCGTGATCATCACGGTGGTGACGGCGGTCGTGCCGACCCACACGCCCCGGCGGGGGACGATGCCGCGGGCCTCGCCGCGCAGGCGGTACCAGCGGGCGAAGACGAACCAGGCCAGGGGGATGAGCACGAACCACACGCCCCAGGCGGTGAAGCGCAGGACAGCGCCGTCGAACTCGCCCCTCAGACAGGGGGTTCCCGGTTCATGGACGACGCACAGGCCGGTCAACTCGGCGTAGGCGAAGGCCGGATAGGAGCCGACGTTCCGGCCGTGGGCTCCGAAGTTGAAGGCGTACCGGGCCATCGGAGCCGCTGCCAGCGCGAGAAGGCCGAAGCCGAGGAGGGAGACCCACGAGCCGTTCATCTGCGCGCGGGCACGGGCCCGCAGGCCTTCCGTCGCGGCCAGCAGGCCGGCCGCGCGCGCCCTCGGTTCGGCTCCCGCGCTGCTCAGCGACGGTGTTTCCATTCCCACGATGTCCCCCTTGTGGTCGCGCCTCGCACAGCACCGGGCCGCCGGTCGGTCACCCGGCCCCATAACTCTGCAATGCAAAGTACATGGCGCACAAGAGTATGTGGCCGCGGCGACCGACACGCCTCCCTGCACCGTCGGCGGCGCGCTTCCCGGACGTGGGCGACGGGTCAGGATCCGCGGTGCATCAGAGCGTTCCGGTCCAGGGTGGCCAGGACGGTGTTGACCCCGACCACGACGGCGAAGACGGCGGCCCACCGGTGCCGGCCGACGGCGTACAGGGCGGCCACCGCGGCGCCGAACACCAGCGCCTTCACGGCCAGGACGCCCAGCACCGGCAGTGCCACCCGGGCCTTCGGGGCGGCGAACAGGCCCCACACGACGGCCGCCGCCGCGGGAGCGGCGACGGCGAGGAGGAGACGCGCGGCCGCGTGGTCCGCGCTCTGCCAGCCCCACCAGGCGAGGACAGCCAGGGCCAGCACCTCCAGGAGGAACGCCAGTCCCTCATTGATCACGTGCAGGGGGCCGGGAAGTATCACCGGGAGTCGCCCTCCGTCGCCTCTGTCGCCTCTGTCGCCTCTGTCGTCTCTGTTGTCGTCGCCGTCTTCGCCGCCTTCGCCGTCTTCGTCACGTGCGCGGCCGCCAGTTGCAGCAGTTCGTCGACCGACCACTGGTCATAGACATGCTCACCGTACTTGGCGGCGAGGACCCGGCCGTCGGGTGCGACGAGGAAGTCGGCGGGCAGGCCGGTCCGTCCGCCGTGCGGACTGGCGGACGGCAGGTGCTCCCGCCCGCGGGCGACCTCCCGCAGGCCGCTCAGGACCGCCCGGAGGATCGGCCACCAGGCCCGCGGGTCGAGCAGGGCGCGGGGCGAGCGTTCCACGCCGAACTCCGCGTACAGCCGCCTGGCCGGGTCGGCGACGACGGCGAACGGGAGCTCGGTGGTGTGGGGCAGCAGTTCGTCGGCGGGCGAGTGGAAGACCACGACCTCGCGGACACCGACGGCCTCGATCTCCCCGTGCCGCCGCACCACCGAGCGCAGGTGCAGGTTGCAGACCGGGCAGCCGGCGAACCGCCGGAACTGGAGGTGGATCAGCCTGTCGGGATCAGGGACGGCGACCCGGTCGCCGGAGACGGCGGTGAGCTGCCGGTCGTGGACGGTGGAACCGGGCCTCACCTGGCTGCGGGACATGCGCACGACGGGCTCCCCTCCGTAAGCGTACGGCATACGCTTACCAGCGTAGGCGTATGCCGTACGCTGTCAACCGCCATGCCACGCCCACGTTCCCTCACGCAGGACCAGCCGGCCGCCGCCGCCCTGGCCGTCATCGACCGGGACGGGCCCACCGGACTGTCGATGCGCGCCGTCGCCAAGGAGCTCGGCATGAGCACCATGGGGCTCTACCGGTACGTGGACGACCGCGAGGAACTGGAACGGCTCGTCGTCGAGCTCGTACTCGCCGGCGTGGACGTCGAGCCGCCGGACCCCGGCATGCCGTGGCGCGAGCGGATCGTGGTCATGGTGCGGCGCCTGCGCGACGCCGTGGCGGCCCATCCGGCGATCGTCCCGCTCACCATCACCCACCGGCACCACTCGCTCGGAGTGCTGCGCTGGTCGGAGGCCGTGCTCGCCGTCCTCACCGAGGCGGGCGTCGAGGGCGAACGGCGGGTCGTCGCCCTGCGGGGCCTGCTCAGTTACGTCATCGGCGCCATCCAGCTCGAACACCTCGGGGCCCTGTCCGGTCCGGGCACCGTGGCCATCACCGAGCTGCCGCCCGCCGAGTTCCCGCACATGACGGAGACCGCCCGGCACGCCCGGAACGTCGGCGCCGACCAGGAGTTCCTGGGAGGACTCACCCTGCTCCTGGACGGCATCGAGGGTATAGACGGCCTCGACGCCTGAAGGCGGCCCGACGACAGCCCGACGGCAGATCGGCGGCAGATCGACGGCGCGTGAGCCGCGCGCCCGTCCCTGAGCGCGCCATGCCCCGTCCCGTCCACCGGTCCGCGCGCGGCCGGGTGTGACGGGAAGGAGCCTCCATACGCTGAGGCAGTCGGAATGAGCAGCGAGGGCGTCGGATCCGTAGAGCGAACGAGTAGCAACCGCATGGGATGGACACGGGTATGGGCGACCGACACAGCGACGCCGGGGGCGTAAACCGCCGACGCGCCGACACGGGCGGCCGCGGGCCCGGTGCCGACGACGACATCCGCGCCACCGCGCTGGAACCCGTGCTCCGTCGTACCCTGCGCGCCGAGGCCCTCGACGCCTCGGCCGAGGAGCGGGCCATGGCCGCTTTCCGGGCCGCCCGGGAGGAAGGCGTCCACCATCAGGCACGAGCGCGGCGGCGGGACGACTGGCGGCCGCGGCGCGTCCCGGGGCGCCGCTCGGTGCGGGCTGCCGTCGCCGTCCTGTTCGCCGCCCTGACGTTCAGCGGCGTGGCGATCGCGGCGATCGGCTCACCGAGAACCGGCGGGGAGGCGGGGGACCACGGTCGGGTGCGGCCGCACCCGTCGCCCACCGCTCCCCGGGCCCCGTCGCCCGACCCGTCGCCCTCGGCGACCACGGCACCCGCCGACGCCGCACCGTCCCAGCCCGCCTCCCCGACGCCCGCCCCCTCCGCCACCCGGGACCGCCCGCCCACGGCCAAGGACATCCAGGCCCACTGCCGCGCGTACGCGTCGGTGAAGGGCAGGGGCAAGGCGCTGGAGTCGACGGCCTGGAAGCGGTTCATCGAGGCCGCCGGGGGCGAGGACAACGTCGACGCCTACTGCGCCGACCAGCTGTCGCGGACCGAGGCGGGCAAAACGAGCAACGCGGGCAACCCAGGCAACGCGGGCAACACGAGCAAGGGCAGCGGCTCCGGCAACGCGAGTGACTCCGACGCGGCCAGCGACCCCGGCAACACGAGTGGTCCCGGTGGCGGAGGCGGCCCCGGCGAAAAGAACGGTCAGTCGAACAGCGACCCGGCCGGGAAGAAGAGCGGGCACCCCGGGGCGTGACCGCGCGGAGTGCGGGTGGTGACGCATCTCGTGACCGCATCGAGTCCCTTACTGCACAGTTGTGTTGACCTCGTGTCAGTGCACCGGCACCCGTGACAGTCCGCGCTCGCGGCGCGCTGTATCTAGTGACCCCGGGCGGGGTCAGGCCGCCTGCTCTCCGGGGGGAGGTACGCGGGCGGCATCGTGCAGGGGCGGACTCGTTCGCACCCCCCGTGGCGGGTCCGCCTCTGCGCAAGCGCCTGGTCGGCCGGCGACCGTATGAGCCGCCGCCGGCGCGCTCCCCGCAGATCGCCTGGTCGTGGCGCTGCCGCGCGGGCCGGGGTGGAGGGCGGCGAACCCTCAGGGCCCCCTTGGCCACGACCGCCCGCCTTCGAGAGGCCGTGAGCGGCCCGGGAGCAAGACGACGGCGCCTGAAGCAACCCGTTCCCCTCCTGCTACCGTCTACCAATCTGTAGACGTTCATCCCTCGGACGGCCCGGCTTCACGAGGGTTCCACATCTGCGTCCGCGTGTGTTCACACGCGTTCCCCGGAGCGCTCACGCACGTGGACCCATGGCCCGGAGATCCACCTGATGACGACTTCCTCCCCGCCCGCCACGGGGCTCGACGGCGCGGCCATCGACGGCGGCCTCTACACCGACGTCACCAACTTCGCTCGGGACACGCACTGGCTGAACGAGCCCGCCGCGCTCTTCTCCGACCTCGGCATGGGCCTGTTCGCGCTCTTCCTGCTGATGGCCTGGTGGCGCGCCCGGCGCCAGGGGAACACGGTCATGGCCGCCGTCCTGGCCACACCGTTCGCCGTGGTCCTTTCGTACGTCGTCAACAGCGGGATCAAGAACGTCTTCGAGGAGCCGCGCCCCTGCCGGGCCCTCCCGCACGACTTCCTCATCGAGGCGTGTCCTCCGGTCGACGACTACGCCTTCCCCAGCAACCACACCACGGTCGCCTTCGCGTTCGCGGTGGCCCTGCTCGTCATCAACCGGTGGCTGGGGTCCATCGCGCTGCTCGCGGCCGTGGCGATGGGGGCCTCGCGCGTCTACGTCGGCGCCCACTACCCGCATGACGTCGGCGTCGGCGCGCTGGTGGGGACCGTCGTCACCCTGGTCGTCGTACTGACCGCACGCCGTTTCGCCCCGCCGCTGGTGGAACGGCTGAGCGCCGGGCCCCTGGGCCCGCTGCTCGTCGCACGGACCGCGAAGCGGGCCCGCCCGACGGCACGCTCGGGCCGGGCTGCGGCGCGGGCCCGGATCTAGGGCCTCTCGTTTGGATCAGGCCGGGCTCGCGGGCCCTGGCACCGCGCCTCGCCGCGTTGTCGTCGGTTGGCAGGGCTCCGCCCTGCCGCCCTCCTCCGCCTTGCGATGCACGGCACCAGACCCCGCTCCCTGATCCGGCCTGATCCAAACGAAAGACCCCAGCGCCGCAACCGGCTCAGGGCCGGACCGCCCGGCCGGCCTTGGCCCAGTTCTCGTGGAGCTTGTCGAGGTAGGACTGGGCCTGGCTGCCGGGGGTGGCCCCGCGGGCGAAGGCGAGCATGTTGCCCTGGCCGGTGTTGTAGCCGAGGGCCAGCAGGTCGTCCCTGCTGTACGGGGCCGTCCAGTGGGCGGGCAGCACGGCCGCGAGGTCGTGCAGGTACCAGGCCGCGGCCTCGATGGCGAGGTCGCGGTCGTCGGGCAGCTCGTTCCAGGAGCGGTTCGCGAAGTCACGGTCCTTCTTGGTGGCGTCGAAGGTCGCCCGGTGCATGTTGGCGATACCGAAGGCGGCGTCCGGCTTGTACTTCTGCCAGGCCCGTTCGAAGTCGGGCTCGTGGGGCTTGTACGACTCGTTGTAGAGGATCGCCATCAGCAGCTGGGCGCCGACGCCCGCCTGACCGGCCCGGCGGCGCACCTGGGCGGCGTGGTCGGCCGGGTCGTACGGTCCCGCGGTCGCCGTCGCGGAGGGGTGTGCCGGGCCGGTGGGCGGGGCCGGGGCCGAGGTGTGGACCGACGGTGCGGGCCGGGGAGTGGAACCGGCGGGCAGCCCGCCGACCGCGCGCACGGCGACGTAGCAGACGGCGGCCAGAGCCACCACCGCCGGCCAGCGCCGCCGCGACCGGGTATCGGTCATGTCCCACCCTCTCCGCCGCGCTCCCGGGCTCCGCGGGAGCCGCTCACTCCTCGTAGTAGTTGTTGATCACCACGTCCGGCTCGTCGTCGTCGAATGCCTCGTTGAGGAGGGCCCCGCCGACCAGGCCGGCCGCGCCGGCTCCGATGAGCGCGCCGGTGCCGAAGCGGCGGCCGCCCTGCTGCTGGTCGCCCTGGGGAGCCGGGTAGCCCTGCTGCGGGTACCCCTGCTGGGGATAACCCTGTTGCGGATAGCCCTGCTGGGCCTGGGGATACCCCGGGCTCGGCGGCTGGGGCGGGGTGTAGAACGGCGGCGCGGTGGTCTGGACCCGCTGCGCGCACTCGGCGCACGCCTGGACCGGCCGCGGCACGCCCCACTGCGGGTACCAGCTGACGCTCGTCGTGCCGGGGCCGTGGCCGGGGTCGAAGAAGCAGGTCATGTCGGGGCTCCTCGTGGGGTGCGGTGGTACGGCGACGGTCGGCGGCTGGGGGGACACCAGGGTCGGCGTCGGTGTCACCGTGACGGCGGGCGCGGGCGGCCCAGGCGGCACAGGGGCCGGTGGGGTCGGGCCGTACCCTCCCGCGCCCAGGGACGGGTCGGACGGGACCGGGCCCGGGACCGGGGCGGCGGTCTCCTTCAGGACGTCCACGCCGTAGTCGGTGGCGATGCCGGCGAGGCCCGAGGCGTACCCCTGGCCGACCGCCCGGAACTTCCACTCCGCGCCGTGCCGGTACAGCTCGCCGAAGACCAGCGCCGTCTCACCGGCCAGTCCGTCGGCCACCAGGTCGTACCGGGCCAGCTCGGCGCCGCTGTCCTGGTCGAGCACGCGGATGTGGGCGCGCCGCACCTGACCGAAGGTCTGCCCGCGGGCGGCTCCCTCGTAGAGCGAGACCGGGAAGACGACCTTGGTGACCTCGGCGGGCACGCGCGTCAGGTCGACGTCGATCCGCTGGTCGTCGCCGCCGACGGGGCCGCCGCCACCGCTGTGGCGGACCGAACCGTCGGGGCTGCTCAGGTTGTTGAAGAAGACGAAGTGCCGGTCGGACAGCACTTTTCCGGACGCGTCGCACAACAGCGCGCTGGCGTCCAGCTCGTATCCGGTACCCGCCTGCCAGCCCAGCCCGACCGTGACCGCCGTCAGGCCGGGAGCCTGCTTGCTCAGCGAGACGTTGCCGCCCTTGGCCAAGGGCACACTCATCGAACTCCTCCGCAGCTTTTCCGGTCCCCCGTGTCCATGGGGGTCAACGCACCTGGCCTCCTCGGCAGTTCCGAGGTTGCGCAACAATGAAAATATGTGGCTGGATGCGGACCTGCCAGGCAACCAAGGGTGCCCTACCTCGCGTCCTGGCCATAGCAGGCGTCCGGAACCATGCGATCCGGCAACCAACACTCCTGGAGGTCAGACGACATGGGCATCATCGGCTGGATCATCCTCGGACTGCTAGCCGGGGCCATCGCCAAGATCCTGCTGCCGGGGCGGGACCCGGGCGGCATCATCGGCACCACTCTCATCGGCATCGCGGGCGCGTTCGTGGGCGGCTGGCTCTCCGCCCGGTTCTTCGACCGGCCCGTGGAGAACAACTTCTTCGACCTCTACACCTGGGGTGCGGCCATCGGCGGCTCGCTCGTGCTGCTCATCGGCTACCGCCTCCTGTTCGGCAACTCGCGCCGCTGATCCCGCGCACCGGCCGAGAGCCGTTCACTCCTCCTCGGCCGGTGACGGGCACCGGTAGGCGTGGGCCCGGCGGCGGTCGCGGCGGACCAGGACGGTCGTGCTGGCCGCCACGATCAGCGCGGCGGTGCTGAGCGGCACCAGGAAGGGCGTCATCACCGCCATCGCCGCGGTGACCGCCGTCATCGTCTCCATCGTCGTCACTCCTCCTTTGCGTGCTCGGCCGCGTGCCGGGCCCGGGAGGTGGTACGGCCGAGGAGGGCGGCCTCGATGGCACCCATCCGGTCGGCCAGCAGGGCCAGGGCCGCGGTCGCGCGTGTGAGGGGGTCCCCGGCCGGGTCGCCGAGGGTCTGGGCACGGACGTGGGCCGCCTTCAGCTCGGCCCAGCGAGTGGCGCGTTGCGGGGTCAGGGTGCCGCGCAGTTCGGCCAGTTTCAGCAGGTTGGCCTCGGCTCCTGTGGTGAGGGTCTGCGCCTCGGCGGTGAAGTGGTCGTCGAGGACGGCGGACAGTTCGGCGTCGTTCATGACGGGCCGCAGCCGCTGGGCGATCTTGTTCATGGTGCGGTAGGAGCCCTGGAGCCGGAACGGCGGCTCGGTGCGCGTCGCGTCGGACTGGGCGGCGGAGGCGATGTAGGCGGCGTTGACCGCGAGGACCGTCTCGCGCGCGCTGAGCAGATGGCGCAGCACGGACACGATCTGCTCCACCTCGGCCGGCGCGTAGGGGTGCACGAGCCGGTCGGCGCGGGCCGCGGGGTCGTGGCCCGCGAGCCGGAGGAAGAGGTCGAGGTCGCCGCGGTCGCGGCCGGCCAGCGGCGCCAGCGCCGGGTTCGCGGTGAGCGCGTTCTCCAGGAAGCTGAGCGCGAAGACGTCCTCCTTGCCGGTCAGGACGTCGCCGAGGTTCCAGACGTCGGCGCGGTTGGCAAGCATGTCGGGGACGCGGAAGCGCTCGCCCGACTCGGTGTACGGGTTGCCGGTCATGCACACCGCGAACCGCTTGCCGCGCAGGTCGTAGGTGCGCGCCTCGCCGTTCCAGACGCCCTCGACGCGGCGGGTGGCGTCGCACAGCGGGATGAACTTCTGCAGCAGTTCCGGGGACGTGTGCTGGATGTCGTCCAGGAGCAGCAGGGTGTTGTTGCCCGCCGCCAGCGCGAAGTTGATCTTCTCGATCTCCTGGCGGGCGGTGGCGTTCGGGGCCTCGGCGGGGTCCAGCGAGGTGACGTTGTGGCCGAGCGCCGGGCCGCTGATCTTGACCAGCATCAGGCCGAGGCGGTCGGCGACGTACTCCATCAGCGTGGTCTTGCCGTAGCCGGGCGGCGAGACGAGCAGCAGCAGGCCGCCGGTGTCGGTGCGCTTGGTCTCGCCCGCGGTGCCGAGCTGGCGGGCGAGGCTGTCGCCGACGAGGGGCAGGTAGACCTCGTCGATGAGCCGGTTGCGGACGAACGCCGCCATGGAGCGCGGACGGTGGTCGTCCAGGCGCAGCCGGCCGCGCTCGGCGTCGACCAGGGCGGTGCGGCGGCGCTGGTAGGCGCGGAAGGCGGGTGCCTCCCGCGCCTCGAAGCGCTCGGTGCGGGCCAGGAACTCGTCGATCCGCAGGGTCAGGGAGCGGCCCTCGATGCGGGGGTGGGCGCCGAGCAGGCCCTCGACCGTGGTCACCGGGGAGACCTCGGACTCGTAGCGGGGCAGGTCCGGGCACAGCTCGGCGGCCACCGCCTCGGCCAGGCCCCCGGCGGTGATCTCGGTGCCGGTGGAGGTGACGTACGCCGACAGCCACGCCCCGGCCAGCTGGCGGCGCGCGGCGAGGTCGTCGAGCGCGGCCAGGTCCTCGTCGTAGGCGGAACTGCCCACAGTCCGCCGGAACTTGTCGAGCAGGGTGCGGGTGGCGGCACTGATGACGAACCCGCCGGGACCGCTGGTCAGCTCCTCGAACAGATACACCGCGGCGGCGTGCGCGAGGTCGCCCGCACAAAGGGGGGCGGGACCGGCGGTGGGCGGCGGCCAGGTTTCCAGGGACGTCGCGAGTTCCGTGATGAGTTCGCCGATGGCGGGGGACGGGCCGAAGGTGGCGCGGGCGCGGGCCAGGGAGGCCGCTCGGCGGGACCAGGCCGTGCGGGCCTCGGCGGTGGTGCCGTGCGCCCAGAACAGCTGGGCGGCGGCCCGCGCGGCGGGTTCGTGGCGCAGCGGGCCGGCCTGCTCGTACAGGGGGAGCAGGGCGGTGAGGATCGCCGTCGCGTCGTGGTCGTGGACGCCGCGCTCGTAGCCCTCGTCGTACGCCTCCTCCGCGGCCCGACGCACCAGGGCCGGCAGGTCGGCCTCCCCCAGGGTGGCCGCGCCGTGCTCGCGCAGCAGCCGGGAGGCGAGGTGTTCGGCGCGGTAGACCTCGGGCGACTCGGACGGCAGCCGCCGGTCCCAGTACGGGCGGGTGTCCGCGAAGTCCGGGTCGGTGACCGGGGCGCGGTAGTCGGTGCCGGACAGGGCGAAGGCGAGGCCGTCGCCGTGCGGGACCAGGGTGAGGTCGAGCGGCCGGGTGGTGACGGCGAAGCGGTGGGTGCCCAGGCGGAGGGTACGGCCGCCGTCGGCGTACAGGTCGGTGCGGTCGCGCAGCGCGCGGGCCGCCTCCTGGCGGGCGGACTTCAGCCGGCCGTCCAGCTCCTCGGCCCGTACCGGGTCGCCGAGTTCACGCAGTTCCTCGGCGGTGCGGCGGGTCTTGGCGACCAGCGGGTCGGAGGCGAAGAACGTGCTGACGGCGTCGGTGTCGGCGAGGGTGGCCGCGCGCCGGGCGATCGTCTCCAGCACCCGGCTCGCCGAGGCGGCGAGCTGTTCGGCGCGGCGGGCGCGGGCGTCCAGGAGGCCCTGCCTGCGGCCGGAGAAGGCCTCGTAGATCTCGGTGCGCTTGTCGGCCAGCTCGCCGAGGAAGTCGTCGAACTCCGCGAAGCGGGACTCCAGGTTCTCCAGCCGCACCAGCATGGACGCGAGTTGCTCGTCGCAGGCGTCCGGATCGTCCGCGGCCGCGAGCGCGCCGGTGACGGCCTGGCCGAGCAGCGCGAACTCGGCCGCGAACTCGGCGCGGCCCTCCTGGTCGCGCAGTTCACGGCGGCGGGCGTCGAGCAGGGCGCGGGCGCGGTTGACGCCGCCCAGCACCTCGGCGATGCGTTCCAGGACGGAGGTGCGCACGGTGGCGTCGCCGATGTCGAGGCCGGCGACGACCTCGGTGACCGTGCGCAGCGTGCCGGCGAGGTCGTCGAGCCGGTCGGCGACCGGTGCCGCCTCGGCGACGCTGCCGATCGACTCGGCCTCGGCGGCGAGGCGTTCGACTTCCTCGTGGTGGTCGGCGAAGGCGTCCTCGCGGGCCAGGAAGGCGACCGCCCGCTGCCCGAAGGTGGCGAGGTCGGCCTCTGCCTCGGCGGCGAGTTCGTCGATGCGGGCGGTGTCGGCGTACCGCATCTCCTTCAGGGTCAGCAGGTGGCCCTGGGCCTGCCTCAGTTCGCTCAGGCCGCCGACCCAGGCGGCGGCGCCGCGCGGTGCCTCGCCGCGCAGCCGGCGCACCACCGCGGCGAGCCGGCCCGCGACCGCCTCGAGCGCGTCGGCGGCCTGCCGGGTCAGGGTCTGGACGGTGCGGAACTCCTCCAGCACCTGCTCGGCGGTGGCCCGTACGGCGTCCAGCGGGGTGCGCAGGTCCCCCAGTTCCTCCTCGCCCAGCCAGTGGTGGGTGTCGAGGGCGCGGACGCAGGCGGCGGCCAGTGCCTCGTACACCTCGACGGTCGGCGTGGTCTCGGCGACGGCGCGGCCGATGGACAGGCAGTCGGAGATGCCGCGTACGAGGTCGGCGTTGCCGATCCGCCCGAGGGGCCCGGTGCCCGTGGTGCCGGCGTGGGTGTCGGAGACGTAGGGGGAGCTCCACAGCTGGAGGGGGTGCACGCGGCCCGGCTCGTCGGGTCCGGCCGAGGGGTCCGTGCGCAGCGCCGTCAGCGTGCCGTCGTCGAACAGCGCCCAGCCGTGGCAGGACAGCGGGGTGGCGACCTCCTCGCGGATGGTGTTGTACGACAGCAGCAGGCTGCGTCCCCCGTCCGGCGCGTGGAAGGCGTACAGCACGTCCTCGCCGTAGGGGGAACGCACCTCGCGCTCGAACTCAAGCCCTGAGCTGTCCAGTTCGTAGGTCTTGTGGGCGCCGGTGGCCAGGCAGTAGCCCCCGGGGAACACGATGCCCTGGTCGTCGGGCAGGCGGCGGCAGGCCTGCCCGATGCCGTCGAGGCGGACCACGGTCCTGGTGAGGGGGTGGAAGACGAGGTGGCGGTGGGCCTGTTCCTTGTAGGGACGGATCCGCAGCAGGATCAGCGGGCCCACGCTCGCGTAGGCGATGTCGGCGTCGGCGAGGGCCTGGAGCGGCTCGTCGACCGGCTCACTGTGGATGCCCTCGCCGGTCTCGGTGTCGTCCTCCGTCTTGACGGTGAGGTGTCCGCCGACGGTGGACACAAAGATCTCGCCGCGCACGGAGACGTGCGGGTGGCGGCCCGGCACTTGGTCCTCGCGGCCGGTCGCCGTCCACTCGAAGTCGTGGGAGGGCGGCGGCACATGGTCGCGTTCGCCGCGCCCGTCCAGGAACTCGGCCCGGCCGTCGGACGTGATCGTCCAGCGCAGTACCCGGATGTCGCCGGCCTTCTCGCCGGTCCGGAAGACGGCGAGGAGCCGGCCCTCCACGCGGCGCAGGCTCAGCAGCCGGGCCTGCCGGTAGTAGCGGTGCAGGGCCCCGAACTCCCGCACGAAGGCGGGGTCGTCGAGGAGTCCGGGCACCGCGTCCTCGGGCAGCCGGTTCACCTCCCGGTCGTACAGTGCGAGGACGTCGCCGACCTCGGGCTCGGTCCGGTTGCTGTGGTAACCGAACAGCAGGCGGTCGCCGACGGCCACGACGTCGCACGGCACGCTGGGGTGCTCGGTGCGCAGCCGGCCGGTGCCGGTGAGGTCCAGGCGCGTGGCGCCGAACTCCTCGGCCCGTCGGGCGTTGAGTCGCTCGGCACCGCGGGCGAGCTCGGCGGCCTGCGCGGTCAGCCGGTCGCGCAGCACCTCGTACGTTCCGGTGTCCACGGAGTCGTACGAACCCGTCTCCAGGGCGGTGGCCATGGGTGGTGCGTCCCTTCACGAAGAGGTGCGGGCCCGGGGCCCGGCCGGTCCGGTGGATCGGGCCGGGCCCCGCCGGCGGGGCTTTCGGCCCCGCCGCTGTCGGCGTGGTCCGCGGGACCGGCCCCCAACCGCCGTCCTCTGGCTGCGGCTTGGGGCCTGTCCCGCGGGTCGTCAGACCCGGGCGGTGCCGTTGAGGGCGGTGAGCGGGGTGTCGGCGATGCCCAGCTCACCCGCGCGGTCGAGGAGTTGCTGGAGCTGACCGGCGTTCGTACCGCCCGACTGCATCATCTTCATCAGCAGCGCCGAGACCGTCAGGTTCTTGACGTCGGCCGAGCCCAACTGGCCGAAGATCCGGCCGAGGTCGTCGGTGAAGCTCGACGAGCCGTCCAGCCAGGGCGCGGCCAGGGCCTGCGCGGTACGGGAGTTCTCCACGAACCCGTCGACGCCCTTGCCGAACGAGATCGCGCTCATCAGGCGGTCGAAGAAGACCGACTCACCGCCGACGATGTCGATGTCGGCGTGCTCCAGGCCGGTCGCGAGGACCGTGGCCTGCGCCTCGGCGACCTGCCGCTGCGCCTCCAGGCCGGCCAGCCGGATCTCCTTCTCCGCTTGGAGCCGCAGCCGGTACTCCTCGTGCTCGCGGGAGGCCTCGTCCAGGGCGGCCATCGCGGCCGCCTTCTCGGTCAGGCCCGCCGCCTCGGCCTTCAGCTTCTCGCCGATCGCGGCGGCCTCGGCCAGCGCCTTGGCCTGGGCGCCCTCGGCCTCCGCGCGCAGCAGCGCCTCGGTGCCCTGGGCCTCGGCCAGCGCCTTGGCCTGAGCGCCCTCGGCCTCCGCACGCAGCCGGGCCTGCAGCGCCTCGGCCTCGGCGCGGCCGGCCTTCTCGATGACCTCGGCCTCCTGCTCGCGGACCTGGACGGCGGCCAGCCCCTCCGCGGCGGCCTCGGCCTTGACGGCCTCCGCCATGCGCAGCTTGGCGCGGGCGTCGAGGTCGGCGGTCTTCAACCGGGCCTCGGCCAGCGTCAGTTCCTCGGCCGCGCGGTGGGTGGCGGCCTGCTCGGCTGCCTCGGCGGCCTTGATGTCCTTGACCAGCTTCTCCTGCGCCTCCGCCTCGGCGGCGATGATCACGGCCTGGCGCTCGCGCTCCGCCTCCTCCACGGCGCGCAGCTTCTTGATGGACTCCTCCTGCTCGGCGACCGTACGGTCCACCGCGACCCGCTCGCGGACGACCTCGGCGATCTCCCGCTTCTCCGCCTCGACCTCCTTGTCGGCGGAGATCCGGGTGAGCTGGGTCTCCCGCTCCCGGGCGATGACCTCCAGGAGGCGGTCCTTCTCGATGCGCTCGTTCTCGATGGCGATGACCCGCTCGCGGTTCTTCGCGGCGACCGCGACCTCACGGGCCTGGTTCTCGCGCTGGACGCCCAGCTCCTCCTCGGTGCGCAGGAAGGCGCTCTGCGCGCGCAGCCGCTCCTCCTCCATCACGCGGGCGGTCTCGGCCTCCTCGCGGGCGCGGGAGGTCTCGATCTCCCGCTTCTGCTTGATCTCGGCGTCGGCCTGACGGCGCTCCAGCTCCAGGATGGCCTCGCGCGCGTCGACGTTCTGCCGGGTGATCTCCTTCTGTTCGGTGCGCTGCGCCTCGTTGGTGCGCACGTGCTCCACGGCCGTCAGCTCGGTGATCTTCCGGATGCCCTGGGCGTCGAGGACGTTGCCCGGGTCGAGCTGGGTCAGCGGCGTCTGCTCCAGGTAGTCGATCGCCGCGTCCTCGAGGTGGTAGCCGTTCAGGTCGACACCGATGACCTCGATGATCTGGAACCGCAGTTCCTCGCGCTTGGTGTAGAGGTCGGTGAAGTCCATCTGCTTGCCGACGGTCTTCAGCGCCTCGGAGAACTTGGCGTGGAACAGCTCCTGCAACGTGTCCCGGTCACTGGCGCGGGTGGTCCCGACGGCCTGGGCGACCCTGACGACGTCCTCGACGGTCTTGTTGACCCGCACGAAGAACGTGATGCGGATGTCGGCGCGGATGTTGTCCCGGCAGATGAGTCCCTCGCGGCCGGTGCGGGTGATCTCGATGGCCTTCACCGAGATGTCCATGACCTCGGCCTTGTGCAGCACCGGCAGGACGACCTGGCCGGTGAAGGTCACGTCGACCTTGCGCATCTTGGAGACGATCAGGGCCTTGCCCTGCTCCACCTTCCGGAACAGCCGGGAGAAGAAGAACAGCACGAGGACCACGACGAGCAGGCAGGCCGCGACGAGTGCGCCGATGAGTTCCATGGCATACGTCCTTGACGGTAAGGAACGGTGAGTAAAGGAGAGAGCGGGTGGCCGGGTCCGGCCCCCCGCCGTGTCCCGGCGGCTCAGGCGCCGGGCAGCGGGCGGCGGATGCGCCGCAACATCGTCGAGCCCCCTCTTCCCCCTGCGGCACACCGGGCGGCGGTACTTCCCCCTGCCGGTTCCGGAACCGGACATCTGCCGGTGCCCGGCACCGGAACCGTCCGCGGTGCTCCCCTGGCGACATGATGCCCGATCAGGTCCGCCGCGCACATTGCCGGTTTCCGGCAGCGTTCGATGGGGCTTCCATGCCGGTGATCTGACAGTGCAGCGTCAAGATCGGGAGTCCGGGGCCGGAACGTGCCTCCGCCTTCACGGGCCGTACCGGGTACAGGGCGGCGCGGTCCGCACCCGTCGGCGCCACGGGACCGCGAGGAGATCACGAGGAGGGCGTCCAGCGGGGGGCCGTGCGGGCCCAGGCGCTGTCCCAGGCGGCCAGGTTGCGGCGGCGGAGCAGCAGGCAGGCGGCGCCGTACGCCCCGGCGCCGGCGACCGGGACGGTCAGGGCGGCGAGGGCCGCCCAGCCCGTGCTGTGGCCGCGGACCTGAGCGCTGGTCAGGGGCGGCTCGGTGAGCCGCCCGTCGGTGTCGGCCCATACGTCGACGGAGCTGCCCGCGGGCAGACCGGGCTCGACATGGGTCCTGGCGGTGCGGGCGAGCCCGCCCGGGTCGGTGAAGCGGACCGGTACCGGGTAGCGGGTGTTCCTCTCCTCCGCGGAGCCCGGTTCGGGATGGCGGGGTGCGTCGTGCAGGAGGACCGCGGTGGTCTGGCGCCGCGTCCTGTCCTGGTGCTCGGCCGCCCGCTCGTAGTGGCGCAGGGCGGTGTCGCCGACGAGGAACACCGCCACGGGCGTGGCGGCCAGTACCGCCAGCAGGACGCCGAGGCCGATCCAGGCCTGGAGCAGGTCGCTCGGGCGGCGCAGCGGGTTGCGCCGCAGGCGCCAGAGCACGCGGCTGGGGAGTTCGTCGGGGAGCGGTTCGTCGGGGAACAGTCCTTCGGGGGGCGGCTGTGCCCGAGGGATGCCGCCGGCCATGCTGCGGCCCTCCTTCCGTGTCCTCGTGGGCCTCGTGGGCCCTGGCCCTCGTAGGCCCGTGGGCCCGTGTCCTCGTGGGCCCAGTGGGCCCGCGGACCTGGTGGGCTTCGTGGGATCCGTGGCGCTGGTGCGGTGGGGACGGGGGCTGGTCTAGAAGGCGGGCGGCTCGAAGGACTCGCCCGCCGGGCCGTCGGGGTGGTCGTGCGCGTCGCGCAGCAGGGTGGCGGCACCGCGGACGGCGGCGGTGTGCGGCGCCGCCACGGCCTTGAGGGGCGCGTGCAGTCTGCCCGTGAGGTGGTAGGTGATCTCCGGGCGCAGGGCGCCCCCGCCGGCCAGCAGCGCGCCCCGGCGCAGCGCGTCCACGGTGAGCGACGTACGGTCCTGGCGCAGCATCGCGGTCACCATCGTGGCCACCGCCTCGCAGATCTGCACCGGCGAGGCGGAGTCGAGGTCGCTGGTGCCCAGCGCGGTGCGGCGCGCGTCGACGACGGCGCCCTCCGACAACAGCACCACCTCGGTCAGATGCGCGCCGATGTCCACCACGAGCAGCGGGCGGGACAGGTCCGCGCCCGCGGCCAGGGCGACGGCCCGCGCGCTGGGAACGGTCAGCACCCCGCGCGGCCGCAGCACCTCCACCGCCGTACGGGCCTCGTTCCGGAAGGCCACCCCGTCCAGTACGGGGGCGGTGAGGACGACCAGGGGGCGGGTGAAGCGGGGCAGGCGGTTGCCGAGCAGGCGGTCGAGCATCCGGGCCGTGCCCGCGGTGTCGATGATCGTGCCGCGCTGGATCGGATACACCGCCCCGGAGCCGGGGAACGTCACCGTGGGAACGTCCAGGACGAGACCCCGCCCGGCGACCCAGGCGCGGGTACGGGCGCTGCCCATGTCGAGGGCGACGCCCCAGCCCTGCCGCCCCAGCGGCCACGACCGGTGCCGGGCGGCCGCGGCCGCACGCGAACGCTGGGTCACGCTCACCGCCCGGCCTCCCTGACCTGCTGGCAGCGCGCGCAGTAGCGGGCCTGCGGCACGATCTCCAGCCGTTCCCGTGCGATGGGACTCCGGCACAGGTGGCAGACGCCGTAGCTGCCGTCGTCCATACGCTCCAGGGCCGCCTCGACGTCGGCGAGGACCATGCGGGCGGAGGCCGCGAGCTTGACGCGGACCTCCACCTGCGAGGCCTGCCGCTGGAGCAGGGCGTCCGCGCGGGACGTCGCGGCGGCCGAGATCTGCTCCAGCTGCTCCTGACGGAACAGCCGCTGCTCGTCGAGGTTCGCGCGGAGCACGGCGAGGTCCTCGACCGTCAGGGACGTGTCGCGGTCGTCGATGATCTGGTGGTTCACCATTTCACCCCTCGGGCAGGGCGGAAGACGAAGGCAGGGCGGACGGGCGGGCGGCGGTCAGGCGCTGCGGCGCCGGCAGCCGACGCAGTGACCCGTGTACGGCAGGATCTCCAGGCGCTCCGCGGGAACCGGCTTGCCACAGCCCAGGCAGGTCCCGTAGGTGCCGTCCTCGATCCGGGCGAACGCCTCGTCGATCTCCTTGAGCACCCCCTGGATGGCCTCACGCTGGGAGGACATCAGGTGGTCGTCCGCCGTCTGCCCGGTCTCGCCGAGGGCTTCCAGCTGGACCATCCGGGTCTCGCGGGCGTGTTCAAGGCGCCGGCGGGCCTCCTGAGCAGACAGGCGCTCACGGGGTTCGGTCCGGGCGGCGTCGAGCGACATTTTCAGTGCCCTTCTTTCTGCAACGGGGGACGGGGGTCGGTCACAGCTCAACCCTGGTCGAACCCGCCGCGGTTTCCCATCGGGTCCAGAGCCCATTTGCGGCCGATCGGGGGATCCACTCGACCGGGGCATGGGTAGGTCGCACCCGGCGAAATGGGGAGCGTGCCCCATCGCTCCCGGCGGCCGGCGAACGGCAGACTGGCGGCAGGCCCGGTCGGGACCAGGGGCCGCGGCTCGTCCAGGATGCGCGATGCCCGACAGTAGAGGCAGACCGCATCACGGAAGGAGGCTTGACCCCGGTGTCCCTGTTCTGGCGGATCTTCGGGCTCAACGCGGTGGTGCTGGGCTCGGCCACCGCCCTGCTGCTGTGGGCCCCGGTGACCGTCTCGGTGCCGGTCGTGCTGACCGAGGCCGTCATCCTGGTGGGCGGCCTGGCCGTCATGCTGGTCGCCAACGCCGCCCTGCTGCGCTTCGGGCTGGCCCCGCTGGGCCGGGTGACGAAGCTGATGACCACCGTCGACCTGCTGCGCCCCGGCCAGCGGCTGCCCGAACAGGGCGGCGGTGAGGTCGCCGAGCTGATCCGCACGTTCAACGCCATGCTCGACCGGCTGGAGAACGAGCGCGCGACGAGCAGTGCCCGGGTCCTGCTCGCCCAGGAGGCCGAGCGGCGCCGTATCGCGCAGGAGCTGCACGACGAGGTGGGCCAGAGCATGACCGCGATCCTGCTCGCGCTCAAGCGGGCCGCGGACGAGGCGGCCCCGCCGCTGCGCGACGAACTGCACCAGGCGCAGGAGATCACCCGGTCGAGCCTGGACGAGGTCCGCCGGCTGGTGCGGCGGCTGCGGCCCGGCGTCCTGGACGACCTCGGTCTGGTCGCCGCGCTGACCTCGCTGACCCACGACTTCGCCACCCACACCGGGCTTCAGGTGGTGCGCCGCTTCGACGCCGACCTGCCCGCCCTGGAACCGGAGACCGAGCTGGTCCTCTACCGTGTCGCCCAGGAGAGCCTGACCAACGTGGCCCGGCACGCGGACGCCGAACGGATCGAGGTCAGCCTGCGGCGCACCGACGACGCCGTGGTGCTGGCCATCACCGACGACGGCCGCGGCATCAAGGCCGCGTGCGAAGGCGCCGGTATACGCGGCATGCGCGAGCGGGCCCTGCTCATCGGGGCCGGACTCGACATCGCCCCCGCCCCCGCGGCCGGAACCGAGGTCCGGCTGACCGCGCCCGTCGTCCCCAGGAAGCAGACCTGATCATGTCCGACCCGACCACGATCCGCATCCTGCTCGCCGACGACCACGCGCTGGTGCGCCGGGGGGTGCGGCTCATCCTCGACCAGGAACCGGACCTGGAGGTGGTCGCCGAGGCCGGTGACGGCGCGGAGGCCATCGAGATGGCCCGCACGCACGACATCGACCTCGCCGTGCTGGACATCGCGATGCCCCGGCTGACCGGGCTCCAGGCCACCCGCGAGCTGGTCGCGCTCAAGCCGGACCTGCGGATCCTGATGCTCACCATGCACGACAACGAGCAGTACTTCTTCCAGGCGCTCAAGGCCGGTGCCAGCGGGTACGTGCTGAAGTCCGTCGCCGACCAGGACCTGGTCGCCGCGTGCCGGGCGGCGATGCGGGACGAGCCGTTCCTGTACCCGGGCGCGGTGACCGCGCTCATCCGCAACTACCTCGACCGGGTCCGCCACGGCGAGGAGACCCCGGACCAGGTCCTGACGCCCCGCGAGGAGGAGGTCCTGAAGCTGGTGGCGGAGGGGCACTCCTCGAAGGAGATCGGCGAGATCCTCTTCATCAGCATCAAGACCGTCCAGCGGCACCGCGCCAACCTGCTGCAGAAGCTCGGTCTGCGCGACCGCCTGGAGCTCACCCGCTACGCCATCCGGGCGGGCCTGATCGAACCCTGACCGCCCGCCCCACGACCCCCCGGGGTCCCGGCTGCCCACTCCCCGGCCGGGATCCCGGGTACGACAGCGTCCGCCACGAGTGCCACCAGGAAAGGGGACGGTGCATGCACCGAGCGTCGAGCACCGTCTCCGCCTCCCGTGTGCCGGCCTTCGTGACGGCCGTCCTGCTCACCCTCCTGGCGGTCTTCACCACCGGCAGCCCCCCGCCACTGCCCGCACCCACCACGCCTACGCCGGTATCCGCGGCGGCCCTCGCGCCCGCCGGCACCGGAGCGGCCGGAGAGCACGAAGAGCACGGAAAGACCCGGGTGCCCGGCTCCGCTCCCGGTACCGGCGCCCCCGGCGCCGCGCGGCGTCCTGCGGACGCGCCGCATGCCGGGCAGGGGTGCACGGTCGTCTGCTCCGCGCAGGACGGCACCCGGCAGGAGTTCCACGGGGACCGGCCCGTCGCGCACGGGCAGTTCGCCACCACCGGGGACGTCACGGACGTCCCCCTCCCCGTACCCGGGCGGACGCGACCGGTCCCGGTGACCGTGGCCGCCCGCACGGTGCACGTGGTGCAGGACGGCGGCCGGGCGCCGCCGCGGGCCTTCGGCATCTGACGTCCCCCGTTCGCCCCTCGACCGCCGTGACCGCGTCGGCCGCAGTCGCGGCGTGCCTGCCGGAGGCCCCGTTGAAACGCACGAAACCCACGAAACGCACGAACCGAACCTCCCGAGTGAGAGCGCTGTTCGCCC
Organism: Streptomyces sp. NPDC052043; assembly: GCF_044548235.1. Lineage (NCBI taxonomy): Bacteria > Bacillati > Actinomycetota > Actinomycetes > Kitasatosporales > Streptomycetaceae > Streptomyces > Streptomyces sp. NPDC052043. The sequence continues at coordinate 171,928 of NZ_JBIUBT010000006.1, forward strand.
TCGCCGTGATCGCCCTGTCCGTGTACATCGCCACCACCGTTCCGGTCCGCCTCGGACTCGACCTGCGCGGCGGCACCCAGATCGTCCTGGAGACCCGCTCCACCCCGACTGCCAAGGCCGACCGCGAGGCCACCGACCGCGCCGTGGAAGTGCTGCGCGGCCGGGTCGACGGACTCGGCGTCTCCGAACCGTCCCTCGTCCGCTCCGGCAGCAACCGGATCATCGTCGAGCTGCCCGGCGTGCAGGACCCCAAGAAGGCGGCCGACGTGCTCGGCCGTACCGCCCAGCTGACCTTCCACCCGGTGACCGGCGTCGTCGACGCCACCGAGGACCCCGCCCAGTCCGCGCCCGACGCCTCGAAGGAACCCGAGAAGTCGACGGAACCCGGGAAGCCGGAATCCGGGCAGACGGAACCCGGGAAGCCGAAGGAGCTCGTCCTGCCCGACGAGTCGGGGCAGCGGCTGCGCCTTCAGGACAGCGCCATGACCGGCAAGGACGTCAAGGGCGCCCAGGCCCTCTTCGACCAGGAGACGGGCGCCGGCTGGACCGTCACCGTCGACTTCGACAAGGCGGGCCGGGCCGCGTGGGCCAAGCTGACCAGTGAGGCCGCCTGCCGCCAGGTCGGCGACCCCGCGCGCCGGGTGGCCATCGTGCTCGACGACCGGATCATCTCCTCGCCGCAGGTCTCCCCGTCCGTCGCCTGCGGCACGGGCATCGCCGACGGCTCCACGCAGATCACCGGCTCCTTCGACGACGCCGAGGCCCGCGATCTGGCGCTGCTCATCAACGGCGGCGCCCTGCCCGTGCCGGTCGAGACGGTCGAGCAGCACACCATCGGCCCCACCCTCGGCGCCAGCGCCATCAAAGCGACCGCCTGGGCCGCGGTGATCGGCACCGCCCTGACGATCCTGTTCATCATCACCGTCTACCGCCTCACGGGCTTCCTCGCGGCCCTGGCCCTGCTCTGCTACGGAGTGCTCTCCTACGCCGCCCTGGCCGCCCTCGGCGCGACCCTGACCCTGCCGGGCCTGGCCGGTTTCGTCCTGGCGATCGGCATGGCCGTGGACGCCAACGTGCTCGTCTTCGAACGAGCGCGTGAGGAGTACGCCGGCATGCACCGGCCGAGTCCGCGCTCGGCCCTGACCGCCGGATTCCGCAACGCCTTCAGCGCGATCGCCGACTCCAACATCACCACGCTGATCGCGGCCGGGCTGCTGTTCTTCCTGTCCACCGGGCCGGTGCGCGGCTTCGCCGTCACCCTCGCCCTCGGAGTCCTCGCCTCCATGTTCAGCGCCCTGGTGGTCACCCGGGTGCTCGCCGAGTTCGCGGTGTCCCGCGCGTCGATGCGCCGCCGTCCCCTGCTGACCGGCCTCGCGAACACCGGCTGGATCCGCAACCTCGTCGTGCGCCGCGACCCGCAGCTGATGCGCCACCCGCGCCGCTGGCTGGCCACCGCCGCGGTCGTGCTCGTGCTCGCCGGGTCGGGCATCGTGGCCCGGGGCCTCAACTTCGGCCTGGAGTTCACCGGCGGCCGGCTGATCGAGTACACCACCGCGACCGCCGTGAACCCCGACCGGGCCCGCAGCGCCCTCGCCGACGCGGGCTTCCCCGGCGCGCTCGTGCAGTCCTCCAACGACAACGGCCTGACCGTGCGCACCGAGGACCTGACCGACGCCGAGGCGGCCAAGGTCACCGACACCGTCAGCTCCCTCGGCGGCGAGACGGAGAAGGTCCGCGACGAGCAGATCGGCCCCAGCCTGGGCGAGGAACTGCGCCGCAACGCGCTCATCGCCCTCGCCGTGGCCCTGGGCGCCCAGCTGCTGTACCTCGCCGCCCGCTTCCGCTGGCTGTGGGGCACCGCCGCGGTGACCGCACTCGCGCACGACGTCGTCATCCTCGTCGGCGTCTTCGCCTGGCTCGGCAAACCCATCGACGGCGTGTTCCTGGCATCGCTGCTCACCGTCATCGGCTACTCGGTCAACGACTCGGTCGTCCTGTTCGACCGGATCCGGGAGCTGCTCGGACGCGAGCGCAAGATGCCGCTGCCGCAACTCGCCAACCTGGGGATCCAGCAGACACTGCCCCGGACGATCAACACCGGCATGGGCGCCTTGCTGATCCTCGCCTCCCTGGCGGTGTTCGGCGGAGACTCGCTGACCGACTTCGCGCTCGCGCTGCTCATCGGTCTCGTGGTCGGCACCTACTCCTCGGTGTTCACCGCCACCCCGTTGGCCATCGAGATGCACCGCCGCCACAGTCGCACCTCGGGTCGCACCCCGGGCGGCACCCGGCGCGGCAGTCCCGCCCGCCGGTCCGCACCGGCCGCCCGGGTCTGAGGCGGCCGCTGGTGGGCGGCGGTGCACCCCGCCGCCCACCGGAAATGGGTACTGCGACCGATGGCCGCGGTGTGCTCGCGCGGCCACGCTGGAGGGTCAGGAGGGGGGCCGTACGTCACCGCGGCCCCCTCGTCACCGGCTCCTTTTGCCAGAAGGGCCAGTTCGAAGGGACCGTATCGCCGATGTCGTGGGAGACCACCAGCAGTGCCTCCGCGGCCGAGCGCCTGAGCGCGCACGATGCCCGGCAGCGCCTCGAACACGAGCGCAACTCCCGCCTCGCCCAGCTGCGGGCCGTCCAGGAGAGCGAGGACGGCGGTCAGGAGGCCGACGACCTCCTGACCGCGCAGGAGACCGCCCTGAAACGGGCGCTGAAGGACATCGAGGCAGCCTTCGCGCGGCTGGACGACGGCTCCTACGGCGACTGCGAGGACTGCGCCAAGCCCATCCCGGTGGAGCGTCTGGAGATCCTGCCGTACGCGCGCTGCTGCGTGCCCTGCCAGCAGCGCGCCGGCTGATCCGGTCCCCGCGCCCGACGGCGCCGCCGTGCGACGCGGTGCGCACGCGCGTTTCCTGCCCGGCACGCGCGTTTCCTGCCCGAGGTGAAGGAGGCCGACCGGTGATCCTCGGCGACAGCACGGCGACCGCCGCCCCGGGAGGCCGCGGGCCCACCGGGGCGGTCCACGGGCGCGGTCCGGGCATCGCCCTCGATCTGGGCAGTGCGCGGACCCGGGTCTGGGCTCAGGGCATGGGCGACATCCTCGACGTGCCCACCGTCACCCACCAGGGCTCGGCCGCCGCCCGCCCCGTGCGGCGCGGCACCGTCGTCGACCCGGCCGGCGCGACCCGACTCGTCTCCCGGCTGCTGGCCGACCGCGTCCCGCACGACGTCCGGCCCGTCGTCGTCGTGACCGCCCCCGTCCTGAGCGGGCCGCGGCCCCACACCGCCGCCGTCGGCGTCCTCCAGGTACTGCCGCCGCGGGCCGTGCTGACCATCGACGGGGTCCGGGCCGCCGCCCTGGGCGCCGGCGCCGACCTGTCCGGCGCGCTGCTCGTCATCGACGTCGGCGCGCAGCTCAGCGAGGTGGCCCTGCTCACCGACGGCCGGGTGGCCGCGGCCCGCCGGGCCACCATGGGCACCGACGACGTGCGCGCCGGCGCCCTCGCCGAACTGGTCACCGCCGTCACCACGATGGTCACCGGGCTGCTGCGCGACGACCCCCGGCCCGCATACGCCGACGCCCTCGACCGCGGCCCCCTGCTCGTCGGCGGCGGCGCCCTGCGGCCCGAGGTCGCCTACCGGCTCTCCGCGCGGCTGCGCAGCCACGTCCGGGCGGTGCCGCGGCCGCAGACCGCGGCGGTGCGCGGCGCCGTGGCCGCCCTGCACTCCGTCCTGCGCCATCCCGCCCTGAACCCGACGCGGCCCCTGCCGCCACTGTCGCCCCTGCCGTCCCTGCCGTCACCGCCACCGCTGCCCCCGCTGTGAGGCCGTCTGTGGGAACGCGGCGAGCTGGATTACGGTCCATACGGTTGTGCGCACGGTGGGGTGGGGGGAACTGCTAAGGAGCCGGACAGCGGTGCAGCAGTACAGCGGTACGAGGGAGCGGCTGGGGCGGCCGGGGGGACCAGCGGGTTCGACGGGTCCGGGGGGACCTGCGGACGACGAGTGGCGGGGCCGCGGGGAGCGGAACGGCCGGCCGCCGGACGGCGGCACGGGGGCGGACGACGCATCGGTGCGGGTGCGTGAGGTGGCCGCGCGATGCGCCCGGTTCGCCGTGCGGACGCTGCGCGCCGAGTGGCACGGCATCGTCGTCGACCCGGTACGGCGACTGGCTCGCCGGGGGCTGTCCGGACTGGTGCTGGCCTTCGTGGCCGCCTTCGGCGTGATCTTCTTCCACGCGGTGGCGCAGCGGCCGGCCGGGGAGGCGGTGGTACGGGTCCTCGGCGGCGTCCAGGCCGATCTGCCGCTGTGGCTGGCCCTGCTGCGCACCCCGGTGTCGCTGTACGTCCCGGCGCTCGACCTGCCGGTGTGGGCCGGCATCACCCAGTTGTTCCTCGCGTTCGCGCTGGCCGAACTCACCCTGGGCAGGGGCCGCACGCTGTTCATCTCGTACGCGACCACCCTGGCCGGCACCCTCACCGTGCGGGCGATGATCGCGGTCGGGCCCGGCTGGTGGGGGCTGGGGCTGCCGCCCGGGGCCGGCCGGGTCCTCGACACCGGGCCGTCCGCCGCCGTGGTGGGCCTGTTCACCTATCTGTCCGTGGTGCGGCGCGCCCCGGTCGTGTTCTTCCTCACCGGCGGCTCGATGGTGCTGGAGTCGGTGGTCAAGCCGAACCTGGCCGGCCGCGAGCACCTGATCGCGGTGGCCACGGCGATCGTCCTCGCGCTCTTCCACGGCCGCGCCCCGAGATGGCTGCCCGGCCCGGCGGCGGTACTGGCCCGGTGGCGGCGGACCCCGGCACCGGCGGGTGCCCCGACGGGCCCGCACCCGCTCCGCCGGCCGCCGCGTCCGCGCCACCAACCGCCGGTCCGCGAGGCCGCCCGGCCCTGCCCGGCGCAAAGACCTGGGATACCTCCTAAAATCACGATGGACTCCGCGGGGGAAGGGTGAGGGCCGATGAGCTGGATCTGGGTGGTACTGATCGTCTTCTGGACGGGCGGTTTCGCCTGGCTCGCCGACAACGTCCGCGGCGCGCTGCGCAACCGGCACGAGCGCAAGCTCGAACTGATGGAGGCGGCCAAGGCCGAGCGGCTGGCCGTCGAGGCGGCGCACAAGCCGCCGGAGCCGATCTGTGGATGCACCCACCATCTGGCCAAGCACGACAAGAACGGCCGGTGCCACGAGCGCGTCGAGGTGCCGACGGCCTGGGACGAGAACAAGAAGCCGCTGCGCTTCGAGCCGGGGCAGTGCAACTGCCAGCAGTACGTGGGTCCTCAGCCGCTGTCGCAGGTGTACGCCGACGAGCTGACCGACCGCGCCTGACCGAGCGTGTCCGACCGGCCGCCCGACGACCGGCCCGGATCCGAGCGGCGGCACGCCCGGGCCGGGTGCCGGGAATCCGTGCAGGAGCGTCACACAGGCTGCACACAGTCCCTCGCGCGCCTTGTTAGCGTGACTGGCCGCTCGGCAGGCCTAGTCAGGAAGACCGGATGGACTACTGCTCCACGTGCCGTAGGCACCTCAACGGCGCCCTGGTGTGCCCCGGTTGCGGTGCGTACGCACCGGACATAGCACCGGACGTCACGGCGCCCTTCACGACCGATACCGCGACCGATTCCGCGACGGCCCTCACGACCGGCCTCGCGGCGGGCGGGGCCGCGGGCCTCGCCCCGGACGTCGCACCCGCCGGCGTCCCCGGCGACAGCACCACCGACCTCCCCGCGGACGCACCGCCACCGCGGCAGCGGCCGGGGCGGGCGGCTCGGCGCCGTCAGCTGGCCCGCTGGAAGAAGACCCAGCGCAGGGCGCTGGTGGCGACCGCCGTCGCTCTCGTCGGGGGAGGCCTGACCGTCGCCTCGATGGACCGGCACTCCACCGACCGCACGCAGGCGGCCCCGGCACCGGAGGCACCGCACACGGGCACCGTGGGTGACAGCCGGCCGGCGCAGCACGACGACCCGGCCTCGGCGCCCTCCGACGCCGGACGGTCCCCGTCCGCGGGCGGTGCCCGGCACCAGTGGTCGGCGCCGCAGGGCACCACGCCGCAGGACGTACGCCCGGACGCCGCCGCTCCCCGTACGGCGCAGGCCCCGTCGGCGCCCTCCCGCGCGCACGTGGCGCCGGCGCGGACGGTGCGGACCGCCCCGCTGCCGGACGCCTCGGCACCGGCGGCCGACGGCTCCGCCTCCGCCGCCCCGTCGAGCCAGGCGGCCCAGTCGACCCCGTCGGTTCCGTCGGGCCAGTCGGGCCGCTCGGGTCAGTCGGCCACCTCCCCGTCGTCCCCGGCGGCGCCCCAGGGGGCCGGGTCCACCGCGTCCGACGGCACCGCCCAGCAGCCCCCGCAGGCGAGCCCCACGGACACGCCCACGTCGCCGTCCCACCTCTGCCTGCTGGTGATCTGCCTCAGCTGACCGGTCCGGCCCGCGCGGACACGGGCGGGCAGAGGCGGTGGAACGGCTACGACTTGCCGGGACCGCCGGGACCGCCGGAGTCGTCGGCGAAGCTGGCGAAGTACGCCGCGGCCATGTCCTCGTCGGCATGGCCGCGCGCGGCGGCACGGGCGAAGCGTTCGGCGCTCGCGGCGGCCACGTCGAGGCGGACGCCGTGGGCCTCGCCGGCCTGGACGATCAGGCGGGCGTCCTTCTCCGCGGTGGCCACGGCGAAGCTCGGGGGCAGGTACGCGCCGTCGAGGATGACGCCGGCCTTGGCATGCAGGTAGCCCATGTCGAGCGGTCCGTCGGCGATGAGGTCGAAGAAGCCCTGGGGGTCCACGCCGAGCCCCTTGGCCAGGGCCAGGGCCTCCCCGGTCGCCGCGGTGGCCGCGATGACCCAGCTGTTGGCCACCAGCTTCAGCCGCGTGGCGGTGGCCGCCGCGGCGTCCTCACCGGTCCACACCGTGCGGGCGCCGACCGCCTCGAACACCGGCGTCACCGTCTCCCGGCTCTCGGCCGGCCCCGCCGCCAGCACGGTCAGCCGGCCCGCCTCGGCGGGCTGCCGGGTACCGAGCACCGGGGCGTCGTAGAGGACCAGGCCGTGCTCGCGGGCGAGGGCGGCCAGCTCACCGGCCGCCTCCAGGCCGACCGTGGTCGACTGCGCCCAGACCGTGCCCGGGCGCAGCGCGGGTGCGGCCTCGCGCATGACCTCCAGCACCGTCCCGCCGTCGTAGAGCATCGTCAGGACCACGTCGGCGTCGCGCACCGCCTCGGCGGGGGTTTCGGCGACCTGCGCGCCATCGGCGGCCAGGGGCTCGGCCTTGGCCCGGGTGCGGTTCCACACCCGGACGGTGTGTCCGGCCTTCGCCAGGTTGCGGGCCATCGCGGCGCCCATGATCCCGGTGCCCAGAACGCCGACGGTACGGGTGTCGGTCATCTCGTCCTCCTCCTGGTCGATGCGGCGAGTATCACCCGACCCCCGGGCCCGACGTCCGCCCAAGCGGCCCGGCCACGGGGCCGTTCGGGTGACACGACCGTGCGGCCGGGTCAGGCCATCCAGAAGAAGACCGCGGTCATGCGCTTGTCCTCCAGGCTCTGCCCGCAGTAATCGGTCGCGCTGTGGACGAGGTTGGCGTGGTAGAGGAGGAGCCGGTTGGCCTTGTGCGGCACACGGACGTCCTCCTCGAAGGCGTCCGGCGCGACGAACCGCGTACCGAGGGCCTCGACGAGGTTGTGGTGCGGGGGCTGCACCACGTTGCCGCCGAGCCGGCCGCCGGGCAGACGCTGGCGGTAGAAGCTGGTCCCGCAGTCCTTGGGCACCGAGGGGTTGAGGTAGAGCACGGCCGCGTACCGACACAGCGCCCGCGAGTCGGTGTGCGGCCTCGGCTCGCTCTCGCCGGCGCCCACCACCTGGACGCAGTTGTGGTTGAGGGTGCCGCCGTCGGGCGCCTGCTGCACCCACAGTTCCTTCGCCCCGGTCGCCTTCTTCACCAGCCGCTCGACGCGGGCGAGTTCGGACGGCTCCAGGCCCGGCATGGTCCGCAGTCCGGGCCAGGTCTGGGAGGTGTACGGGTAGCCCTTCACCCAGTCGTCCTTGGCCAGGCAGCGCTGCCGTACGGCGTCCGCGTCGGGCAGGACGTCGTCCAGCACCCAGTAGTCACGGCCTTTGGTGGGCTTGCGGTAGGGCAGGACGGGGAGCGCGGTCGGCACACCGCGGGGTTGTGGGGGCATGCGGCCGAATGTAGGGCGGGCCTCCCCCAGGGCTCTCCCCAGAGCTGGTCAACATTGTGTCAACCTTGTTGCAAGCCGGGCGACTTGAGTGCCGTGACCGACGCGGGGACCGAACCAGCCGCGAACGTGACCAGCCTCACCTTCCGTTCAGTGTTCTTTACCGAATCAAAAGGTTCTCAGCGCTTCCCGGCCCGTACATGTGGGTGTCCGAACCGCCGGCGGCGGGACCATGACCGGGCAGGAGGCACGGTGCGCTTTTCGCGGAACGCGACGGGAACTCTCTTCGTGGGCGGTGCCCTCGGCCTGACCCTGGTCGCGCTCGCCTACCCGGGCATGCTCGGCCTCGAGAAGGTCTCCAGCGACGGCTCCCGGATCATCGCGCAGACCCAGTGGGGGCCGCTGACGGAGGACGACCGGGACTTCGTGGTCAAGGTGCGCGCGGCCGGGCTGTGGGAGTACCCGGTCGGCGAGATGGCGGTGAAGAAGGGGACCACCAAGGAGGTCGTCACGGCGGGCGAGCACCTGATCGACGGTCACGCGCAACTGGACGCGAGCTGCCGCAGGATCGCGCCCATGCTCAACATCACGCTGCCGAACGCCGCCAGCCCCCAGCAGCAGGGCTTCGTCACCCAGCTCGCCTCGGACAACGGCAAGCAGTTCGACTCCGACCTGGCCAACATCCTCCGCATGACCCACGGTTCGATCTTCAACACCGTCGCGAAGATCCGCTCCACCACCAAGAACAGCCTGGTCCGCGAGCTCGCCAACCAGGCCAACGCCACCGTCCTGGACCACATCACGGTCCTGGAGGAGACCGGCCTGGTCAACTTCGACCAGGTGCTCTTCCTGCAGACGACCCCGCCCAAGCTGCCCCAGTCGGACCTGACCCCGCCGCCCCCCTCCGGCGGACAGCCCGAGGTCGTGCTCACCCCCCCGCCGAACGCCACGTCGAGCCCCCTGGTCCTGCCCGGCGACCCGAGCCCCGGCCCGGCGACGGGCTGAGGCGGCACCCACGCTCGGCTCAGGATCCGTCCGAGGCGCCCTCGACGGTGTGCAGGTACAGCCGCACGTACCGCTCGGCGTCGATGTCCAACGCCACGTCCACCAGGGCCTGTTCGCGGGCCTCGCCGTGCAGTTCCGCCTCGCCCGGACGCGGGCGGCGGTCGACGACCGTCTGCCCGCGGGCCGGTCCCGGCGCGAGGTTCACCTCCACCGGCAGCCGGTGGGTGGTCAGCCCCTCCGGGTCCACGACCGAGCACACCGTGCCCGCGTCGCCGAGGCCGCCGTGCGGGACGTCGTGGCCGGTGGCCGGGTCGGGGTGGGCCAGCAGCCGTCCGGCCAGCCGGGCGCCGGGCTCGTCGGACCGGCACAGCCGCCGTACGTCCGCCTCGGGCACGAGCACCCGCAGGAACACGTCGAGCCCGTACATCGTGATCGGCACCCCCGCGGTGAGCAGGACCGCCGCGGCCTCCGGGTCGTGCCAGACGTTGAACTCGGCGACGGACGTGGCGTTTCCGGTGGCCACCGCGCCGCCCATGAACACGATCCGCTCGATGTCGCGGGTGACCCCGGGGTGGGTGCGCAGCAGCAGGGCGATGTTCGTCAGCGGCGCCGTGGGGATCAGGGTGACCCGGCGGTCGCAGGCCGCGATCTCGTGGTGGAGCAGCGTCACCGCGTCCACGTCGACGGGCCGGCGGGCCGGCGCGGGCAGGCCGAGGTCGCCCATGCCGTCCCTGCCGTGCACGTGATGGGCGGTGCGCAGCGGTTCGAGCAGCGGCCGCTCGGCACCCCGCGCGACCGGGACGGCGGGAGCACGGGCCTGCTCCAGGACGGTCAGCGTGTTCCGTACCACCTGGTCCACGTCCGTGTTCCCGGCCACGCAGGAGACCGCGCGCAGCTCGAGGCCCGGGTGGCGGACGGCGAACAGCAGGGCGAGCGCGTCGTCGACGCCGGTGTCGCAGTCGATGATCACAGGTGTGGGCCGCGAGGTCACAGCGCGCTCCTTCCGTCGTACGGGTCCCGTCGGACAGGTCGGCGTACGGGTTCCGTCGTACGGGGCCGGTTCCATCGTCACGTGCCCGGTCCGGTACCGCGCGCCCGTCCCCTTCCCCCGCTTCCCCCGCTTCCCCCGCTTCCCCCCACTTCCCCCCACTTCCCCGCCCGGAGCTTCGTTCCCACCCCGGCGGTGCTCACCCGGACGGACCGGCGCGCTGGTGGGCGGGGCCGCCCGGTGGTGCCGTGGAAGGAGCGCCGCCGCCCGGACGCCACGTCCGCGGCGTGTGTTCCGTCCGTCTGGAGGCATCCATGTCCCGTACCCCGGCCCGTGTCCTGGCCGCCTTCGCGCTCTGCGCGGCCGCCCTGCTGACCGAGGCCGCCTGCACCGCCGGGCAGTCCGGCCGGGTCGTCCACGTCCCCGCGCCGGTGGACACCCGTCCGCACGACCCCGCGGGCACGCTCACGCCGGACCAGGCGCGGGCCGCGTTGCTGACCGAGGCGGACCTCGGAACGGCGTGGGCGCCGACCGGAGGCGCGGCGACCTGGCGGGACAGCATCCTCAAGGCGCAGGCCGACACGTCCGAGTGCGGGCGCCTCCTCGACGCCCTCTACACCGAGGAGCCGTTCGGCGCCCCCTCGGGCGCGCACGCGGTGGCCGCCTACGACGACGGCTACGACGAGGCCCAACTGCGCCACCAGGTGCTCGCGCTGCACGCCGCGGCCGTGGACCGCACCCTCGCCTGGCTCAGGACCATGCCGCGGACCTGCGCGGACTTCACCGCCAGGAGCACGAACTACGACGACCTGTACGTACGGGTCGCCGACCTCGCCCTGCCGGACGTCGGCGACGCCCGCCAGGGCCTGCGCCTCACGCTCACCGCCGAGTCGTACGAGCAGGACACCTACACCACCCTGACCGTGGACCTCGCCACGGTACGCGTCGGCGACGACGCGATCGTCCTCACCACCGGGGCCCTGGGAGGCACCCCGTCGAAGGACGGCACCGCTCTGGCGGTCCAGCGCGGTGTGGACCGCCTGACAGCGGTGCAGCGCGAGGCACGGACCCGGGCCTGACCCCGGCCGGTCAGGACACCAGCCGATCAGGGCACTGGTCGCGGTCGAGTCTCCTCCCGTGGGTGATCACCTCGTGGGCCAGGTCGAGTGCCGTACGGCTCTCGGCGAAGGCGTGGGCGCGGGGGCAGCCGGCCGCCGTCGCGGCGGCGCGCGGCCGTCACAGCGGCGGCTGCGCCGGGGCCGGGCCCAGGGTCGTGGTGCCGGGCGCGGTGCGGTGCCCCAGGCCCGTGCGGTAGGCGTCCAGGGCCGCCTCCACGCGGCCGGTGCGGCGCAGCAGATCCCCGAGGAGGCGGCACAGGTCGGCCAGGTCGCCGGCCGCGCCCGCCCGCTCCAGCAGGCTCAGCGCCCGCACGTAGTGCTCCTCGGCGGCCTCCGTGTCGCGGGCGTCCTCGGCGATGATGCCGAGCAGCCGGTGCGCGGCGGCGGCGTGCACGGCGCCCCGCTCGGGGGAGAGGTCGCCCAGGACGTTCCGCAGCAGGTCGGCCGCCTCCTCCGACTTGCCGCGCCGGTGCAGGACGTCGGCCAGTTCGACCACGACCTGGCTGGTGTAGAGCGCGGCCCGCTTGGCGGACAGCATGGCCTGGGCGGACCGCAACTCCTCCTCGGCGCGCTCCAGTTCGCCGTTCTGGGCGCAGACGTAGCCGCGCATCCAGTGGCAGTTGGCGAGTTCGGTGCGCAGCTGGAGGGCGCGGTAGAGCTCCGCGGCCTTGGCGAGCGAGGCGTCGGCCTCGGCGATCCGGCCCTCGGCGAGCAGGGTGCGGGCCACCGACCGGTGCATCCGGGCCACCAGCGCGGGATCGCCCGCCTGCGGGGCCAACGCGAGCGCGAACTCGGCCGCCTGGGCCGCCCGCGCGTGCGCCCCCATGTCCATGTACGGCCCGATGACGCCGGCGTAGAGCAGCAGCAGCGCGTCCGGGTCGTGCAGTCCGCCCCGGTTGAGCTCGTCGAGGGTGGACTCCAACAGGTAGACGGCGTACCGCAGCTCGCCCGCCAGGTAGTGGGAGACGGCACGGCCGCGCAGCGCGGGGACCCGGGCGGGCAGCGGCGCGTCGGCGAGGGCCTGCTCGGACCGTTCGAAGAACTGTCGGCCGCTCTCCAGTTCGCCGGTCTCCAGGGCGCATTCGCCGAGCCCCAGCAGCGCCTCGGCCTGGACGGCGACGAGTTCGTGCTCCTCGGCCTCCGCCAGCAGCCGGGTGTACTGCTCGGCCGCCTTCACGGCCTCCCCGGTGGCGAGCGTGCGCCGGGCCTCGGTCAGCCTCAGGCGCAGGTCGGTGGCGAGATGGGCGGGGCGCCCGGTGGCGAGCTCGTCGAAGGCGATCCCGAGCCGCTCGGCGACGTGCCGGAGCGCCTCGTCGGAGGGCCGGACCCGGCCCGCCTCGAGCGTGGAGATGTACGCGGGGGTGTACGCCGGCTCGGCCAGCTGCCGCTGGGTCAGGCCCCGTTCCCGTCGTAGCCGCTGCACCCTGCGCCCGATGGTCTCCGGGTCGTCCCGCTTCGCCATGCGGTTCATCATGCCAGTAAGCCGACTTGCGGAGGGACTTGTCCGCCTGACCGGAGTTCAGTACCGGACCTTCCGCCCACCGAACCCCAACTCGCCCTGGCGCTCTTTTCGTTCGGCCTTCCCACCCCCTACGTTGGAGAGACTGTTAAACACGCTTAATCCATCACTGTCGTTGCGAGGTCGGTTGCCGTGCTCGGACGCACTGTCGCGCGCCAAGGACACTTCTCCGCACGTTGCGTCAGAGGATTCGGCGCGGCCGTCATCGCCGTGGCCGCCCTGATCGCGGCGGCCAACGCCGGACCGGTGGTCCCGGCCGATCCCGTCCCCGCCTCGCAGGCCGTGCAGAGCCGCTAGCGAGCCGCGGCACCGCCTCTGTCCCGTTCGCGCCTGCCCCGTTCGCGCCTGTCCGTTTCGCCGTCTGCCGCGTTCGCGCTCAGCCCGGCAGCGCTCGGCGCAGCGCCTCGTCCAGCCGGCCGGCCAGCACCGCGTCACTGGGCGGGTCGTCGGTGAACAGGGCACCCAGTTGAGCGATGAAGGTCTGGGTGAACGCCCCGTAGAGCGGGGTGCGCGGGCGGGAGACCGCTCGCTGGAGGGCGGGCAGCAGGATGCCGCGGGCGTAGCCGGGCCGGCCGGCCGCGTCGCGGGGCATGTGGTCGGTGCTCTCGCCGGTGGGCGACGCCGACGGCGAGCCGCCGGAGCCGGACGCGGACGAGGACGCGCAGCGGACGCCGTCGTCGGTGTACGCCGACGTACGGGTCGCGGCGAAGCCGGCGTCCAGCAGGCAGCGTTCGCTCTGGGCGCTGGTGAGGTACGTGATCAGCTCGGCCGCCTTCCCGGCCCGCTGCGAGGACATCGTCACCGCCAGGTTCTGCCCGCCGAGCACCGCCCGGCCGGGCAGCGGGGCCACGCCCAGCTGCTGCTCGGTGAAACTCTGGTGCAGCGCGCCGTAGGCGTACGGCCACTGCCGCAGGAAGGCGGTGCGGCCGTCCTCGAAGTCACTGAGCGAGGACGCCTCGTCGGAACTGACGGCGCTGTCCAGGGTGTACGGCTTGGCGGTGCGCTTGCGCAGCTCCGCGATGCCGTCGGTCAGCTCCCGCGGACTGCCGTCGTAGCGGCCGGAGTCGTCGGTGAGCGCGAAGTCGTCGGTCGCCGAGGCGAACGCCTCCACGGCGTTGACCGTACGGCCCTCGTAGGCGGCCAGCTGCGTGGTCCAGAGCTTCTGGTACCCCTTGGGCGGGTGCGCGTCGAGGGTGTCGCCGAGGCCGAGCAGGTCGCGCCAGGTGCGGATCGCGTCCGGGCCGGTGCGCTGGACGCCCGCCCGGCTCAGATAGTCGCGCCGGTAGTAGAGCAGACCGACGTCGCTGTTGAACGGCACCGCGTACACCTTGCCCTTCCAGCGGGCGGTGCCGGCCACGGACGGGATGACGTCGTGGTCGACGGCCCCGTCGGACAGCCGCCTGACCAGGCCCGCCTCGGCGAACTCCGGCACCCAGGTGACGTCCAGGTTGACCACGTCGTAGTGGGCGCTGCCGGACTGGAGCGCGCCCAGCAACTGGCTGCGCTGCTCGTCGGCGGAGCCCGGCAGTTCCACCAGGCGGGCGTGGTAGCCGGAGTTCTGCTGCTCCTGCCGCTGGTTCCAGGCGTCGATGAGCTGCTGGCGGACGCCGTTCTTGCCGGTCACGTCCCGGCCGCTGGCCACCACGATGTCGCCGGGCACGTCGGCGGCGGGCGTCTGCCCGTCTCCGGGCCTGCCCCCGGTGCAGGCGGTGGCCGCGAGCAGCGGCAGCACCAGCAGGCGGGCGAGTGTCGCGGCCGGTCGTCGTGCCAGTCGTGCCATCAGTGGTCCCCCGTTCCCACCCGAGCGACCTCGTCGCGCAGGCCCCTGCCGGGGTCGTCGCCGCCGTCCAGGCAACGGCCGCCGCTCGCCTCGGCGATCCGGGCGTCCGGCCGGTCCGGGGCGCAGGAGCCGCTGATCAGGGACACCATGTCCACCGGCACCTTCGTCTTCCGTGCCCGGGCCAGCACCTCGTCCAGGTTCCTGCCGGTCAGCCGGTTGTTGTCCTCGTCGTCGGTGATGTAGACGATCAGCTGCGGCCGCTGGTCGTCGGTGCCGCGGCCGGCCATGTCGTCCAGCGCGGCGAGCAGCGCCGCGTGCGGGTCGGCCTCGGCGTCGCGCACCTGTGCCTCGGTGTCGATGACGTGCTCGGCGTCGGCGCGGCGGTGGTGCCCGAAGGGGAGCAGCGGCTGGTAGGGCCCGTCGCCGGAGAGGCCGTAGACCGCCCACACCCCGTAGTCGTCCTGGGCGCCGAGCCCGCCCAGGGACTGCTTCAGGATGCCGGGGCCGCCGCTCGGCCCGGGCCACCGCGTGTTCATCGAACCGGAGCTGTCGAGGAGGTAGAGGACCCGGCCGGCGCCGTGGGCGCTGCGGTACCGCGTGAGGGCCGATTCCATCGCCGTGCGCCAGGCCGCGCCCGGGAGCGGGCTGGGGGCGCGCAGGACGCCCACGCCGACGTGGTCCGCGTCGAGCAGCCGGTGGCCGGATCCCGTCGCGGACCGGAAGCCGGCGGCCGCGAACGCGGCCATTCCCTCCTCTCCGGTCAGCCAGGTGCGGAAGCGGTCGACGGCGTCGTCCCGCGCCGCCGCGTCCCGGTCGCCGCCCTCCCAGCGGACCCGCACGAAGGTGGGCGTCAGCGCCGGTACGTCAACGGGGTACTCGGCGATCCGCGGCACCCGTGTCGTCCGCGCGCAGCCCACCCCGCTCCTGAGCAGGAACTCCGGGACGAGCGCGGCGGTGCGACCGTCCGCGGCGCGGTCGGCGGGCAGCGCGCACAGCAGCTCGGCGGCGGTCGGGGAGGGCGGTCCCGCGGGCCGTACGCCCTGCTCGGCGGCGCGTGAGTCGGCGGTGCCGGCGTACAGGCCGACGGTCGCCAGCAGGGCGGAGTCGGTGAACTCCGGGTCGGGCCGCAGCACTCCGGCGTTCGCGTCCTGCTGCTTCAGGTGCTCCGTCAGCCGGGACAGCGACAGCCCTACGCGCTCGTCCAGTCCGGCCCCGGCGAGGTTCTGCGGGACGGCCAGCACGACCGGCGAGTACACGAACGGCTGCTCGTCCGGCTGGAGTTCGACGTAGCTGCGGGTGGTCCGGTCGGTGGTGACCCGGGCCGCGTCGGTGCCGGAGGCGGGGATCCAGACGTCCGGCTGCGGTCCGACGTCCCGCTGCGGGTTGGTGTCCTCCACGAGGGGTTCCTGCCAGGCGTCGTTCTGCCGGCGCAGCGCGGTGACCGCGGCGGTCGCGCCCGCGCTGTAGACGGTGATGCCGCTGCGGCGGCAGCCGTGCGCGGTGGTGTTGGCCCGCGAGGTGAGGTACGCGTCGGCGGCGTCCCGGACCGTGGGCTCCAGGTCGGGGTCGGTCAGCAGGCGCAGTTCGAGCGGCGGCGCGCAGGGGTGGCCGCCGCCGAGGCCGGCCAGTTCGTAGCCGCCGGCACCGAGTGCGGCGAGCGCGAGCACCAGCAGCGCGCTCACCACGCCCCGGGCCCAGCCGCGCAGCCCACGGAACCAGCGGATCACGGCGCGCGCCCGGGTACGCGCCGCGGCGAGCAGGTCCGTCAGGAGCCGGACCAGGCCGCCGGTGCCAGTCCGCGGCGGCTGTACGGGGGGCCGCGGGCCCGGTGGGGGCTCACCGCCCCGCGCCGCCAGCAGCACGTCCGTACCCGGCTCAGCGGCGAACTGCGGCTCCCACTGCTCCCCGAGCGGAGTCCTGCGGCCCGTCTCGACCATCTGTCCGCGCAGCCGGGGGAAGAGGTCCAGAAAAGACAACTCCCCATTTGCGTCGAGGAGTTGTACGAGTTCTTCGGTGAACGGGGTGGCTCTCGTGCCGTCGCCGGAGTCGATGAGCCGATTGGCCTGCACGCTCATCAGCAGCAGGACCCGCTGCCGGCGGTCGGCGAAGCCGTTCCACACCGTGGCGGCGTTACCCGCGTAGCAGCAGTCGAGGATCACCACGATCCGCTCGGCCTGGCTCCCGGCGAGCACGGTGAGCATCCCGGTGAACGCGTCCGCGCCCGGGAAAACGGCCTGGCCACCGGCCACCACGCGCGCGTTGCGCATCTGGAGGAACAGCTCGTCGCCCGCGCTCGGCACGGCGCCGTGCCCGGCGAAGTAGCACAGCAGGAGCCCCTCGGCCTCATGGGCGGCGGTGCGCAGCGCCTCGCTGAACTCGTCCAGGGACGGCGAGCGCAGGACGGTGATCTCCTCCTGCCCGCCGGTGGCCTCCCGTCCGCCGGTGACCTCCTGCTCTGCGGTCTCCTCGGGCCCGCCGAAGATCCCGCCCCGGCGCAGCACGGCCTCCAGCCGCTCCAGGTTGTGGCGGACGGCGGGCAGGTGGCCGGGCACGCCCTCCGGGTCGTCCGGTTTCGTGTGCTCGTACTCCCCCACACCGACCAGCAGCGCCCGGTTCACCCGCCCCCGCGGGTCGAAGCGGTCCACGGGGCTACCCCTCGTCGGGGTGCACCGGATCGACGTGGGGCTCGGGTGAATCGCCGGACTCCACTCGGCGGCGGTTCTCCAGCCAGGCCGCCACCGCCCGCTTGGTCTGCGCCAGCAGCTCGTCGAACGCGGCTTCGGCACCAGCGCCGAGCAGGACCAGCAGGATCTCCATGCCGGCGCCCATGCTCCCGGTCCGCACGTCCGAACGCGGCTGCTCGACAATCCGCAGCCGCCCGTCGCGGACCAGATCATCCAGCGGTTTCTCACGCTCCAGCCACGCCTTCAGCGCGCCGATGTCCTTGCCGCTCTCACTTCCGTCCAGCCGGACCCGGACACGTCGGCCGGCCACACCTTCCCCCTCAGCCATGACTCACCATCCTGGCACCAGGACACAACTCCACGGGAGGGTGCGTTTCAGCCACACCGTGCCCCGTACCGGCCACGGCGAACCGGGAGCGGCCCTGCACCGGACCTGCCCCAACCCTGCACCGGACCCGCCTCAGACCCACACCGGATCCGCCCTGGACCCGCACCAGGTCTGCACTCGACCTGCCCCGGACCCGCACCGGGCCTGCGCAGGACCTCCCCGGCCCGGCGTCGGCACCGCGTCGGCACCGCGTCGGCCCCGTGTCAGCCGCCCTGTATCTGCAACTGGCTCAGCTGGCGGCGCACGTGGTCCAGTGCGCCCTGCCGCCGGCCCGGCACGCGGCCGCGCACCTCCGCGAGCAGCGAACCGAGTTCGCGGGCCCGTTCGGGATCGCGGATCAGCCCCCACTGGTGGTGGGCGCGGTCGACGGCGGTCTCGACCTCCACGGCGTCGGCGGCCTGGCCCATGGCCAGGCGGGTGGCGGCCACGGTCAGCCAGGCCCGGCAGCTGCGGGCGGCGTCCCCCGCGAGCATCGCCAGGTCGGCGCGGACCTCGGCCCAGTGCAGCGCGTCCTCGGAGGACGCTCCGTGGGCGAGGGCGGCGGCCCGCTCCCAGCGGGCGGCGAGCGCGTCGGCGTCGCCGTGCCGGCCGGCCTGCACGCAGGCGGCGATGGCCGGGTGCGGGTCGGCCGGCGCCGACCCGGGCGCGGTCAGCACGAGACCGGGGCCGCCGTCCTCCTCGGCCAGCCGCGACAGCGCCTGCTCGTGCAGCTCCGCCGGTGCCGGCCGGTGCCCGCTGCGCAGGATCGTCGCCACCGCCCTCATGTACGCCGGTGCCGCCACCGTGCGCCGGGACGGCGGCGGTGCGACCCGGCCGTACAGGGCGATGTTGCGCCCGCAGTCCAAGGGGCGCCCGCGCAGCAGTTCCCAGCTCTCCGCGTCCGCGTGCAGATCGGCCACGACCGTGGTCGTGCCGTCCGGGCGCAGCCGGAGTTCCTCGCGCAGCCAGTGCCAGGGCAGGGCCGTGTAGCGGACGGTCGCCGGTGTGGTGCGGGCGAGCGCCAGGTGGGGCAGGCGCTGGCGGCGGTCCAGCTGGAGCTGGCCGGCGAGGAACACCGTCAGCGGGCCGGACGCCGCCGCGGCCGCGCGCAGCCGGGTGAGCACGGCCTGCGGCTCCAGCGGGTCGGCGAGCTCCACCACGGTCGCGGTGTCCGTGCCGGACAGCACGGAGGGCGCCACGGCGGCCAGCACCGGCAGCACGGACGCGGCGTCCACCAGACGTCCCCTGCCCACGGGCGCGGCCGCGAGCAGCAGCACGGTTCCGGGCATCGTCCCCCCGTGTCGTGATCCAGTCGGTCGCGTACGTCAGCACGTTAACCGGTCCACCGACTTGCCAGGGCCCCTTCCCCGGTGTGCTCTGGTAGGCGGGGGCGAGGAGAGAGAGGAGCGCTCTCATGGCTCACGCGGCACCCGTATCCGGTATCAGCACCCGCACCACCCGCCCACCCAACCTGTTCAGCCGCCGGGCCCATACCATCGGCCGGTGGGCGGGACCGCTCGCGCTGGGGCTCGTGTACGGCTACTGGGCCGCGGCCGACCGGCGCCACGGCGGACCGATCACGGGCTGGAACGTCCTGTTCGGCTTCGTGACCACGATCGTGTTCATGGCGCTCCTGGCCGGCGTCCTCGTCCTGGGCCCCCGGCTGCGGCGAGAGCAGCACGCCCTCCTGTGGTTCGCCTTCATCGGCGTGGCGTTCGGCTTCCTCTACAGCCAGAGCGGCCATGCGATCCTGTCGACGACCGCACTGGCCCTGGGGATCGCCATCGTCGCGGGCCTCTTCTGCTTCTACTGGTTCTACACGCACGAGGATGCCGTGGGCCATCGCGTCCGTTGACCCGCGTCGATCGGCCCACGTCGGTCGACCGAACCGGCCGGCCCACCCTCCCGTCACCCGAATGCCGCCTCTCCGCTCGCCAAAGAGCGGGCGACGGCCTTCGCTGAGAACGTGCCCCGACGTATGCGAAGCGGCCTGTCGGCCGTGCTCATCGCACTCTCGTGCCTGCTCGTGCCGCTCGGCGCGCTGTCGGCCTGGGCTGCGTACGGGCTCTCCGACACCGGTCGCTACGTCACCACGATGGCGCCGCTCGCCGACGACCCGGACGTGCGCGACGCGGTCGCGGACACCCTCGGGGACGGGATCGTGCAGGAGATCGGTCCCGCGTTGGACGCCCAGGTGCGACGCGGCACCATCACCCCCTACGTGCACGACGCGGTCCGCTCGTTCACCCGGACCGAGGCGTTCCGCACGGCGTGGAACGAGGGCAACCGGGCCGCCCACGACGCCGTCCTGCGGGCCCTGCGCGACGAGCGCGACCCGCGCACACGCCCGGTCACCGTCGATCTCGCGCCCGTCACCGCCCAGGTCAAGGCCCAGCTCGCCCAGGACCACGTACCGCTCGCGAACCGCATCCCCGTCCAGCACACCGAGGTCGACCTGCTTCCGGCCCAGCAACTGGGCCGCCTGCGGAAGGGGTTCCACGTGCTCGAAGTCGCCGGTTTCTGGCTGCCGATCGCGGCCGTCGCGTTCGCCGTCGCGGGCCTCGCCCTGGCCGTCCGCCGCCGCCGTGCGCTGACCGCCACCGCGCTCGGCACCGCCCTCGGCGGCGCGCTGCTCGCCCTCGCCGTCGCCATCGGCCGCAACCTGACCCTCGCCGACCTGCCCGCCGACGTCTCCCAGCCGGCCGTCGGTGCCGTCTACGACGCCCTCACGGCCACCCTGCGCACCGCCTCGTGGATCCTGGTCGCCCTCGGTCTGACGGTGGCCGCCCTGACCTGGCTCGTCCGCCACCCGCGCCTGCCGTTCCGCCGCCGGGCGTCCGCCCCTCCCACCACCCGGACCCGCCCCGAGCAGCCGCCGCCACGCGTGCGCGTCTGATCCCAGGGCGCGTCTGATCCCGCGCGAAGGAGGCCCGGGGTCCGTGCCGACCCCGTAGGCTCGTCGTCGTGACCAAGCAGGGGGGACGGTTCACGGTCTGGTGCGCCGGGCTGATGTTCGCCGGGGTGAGCGTCGTCGTCGGGTGCCGGCTGGCCGACAGCGACGGCATCACGCCCGTGCCGCAGTTCCTCGCCTTCCTGCCGTGGCTGCTCGTGCCCACCGGGCTGGGCCTGGCGCTCACGCTGCGCGGACGCTGGTGGGTGGGTGCGGTGTGGGGCGTGGCACTGCTGGGGCTGCTGGCCTGGTACATCGAGCCGTACGGCAGGGTCTCCGAGCCGACCGGCCATGCCGTGGCCAGGGTGCGGGTGCTGACCTCGAACGTGCAGTTCGGGCGCGGCGCCCCGGCCCTCGTCCCCGTCGTCCGCCGCGAGCGGCCGGACATCGTCTTCGTCGAGGAGTGCGAGTACACCTGCCAGGCGACCCTGAAGCGGGAGGTCGGCGGCGACTACCCGTACCGGCGGGCGGTCCGGGCGGGCGGTTCGGAGGGGTCCCTGATCCTCAGCCGCTACCCCCTGCGCGGCACCGCCGGGGTCCGCGGCACGATGGGCATGCCGGGCGCGGTCGCCGACGTGCGCGGGCACGCCGTACGTCTCCAGCTCGCGCACCCCATGCCGCCGCTGCCCGGCCAGATCGCGCTCTGGCACCGGGAACTCGCCCGGCTGCGCGCCTTCGCCGCGGCGGACCGTACGACCCCGACCGTGCTGGCCGGGGACTTCAACGCCTCCCAGGACCACGCGGCCTTCCGCCGCATCATCGACACCGACCTGCGCGACGCCGCCCGCCTGGCCGGCGCCGAGCGCTCCCCCAGTTGGCCGGCCCGCACGGCGCCCACGCTCGGCGCGCAGATCGACCACGTGCTCGTCTCACCGGACTTCTCCGCGACCGGCGCCCGCTTCCTCGCCGTGGCCGACACCGACCACCGCGCGCTGCTCGTCGACGTCACGCTGCACGACGGCCGAGGATCGCATTGACACCGCCCGCTTCTCGGTACTCGCCCCTGCCCAAGATCACCACTCGGGGCCGCTAACCTTACGTGTCCGTCCTGGCCAGGGATTGACGGGCATCAACTCACGAAGGGTTGCGCACATGGGCATTCTCACTCTCCTGCGGAACGCGTTCGGCCGATCGCGCAAGGGGCGTACGGCCGAGGCAGAGGGTGCGGAACAGGCTCCAGCCCAGGAGCCGGCACCCACCGCTGCCCAGCAGCCGGAGCCGAAGGTCCCCGCCCCGGCGACCGAGTCCGCCCCCACCGTCCACGTCCCCGACCCCCGTCCCTCCGACGGCAACGAACACGAACTGGTCTCAGCCGCCTTCGGCAACGTCACGGTCCCCAAGCCGTCCGACCCCGTGGACCCGACCGCCCCGGCAGCCGAGACCCCGACCCCCACGGAACCCGAACCGGCGGCCGCGGAAGAGAAGTCGGAACCTGACCCGACCCAGGAACCGGCAGCCGAAAACCCGACCCCGACGGCCGAACCGGCAGCCGCAGAACCGAAGCCGGAGCCGACCCCCGAGCCGACGGCCGCGGAGCCGGAGGCCGAGCCGGAGGCCGCGCAGGCGGAGCCGGAGGCCGAGCCCGAGCGGACCCCGGAACCGGTGGCCGAAGCAACTCCGGAGCCCGAGCCGACGCCCGAACCTCAGGCCGAGGCCACGCCGGAGCCGGAGGCCAAGCCGGAGGCTGAGGCCAAGCCGGAGGCTGAGGTCAAGGCGGAGCCGGAGGCTGAGGCGGAGCCGGAGGCTGAGGCGGAGCCGGAGGCTGAGGCGGAGCCGGAGGCTGAGGCGGAGCCGGAGGCTGAGGCGGAGCCGGAGGCTGAGGCGG
>NZ_JBIUBT010000006.1:194416-393499 GCF_044548235.1 Streptomyces sp. NPDC052043
GAGCCGCAGGCCGAGGCCGAGCCGAAGTCGGAGCCGCAGGCCGAGGGCGACAACCCGCAGGCCGCCGACGGCGAGGAAGCCCCACAGGAGTCACCGGCACCCGACGACGAGAGCCGCACGGGTGGTGCGGGTGGGAACGACCCGGCCGAAGGCGAAGCCGAGGCCGAACCGACGACCGAACAACCGCCCTCGGAGCAGGAACCGGCGGCCGAACAGCCGGCGCCGGACGCGGACAACACCCCCGCCACCCCCCTCGCCCACATCGACTCGCACGCCCCCGCCCTCACCACCGCCTACCACGCCGCCGCGTCCGCCCTGGCGAAGTACGACCTCACCGGCACCCGCGCCAAGGTCTACCTCGTCCTCGACCGCTCCGCCTCCATGCGCCCGTACTACAAGGACGGCTCCGCCCAGGCCCTCGGCGAGCAGACCCTGGCCCTCGCGTCCCACCTCGACCCCGAGGCGACGGTCCAGGTCGTGTTCTTCTCCACGGAGGTGGACGGCACCGGCGAGCTGACCCTCGCCGAGCACGAGAACCGGATCGACGACCTGCACGGCTCCCTCGGCCGCATGGGCCGCACCAGCTACCACGCCGCCGTGGACGCCGTACTGGCCCACCGCGCGGAGTCGACCGACGACCCGGCGGCCCCCACCCTGGTGATCTTCCAGACGGACGGCGCCCCGGACGCCAAGACCCCGGCCACCCAGTCCCTCACCGACGCGTCGAAGAAGCACCCCACCGTCTTCTTCTCCTTCGTCGCCTTCGGCGAGCACGACCACAAGGCCTTCGACTACCTCCGCAAACTGAAGACCGACACCACGTCCTTCTTCCACGCGGGACCGACCCCCCGCGAGCTCACGGACCAGGAGCTCTACGAGGGCGTACTGGCCAACTGGCGCCCGTAACCGACGGGACTCACCACCGCACCAGGGCCGCCCCTTCCCACCCCTCAGAACGGGAAGCGGGCGGCCCAGCCATGTCGGCTACGATTTCAAGGTTCCGCAGACGACCCGCACCCGACGAGATCGTCACCCCACGTAGCGACTTGGGAGCAGCCCGCGATGGCTCGACACCTCATCACCAGCGCCCTTCCGTACATCAACGGGATCAAGCACCTGGGCAACATGGTGGGGTCCATGCTCCCGGCCGACGTGTACTCCCGCTACCTCCGCCAGCGCGGCCATGAGGTCCTGTACATCTGCGCGACCGACGAGCACGGCACCCCCGCCGAACTGGCCGCCAAGGAGCAGGGCATCCCGGTCGACGAGTTCTGCGCGCAGGCGCACGACGCGCAGAAGGCGGTCTACGACGGCTTCTCGCTCGCGTTCGACTACTTCGGCCGCAGCTCGTCCCCGCAGAACCACGAGATCACGCAGGAGATCGCCCGCGAGCTGAAGGCGAACGGGTTCATCGAGGAGCGGGCCATCCGCCAGGTGTACTCCAACACCGACGGTCGCTTCCTGCCCGACCGGTACATCATCGGCACCTGCCCGCACTGCGGCTACGACAAGGCGCGCGGCGACCAGTGCGAGAACTGCACGCGGGTCCTGGACCCGACCGACCTGATCGAGCCGCGCTCCGCGATCAGCGGCAGCAGCGACCTGGAGGTCCGCGAGACCAAGCACCTCTTCCTGCTCCAGTCCGTGCTGGCCGGCGAGGTCGAGGCCTGGGTCGACGAGCGCGCCGACAACTGGCCGGTGCTGGCCTCCTCGATCGCCCGCAAGTGGCTCACCGAGGGCCTGCACGACCGTGCGATCACCCGTGACCTGGACTGGGGCGTGCCGGTCCCGGCCGACACCTGGCCGGACCTGGCCGCCGAGGGCAAGGTCTTCTACGTCTGGTTCGACGCCCCGATCGAGTACATCGGTGCCACGAAGGAGTGGGCGGACCAGGACCCGGAGAACCGGGACTGGCGTGCGTGGTGGTGGGAGTCGGACGCGGACGTCCACTACACGCAGTTCATGGGCAAGGACAACGTGCCCTTCCACAGCGTGATGTTCCCGGCGACCCTGCTGGGCACCCGCTCGCCGTGGAAGAAGGTCGACGTCATCAAGGCCTTCAACTGGCTCAACTACTACGGCGGCAAGTTCTCCACCTCGCAGCGGCGCGGCGTCTTCACGCACGACGCGCTGGAGATCCTCCCGGCCGACTACTGGCGCTACTTCATGATGGCGAACGCGCCGGAGTCCGACGACTCGTCCTTCACCTGGGAACACTTCACGGCCACGGTGAACAAGGACCTGGCGGACACGCTGGGCAACTTCGTCAACCGGGTGCTGTCCTTCTCCCGCAAGCGCTTCGGCGACGCCGTCCCGGAGGGCGGCGAGCCGGGCGAGGCCGAGGCGCGGCTCGGGGAGGAGATCGCCCGCCTCCTCGCCGAGTACGAGGAGCACATGGAGGCCATCCAGTTCCGCAAGGCGGCGGCCTCCCTGCGCGCCCTGTGGTCGGCGGGCAACTCCTACCTGGAGGAGAAGTCCCCCTGGCTGGAGATCAAGACCGACAAGGACGGCGCGGCCCTCACCCTGCGCACCGCGATGAACCTGATCCACCTCTACTCGGTGGTCTCGGAGCCGTTCATCCCCACCTCGTCGGCGGCCATGCGCGCGGCGTTCTCCCTGGACGACGACACGGCGACCTGGGTGACCCCCACCGAGGCGGCCGCCCTGACCACCGTCCCCGCCGGCACCCCGTTCACGGTCCCGCCGGTCCTCTTCGCCAAGCTCACCGACGACGACCTGGAGACCTACAAGAACCGCTTCGGCGGCGACACGGAATAACACAGCCCAGGTGACGGGGCCACGTTCCCCCCTGTATCAGCAGGGGGGAACGTGGCCCCGCCCCTCGAAAGAGTGAGCGCACCCCGATCGTCGGGCACACGGTCCCCCGATCCACCTACGTTGCGCCCATGGTCACATCGACACACGAGGCCGCACACCGGATCTTCCAAGAGCATCCAGAGGTCCTCGCCCTCGTCTTCGAAGCGCTCGGCCTGCCGCAGCCGGCAAAGGCGGACATCACGGCACTCCCCCCGACGCCACGGAACTCCGCCCCATGGAGCGCCGTGTGGACACGGTGCTCAAGGTCGAGCCTTCCGAGGGGGACGGCTTCATGGTCGCCGTCGAATTGCAAACGAAGCCTGCCCCGGAAAAGGCGGCCAACTGGGCCTATTACGTGGCCTATCTGCGCGCGAAGTACGACCTTCCGGTGCTGCTCGTCGCCGTCTGCAAGAGCCGGTCCACGGCTTCCTGGGCCACCGGTCCCTTCGAGTGTCGCGTGGGTCCCTGGGCGACTCCGGCCAGAGAGACATGGAGAGGACTGCAGAAGATGGTCGCCACATACTTCCCCGGCCGGGGAACCCTCTTCGAGGAGACGTACCTGAAGGGCAGAGCAGAAGGCAAGGCCGAGGGCGAGGCGAAGGGCATCTTGCGCGTTCTCGAGGTGCGCGGTCTCCCCGTCTCCGACGACGTCCGCGAACGCATCACGTCCTGCACGGATCTCGAGCTCCTGGCGGACTGGCTGGACCGGTCCGGCACCGTCAAGCGCGCGGAGGATCTGTTCACCCGGGAGTCGGAAGAAGTCTGACGCCTCTCGGGCGCGGCGGCAACGGAAGCGGCCCGGAACCCCTCGGGGGGGTTCCGGGCCGCTTCCCTGTCCGGTGGACTACTTCGGCTGCGGCTTGCGCACCGACAGGTGGAGTTCCCGCAGGCGGGACTCGTCGAGCTCGGTCGGGGCGCCCATCATCAGGTCCTGGGCGTTGCCGTTGAGCGGGAAGGCGATGGTCTCGCGGATGTTGGGCTCGTCCGCGAGGAGCATGACGATGCGGTCGACGCCGGGGGCGATGCCGCCGTGCGGCGGGGCGCCGAAGCGGAACGCGCGGAGCATGCCGGCGAACTTCTCCTCGACGGTCTCACGGTCGTAGCCCGCGATCTCGAAGGCCTTGAGCATGATGTCCGGCTCGTGGTTGCGGATGGCGCCGGAGGACAGCTCGACACCGTTGCAGACGATGTCGTACTGCCAGCCCAGGATGTCCAGCGGGTCCTGGGTCTCCAGGGCCTCCAGGCCGCCCTGCGGCATGGAGAACGGGTTGTGGGAGAAGTCGATCCCGCCGGTCTCCTCGTCCTTCTCGTACATGGGGAAGTCGACGATCCAGCAGAAGCGGAACACGCCGTCCTCGAAGTGGCCGGCGCGCTTGGCGGCCTCCACCCGCACCGCGCCCATGATCTTCGAGACCTCGTCGAACTCGCCCGCGCCGAAGAACACCGCGTGGCCGGGGGCCAGCGACAGCCGCTTGGTCAGCTCGGCGACGTTCTCCTCGGTCAGGAACTTCGCGATCGGGCCGGTCAGCCCGCCGTCCTCGCCGACGCGCACCCACGCCAGGCCCTTCGCGCCCTGCTCCACCGCGTAGTCGCCGAGCTGGTCGAAGAACTTGCGGGGCTGGCCCGCGGTGTCCGGCACCGGCAGCGCGCGGACGTGCTTGCCCGCGAACGCCTTGAACTCCGAGCCCGCGAAGACGTCGGTGATGTCGACGAGCTCCAGCTGGGCGCGCAGGTCCGGCTTGTCGGAGCCGTACTTCAGCATCGCCTCGCGGAACGGGATCCGCGGGAAGGGGGAGGTGACGTGGCGGCCGCCGCCGAACTCCTCGAAGAGCTCCGTCATGAGCTTCTCGATCGGCTGGAAGACGTCCTCCTGCTCGACGAAGCTCATCTCGACGTCGAGCTGGTAGAACTCGCCCGGCGAGCGGTCCGCGCGGGCGTCCTCGTCGCGGAAGCAGGGCGCGATCTGGAAGTAGCGGTCGAAGCCCGAGATCATCAGCAGCTGCTTGAACTGCTGGGGGGCCTGCGGGAGGGCGTAGAACCGGCCCGGGTGAACCCGGGAGGGGACCACGTAGTCGCGGGCGCCCTCGGGGGAGGTGGCGGACAGGATCGGTGTCGCCATCTCGTTGAAGCCCATCGCGGACATCTTCTGGCGGATGGCGGAGACGACCGCCGTGCGCAGCAGGATGTTGCGGTGCATGCGCTCGCGGCGCAGGTCCAGGAAGCGGTACTCCAGGCGCCGCTCCTCGTTGACCCCGTCCTCGGCGTTGATGGTGAAGGGGAGCGGGGCCGCCGCGCCCAGCACCTCGACCTCGCCGACCTCGATCTCGATCTCACCGGTGGGCAGCTCGGGGTTGACGTTGTCGGCGCCGCGGGAGACGACCTTGCCGTCGACGCGGACGACGGTCTCCTTCGAGAGCTTGTCGAGGGCCTCGTACGCGGGCGTGCCGGGGCGGGCGACGAGCTGCGTGATGCCGTAGTGGTCGCGCAGATCGATGAAGAGGATGCCGCCCAGGTCGCGCCGATTGTGCAGCCAGCCACTGAGCCGGACGTCGGTGCCGACGTCAGAGGCGCGGAGCTCGCCGCAGGTGTGGGACCTGTACCGATGCATCGTCGTTCATCCAGCCTTCGCGGATCGGGGATCGCCGGGCGGGCACGGCCCGGACCTACCCAGCGTACCGGGCAGCTCAAGGTCGGCTCCCCACCATATGGAGCGGTCCGGGGCGGCTCCGGGACCGGACGGCCGTACGCCATCGGTGGCAGTGTCCGATCGCCTCTTCTTACAGTGGGGCAATGCGCACTGGTGAGCCCCTGCCCGCCGTGGGCGACGTGCTCGCCTCTCTCGCGACCGGGATGTGGCACTGGGACACGGCCACCGGCCTGGTCTCGGTGGACGCCGAGGCGGCCCGGCTGCTCGGGCTGCCTCCCGAGAAGGCCACGCTCAGGGAGGCCCAGGTGCGCGCCCGCCTCCACCCGGTCGACTGGAACGAGATCACCGGCGTCGTGCAGCTGGCCGTCGCCGAGGGCACCCTCGCCGAGGTCCGCATCCGCATCATGGACGAGCGCAACCGGATCGTCCGCGTCGTGCGCAGCCGCTCCAAGCCGACCTTCGACGCCCACAAGAAGGCGTACCGGCTGATCGGCACCCTCCAGGAGGTCGCCGAGCCGACGCCCGGTTCGCCCGCCGGGCGACGAGCGGTCACCGGCGACTGGCGGCGCTCGCGGGAGGCCTTCCTGCTCGACGCCGGCCGGGCCTTGGCCGAGGCCCGCTCCACGGCGGAGGTGCTGCGGGTCGCCGCCGGCCTGTCGATGCCCGGCTTCTCGCCGGACGGGCTGGCGGTCTTCGGCGTCCAGGGCGACCGGCTGACGATCATCGGCCACCACGGGCAGCGGCCCGGCGACGAGGGCCCGTTCGTGCACATGGGTCTGGAGACGGACTATCCGGCCGCCGAGGTGGTCCGCACCGGGCGGGCCGTCTACCTCGCCTCGCCGGGGCAGTACAAGTCCCGCTATCCGCTCACCTGGCCGCTCGCCGAGCGCTTCCACCGCCACTCCTGGGCGTTCCTGCCGCTGACCGTCGCGGGCCGCACGATGGGCGCCTGGATGGCCGCCTTCACCTACCCGGTGGCCTTCACTCCCGACGAGCGCTCGGTGCTGACCACGGTGGCCCGCATGCTCGCGCAGGCCCTGTCCCGGGCCGGGACCGCCGAGACCGAGCGGGAGCTGAGCGAGGGCCTTCAGCGTTCGATGATGCCCACGCTGGGCCCCGAGGTCCCCGGGATGGACGTGGCCGCCCGCTACGTCCCCACCGGTGGCGGCCTCCAGATCGGCGGCGACTGGTACGACATGATCCCGCTGCCCGGTGCCGCCTCGCGGTCCCGCACGTCCTCCGGGTCGGGGCGCTTCGCCCTGGTGATGGGGGACGTCCAGGGCCACGACGTGCGCGCGGCGGGGCTGATGGGCCAGCTGCGCATCGCCCTGCGCGCCTACGCCTGCGAGGGGCACCGCCCGGACGCGGTGCTCTCCCGCGCCTCCCGCTTCCTGCACGGCATGCTCGCCGCCGGTGCCGAAGGCGAGAACGGCGAGACCGGCGAGGACGCCGAGAACGGCGAGGCCGGTGAGGATGCCGACGAGGCCGCCGACCTGCGCTTCGCGACCTGCCTGTACGCCGAGGTCGACCCGCGTACCGGGGTCCTGGAGGTGGCCCGCGCGGGCCACCCGGACCCGGTGATCCGGATGGCGGACGGCACGGTGCTGCAACGGGCGACCGCGGGCGGGCTGCCGCTCGGCGTCGACCCGGACGCCGACTACCCGACCACCCGGTTCACCCTGGAGCCGGGCGAGACGATGATGCTCTGCACGGACGGCCTGATCGAGACCGGCGGCCACGACCTGGAGACCGGCTGGCAGCGGATCCGTACGATCCTGGAGCGGCACGGCGGCGACGCCGAGGAACTCGCCGACGCGCTGGTGCAGGCCGTGCACGGGCCCTCCTCCCACCACACCACCGGGCCCCTGGCCGACCGCCGCGAGGACGACATCGCGGTGCTGCTGCTGAGTCGGCGCCGCGACGGCCGGGCGGCCCGCCCCCGGCTGCGGCACACCCTGATGACGGTCGCCCAGGCCGAGCCCGAGCGGGTCTCCGTGGCCCGCCGGCAGCTGCGGGAGCTGCTGCACGACTGGTCGAACGAGGAGCATGTGGACTCGGCGGTGCTGCTGCTGTCGGAGACCCTCGCCAACGTCCTGCTGCACACCGACGTCGACGCGCTGGTGCTGGCCGAGGTCAGCGGGGAGAAGGGCGAGCGGCGGCTGCGGGTGGAGGTCACCGACGGCGGCGACGACCTGCCGCACAAGCGCCGGCCCGGCGAGCTCGCCTCCTCCGGGCGCGGGCTGGTGCTGATCGAACTGCTCGCGGACGCATGGGGCGTCGTGCCGCGGGGCCGGGGCAAGAGCATCTGGTTCGAGCTGTACGAGTCCTCGGCGGCCAGGTGAGCCGTTCCGGCGGGTGCGTCCTACGGCGAAGCCGCGTAGCGTTCCCGCAGCTCGTGCGCGGTTCCGAAGGCCGCCGCCGTCAGCGGCACCGCCAGCAGCATCCCCACGATGCCGGCGACCGACGCGCCTCCCGTGATCGCCAGCAATACCACCGCCGGGTGCATCTGCACGGTCCGGCTCTGGATCACCGGCTGGAGCACGTGCCCCTCCAGCACCTGCACCGCCAGCACCACGCCGAGCGCCCACAGCCCGATGACGAATCCGCGGTCGGCGAGGGCGACCAGCACGGACACCGTGCCGGAGAGGAAGGCGCCCAGGTAGGGGAGGTAGCCGCCGATGAAGACCAGCGCGCCGAGGCCGAGCGCGCCGGGCACCCTCAGCACCAGCAGGCCGGCGGTGATGCAGGCGGCGTCGATCAGCGCGATAAGTGTCGTGCCGCGCATGAAGCCCTCCACGGCCGCGAAGGCCCGCCGGGCCATGGCCTCCGCCGTGTCGCCGTTCCCGCGCGGGGCGAGGGTGCGCAGGACGGCGGCGGCCCGGTGCGCGTCGCGCAGGAAGAAGAACACGAGCAGCAGGGCCAGTACGGCCATGGCGAGCCACTCGCCGACCGCGCTGACCCCGCTGATGACGTTGGAGGCGGCCGTCCCGCCGAACTTCTCCAGCAGCCGCCCGCCGTGGGAGGCGAGGTCGTCCAGCGAGGTGCCGGCCGCCCCGAGGGGCTTGGCGAGCGAGTGCGCGGCCTTCTTGAGCGAGGCGACGATCTGGTCCCCGCTGTCGATCAGCGCGGCCACCACGATGTAGACCACCCCGCCGACGACCGCGACGACCGCCACACAGGTGATCCCGGCGGCGAACGACCGGTTCACCCCCACCCCCACCAGCCGCCGGAAGAGCGGCCGCAGCAGGGCCGTGCCCAACAGCGCCAGCAGCACCGGGATCACCGCGGTCCGGAACACCACGCACAGCTCGACCCCGATCCACACCACCCCGGACACCAGCAGGAGGGCGGCGCACCAGGCGGCGAGACGCCGGACGGGCTCGGGCAGCAGCGGGGCGGGGGCCTGCACACCTCCAGACGATCACACGCCGGACGGGCTGTCCCGCACGGACGCCCCACACGGGTGACACGGCGTCAGCTGCCGGGGCTCCGCCCGCCGGTGACGCGTCCCGCGCCGGGCACCGCGGCCCGGCAGGAACGTGAAAGGCCCCGTCCGTGAAGGACGGGGCCTTTCACGCCCAACGACCGGGAAGGGTCTACAGCCCGCCCTCGCTCATCCCGTGGACCGCCGGGACGGTGCCGAGGCGGCCCTTCTTGAAGTCCTCGAAGGCCTGCACGAGCTCGTCCCGGGTGTTCATGACGAACGGGCCGTAGTGGGCCATCGGCTCGCGGATCGGCTGCCCGCCGAGGAGCACGACCTCCAGGTCGGGCGTGTGCGCGTCCTGCTTCTCGTCCGCGCGGACGGTCAGCGCGGAGCCGGCGCCGAAGACCGCGGTCTGGCCGAGGTGGATCGGCCGGCGCTCGGCGCCCACGGAGCCGCGCCCGGCCAGCACGTACGCCAGGCCGTTGAAGTCCTCCCGCCAGGGCAGGGTGACCTCCGCGCCCGGGGCCACCGTCGCGTGGATCATCGTGATCGGCGTGTGCGTGACGCCGGGGCCGGCGTGGCCGTCCAGCTCACCGGCGATGACCCGCAGCAGCGCGCCGCCGTCCGGGGAGGTGAGCAGCTGGACGTTGCCGGCGCGGATGTCCTGGTAGCGCGGCGCCATCATCTTGTCCTTGGCCGGCAGGTTCACCCACAGCTGGAGGCCGTGGAAGAGGCCGCCGGACACCACCAGCGACTCCGGCGGGGCCTCGATGTGCAGCAGGCCGCCGCCCGCCGTCATCCACTGGGTGTCGCCGTTGGTGATGGTGCCGCCACCGCCGTTGGAGTCCTGGTGGTCGAAGACGCCGTCGATGATGTACGTGACGGTCTCGAAGCCGCGGTGCGGGTGCCAGGGAGTGCCCTTGGGCTCGCCCGGCGCGTACTCCACCTCACCCATCTGGTCCATCATGATGAACGGGTCGAGGTGGCGGTAGTTGATCCCGGCGAACGCGCGGCGCACCGGGAAGCCCTCGCCCTCGAAGCCGCTCGGGGCGGTCGTGACGGTGAGCACGGGGCGTGCCACGGCGTCGGCGGGTGCGGCCACACGAGGCAGCGTCAGCGGGTTCTCGACGGTCACTGCAGGCATGTCGGTTCCTCCTTGTGCGACCACTTTAGTTGATGGTTGAACTTTCTGCCAGCCTCAACAGAAGAAGCCCGGAGGGAATTCCCTCCGGGCTCCGCGCCTCCGGACGCCGCCGGACGCCCCGCAGTGACGCCCGTGACCGCTCCCAGCCGTCCGCTAGCCGTACATCCGGCGCATGGCGAAGTCGACCATCTGCTCGACCGCCTTGGCGTCGAACACCATCCGGTGCTCGCCCTCCATGTCGAGCACGAAGCCGTAGCCGGTCGGCAGCAGGTCGATCACCTCGGCACCGGTGATCACGAAGTACTTGGACTCCTTGCCCGCGTACCGGCGCAGCTCCTTCAGCGAGGTGAACATCGGGATCACCGGCTGCTGCGTGTTGTGCAGCGCCAGGAACCCGGGGTTGTCGCCGCGCGGGCAGTACACCTTGGAGGTCGCGAAGACCTGCTGGAAGTCCTCGGCGGCCAACTGCCCCGTGGTGAAGGCGCGCACCGCGTCCGCGAGCGAGGGCGGCGAGGGCTCGGGGTAGGCCGGAGCCTGCTGACCGTACCCGCCGACACCGCCGGGCATCTGCTGCTGCGGAGGGACGTACCCCTGCTGTGCCGCCCCACTGTCCATCGGCTGGCCGTATCCGTACATGAGCCACAGCGTACTGACCCGCACGAGGGCTCGGTCACACATGGCGGGATCGGGGTTGCTTCTTATTACCGACGGGTAGCATCATCGGAGCTACTAGTTGGTACGTGAACCAGATGCGAGGAGTCAGTGCCTCGCCGAGTCCTCGACGGGAGCCGTGGCCATGGGGCACTACAAGTCGAACCTCCGCGACATCGAGTTCAACCTCTTCGAAGTGCTCGGGCGCGACAAGCTGTACGGCACCGGTCCGTTCGAGGAGATGGACGCCGACACCGCCAGGAGCGTCCTGGCGGAGCTGACCCGCCTGGCGGAGAACGAGCTGGCGGAGTCCTTCGCGGACACCGACCGCAACCCGCCGGTGTTCGACCCCGAGACGAACACCGCGCCGGTGCCGGCGAGCTTCAAGAAGAGCTACCGGGCCTTCATGGACTCCGAGTACTGGCGCCTGGGCCTGCCCGAGCAGATCGGCGGCACCACCGCTCCGCCGTCCCTGATCTGGGCCTACGCGGAGCTGGTCCTCGGCGCCAACCCGGCCCTGTGGATGTACTCCTCCGGCCCGGCCTTCGCCCGCATCCTCTTCGAGGAGGGCACCGAGGAGCAGCAGCGGATCGCGAAGATCGCGGTCGAGAAGACCTGGGGCTCCACCATGGTGCTCACCGAGCCCGACGCCGGCTCCGACGTCGGCGCCGGCCGCACCAGGGCGGTCCGGCAGGAGGACGGCTCCTGGCACATCGAGGGCGTGAAGCGCTTCATCACCTCCGGTGAGCACGACATGGAGGAGAACATCCTCCACTACGTCCTCGCCCGCCCCGAGGGCGCGGGCCCCGGCACCAAGGGCCTGTCCCTCTTCCTCGTCCCGAAGTACCTCTTCGACGTCGAGACCGGCGAGCTCGGCGAGCGCAACGGCGTCTACGCCACCAACGTCGAGCACAAGATGGGCCTGAAGGCCTCCAACACCTGCGAGATGACCTTCGGCGACCGCCACCCCGCCAAGGGCTGGCTGATCGGCGACCGGCACGACGGCATCCGCCAGATGTTCCGCATCATCGAGTTCGCCCGCATGATGGTCGGCACGAAGGCGATCTCCACTCTGTCCACCGGCTACCTGAACGCGCTGGAGTACGCCAAGGAGCGCGTCCAGGGCCCCGACCTGGCGAACTTCATGGACAAGTCCGCGCCCAAGGTCACCATCACGCACCACCCCGACGTGCGCCGCTCGCTGATGACGCAGAAGGCGTACGCGGAGGGCATGCGCGCCCTCGTCCTGCACACCGCCGCGGTCCAGGACACGATCGCGGTCAAGGAGGCCGAGGGAGAGGACGCCTCGGTCGAGCACGCGCTCAACGACCTGCTCCTGCCCATCGTCAAGGGCTACGGCTCGGAGAAGGGGTACGAGCAGCTCGCCCAGTCGCTCCAGACCTTCGGCGGCTCCGGCTTCCTCCAGGAGTACCCGATCGAGCAGTACATCCGGGACGCCAAGATCGACACCCTGTACGAGGGCACCACGGCCATCCAGGGCCAGGACTTCTTCTTCCGGAAGATCGTCCGCAACCAGGGCGCCGCGCTGAACTCGATCGCCGAGGACATCAAGGAGTTCCTGGCCCTCGGCACCGGCGGGGAGGAGCTGGCCGGCGCCCGCGAGCACCTCGCCAGGGCCGCCGCCGAGCTGGAGGCCCTCGTCGGCCACATGCTGACCGACCTCGCGGCCACCGAGAAGGACGTCAAGAGCATCTACAAGGTGGGCCTGAACACCACCCGTCTGCTGCTCGCCTCCGGTGACGTGATCGTCGGCCACCTGCTGCTCAAGGGCGCCGCGATCGCCGCCGAGAAGCTGGAGACGGCCTCCGCCAAGGATGTGGCGTTCTACCAGGGCAAGATCGCGGCGGCGAAGTTCTTCGCGGCCAACGTCCTGCCGGGCGTCACCCTGGCCCGCAAGGTCGCGCAGAACGTGGACCTGGACCTGATGGAGCTCGACGAGGCCGCCTTCTAGGACGGGCACCGGCCCTGCCGCCCGTCCCCACCCCCCCACACACGAGGGTCCGCTCCCGGCGCCGGGAGCGGACCCTCGTGACGTCGTTAAGGTGAACCCATGAGTACAAGCCAGCGCTTCGACCGCGGCCACACCGACGACCTGATGTCCTTCCTGGCGGCGAGCCCGTCGCCGTACCACGCCGTGGCGAACACGGCCGAGCGGCTGGAGAAGGCCGGCTTCCGCCAGGTCTGCGAGACGGACGCGTGGGACGGCACGACAGGCGGAAAGTACGTGCTGCGCGGCGGGGCGATCGTGGCCTGGTACGTCCCCGAGGGTGCCGCACCGCACACCCCCTTCCGTATCGTCGGCGCGCACACCGACTCCCCCAACCTGCGGGTCAAGCCGCTGCCCGACACCGGGGCGCACGGCTGGCGCCAGGTCGCCGTGGAGATCTACGGCGGCCCGCTGATGAACTCCTGGCTCGACCGCGACCTGGGCCTGGCCGGCCGGCTCACGCTGCGCGACGGCTCCACCCGCCTGGTCAACGTCGCCCGTCCGCTGCTGCGCGTCCCCCAGCTGGCGATCCACCTGGACCGCCAGGTCTCGGCGGAGGGACTCAAGCTGGACAAGCAGCGGCACCTGCAACCGGTGTGGGGCCTGGGCGACGACGTCCGCGACGGCGACCTGATCGCCTTCCTCGAGGCGGAGGCGGGGCTCACCGCGGGCGAGGTGACCGGCTGGGACCTGATGACGCACTCCGTGGAGCCCCCCGCCTACCTGGGCCGGGACCGGGAGCTGATGGCCGGCCCCCGCATGGACAACCTGCTGTCGGTGCACGCCGCCGCCGCGGCGCTCACGGCCGTCACGGCGGGGACGTCGGAACTGCCGTACATCCCGGTGCTGGCCGCGTTCGACCACGAGGAGAACGGCTCCCAGTCGGACACCGGCGCGGACGGCCCGCTGCTCGGAGGCGTGCTGGAGCGCTCGGTGTTCGCACGCGGAGGGTCCTACGAGGACCGGGCGCGCGCCTTCGCCGGCACGGTCTGCCTGTCCTCCGACACCGGCCACGCCGTCCACCCCAACTACGCCGAGCGGCACGACCCGACCCACCACCCGCGCGCGGGCGGCGGTCCGATCCTCAAGGTCAACGTCAACAACCGCTACGCGACGGACGGTTCGGGGCGCGCGGTGTGGGTGGCGGCCTGCGAGAAGGCCGGTGTCCCCTTCCAGTCCTTCGTCTCCAACAACTCCATGCCGTGCGGCACGACCATCGGCCCGATCACCGCGGCCCGGCACGGCATCCGGACCGTCGACATCGGCGTGGCCATCCTGTCGATGCACAGCGCCCGCGAACTGTGCGCCGCCGACGACCCGTTCCTGCTGGCGAACGCGCTGGTGGCGTTCCTGGAGGGCTGAGAAGCACGGCCGCCCGGCCCATAGGAGCCGCCTCCGCATGGCCACCCGGCTTGCGGGTACCCGGAGTTGACCGGAAGGGACCGGCCCGGCCCGGTCCCATCGGATCCGACACCGGACAAGGAGGCGACACTCATGGGCCATGGGGGTCCCCCCTGCTCGAGCGAAGCCGAGAGCTCGGGGGAGGGTGCATCATCCTCATCGCCGTGGGAGCCATCCTCACGTTCGCGACCGACTGGCACATGCAGGGGGTCAACCTGCACATGGTCGGCGTCATCCTGATGATCGTCGGCCTGATCGGCGTCACGACCTTCAGCAGCATCTACCGGCGCCGCCGCGTCATGGTGCCCCCCACCACGGTCGTCGAAGAGGACCGCCACCACCACACACGCGACGGCTACAGCGACGGCTACGGCATCTGAGCACGTGCCGGGCCGGTTCCGCGGCCACCGGGGTGGTGGCCGCGACCGTCAGGAGACCAGCGGCGTCGGCAGGCTCGGCGATCAGCCCGCCGCGGTCTCGTCCATCCCGGCCAGGACGAGCGGCAGCCGGTCCGTCGCGCCCTCGGTGAGGCGGACCGGAACACCCCAGTCCTGCTGGTGCACATGGCAGGCGGGGTACTCGTTCGCGGGGTCGTCGTCGCACGAGGCCGCCATCGCGGAGACGTGCAGGACACCCTCCGGGACGGCGGGATCCAGCTCCAGTTCGCGGCACAGGTCGGTGTCCGCGCCCTCGCCCTTCAGCAGCAGCTCGGGCGGGGTCGAGGACACCAGCAGCCGGGTCGACGGCCCGTAGCGGGTGTCGAGCTTCTGCCCGGCCGGGGCCTGGAAGATCACGTCCAGGCGGAGGCGGCCGGGGGCGACCTCCGTCGCCGCGCGCCGGGTGCGGTGGGCGACCGCCTCCACCCGTACCGCCTCCTCCGGCAGCCGCAGCCGGGTGAGCCGGTGCCGGGCCGACTCCACCACCACGATGTCGTCCCCCACGAGCACCGCGTCGCTGGGCTCGCGCAGATCGGTGGCGAGCGTGGTGACCTCGCCGGTCGCCGGGTCGTAGCGGCGCAGGGCGTGGTTGTAGGTGTCGCTGACGGCGACCGAGCCGTCCGGCAGGGCGGTCACGCCCAACGGGTGCTGGAGCAGCGCCTGTCCGGCGGCTCCGTCCCGGTGCCCGAAGTCGAACAGCCCGGTGCCGACCGCCGTGTGGACGGCTCCGTCGAGATCCACCCAGCGCAGGGCGGACGTCTCGGAGTCGGCGAGCCACAGCCGGTCGGGCGTGGCCGCGAGCCCGGAGGGCTGCGCGAACCAGGCCTGTGCGCCGGGCCCGTCGACGAGCCCCTCGTTCGTGGTGCCGGCGGTGACGGCGACGGTCCGGTCCTGCGGGTCGTAGGCCCACAGCTGGTGCACGCCCGCCATGGCGATCCACACCTTGCCGTTCCACCAGGCCACGTCCCAGGGCGAGGACAGGTTCACGTCCCGGGCGGGACCGGACGTGGCCTCGCCCTGCATCCACTGGCGGCCGGTACCGGCCAGCGTCGTGGTCTCGCCCGTCTCCGGGTCGAAGCGCCGCAGGGCGTGGTTGACCGTGTCGGCGACCACGACGGCGCCGTCCGGCAGGAGCGCGAGTCCCTGCGGCTCCTGGAACCGGGCCAGCTCCGGGCCGCCGTCGGCCATCCCCCGGCCGCCCTGGCCGATCCGCCGCACCACGGTCTCGCCGTCCGCCGCCAGCTCCACCAGCTGGTGCCGGGTGGTGTCGCTGACCAGGAAGTTCCCGGACGGCAGCAGCACCGCCTTGCCCGGGAAGCGCAGGGTGGTGGGCTCCGGCTCCGGCGGCACGTACGGGCCGTCGCCACGGCGCAGGGTGCCCTTCGCCTCGTGCTCGGCCTCCAGCTCCTCCACCAGCCGCTCGATGGCGTGCGCATGCCCCTCGCCGGCGTGCTGCGCGACGACGTAGCCCTCCGGGTCGATGACGACGAGCGTCGGCCAGGCCCGTACCGCGTACTGCTTCCAGGTGGCGAGCTCCGGGTCGTCGAGCACCGGGTGCTCCACCCCGTACCGCTCCACCGCGTCGACCACCGCCTGGTGCTCCGCCTCGTGAACGAACTTCGGCGAGTGCACCCCGACGACCACGACGGTGTCGCGGTGCTTCTCCTCCAGCTCCCTGAGCTCGTCCAGGACGTGCAGGCAGTTCACGCAGCAGAAGGTCCAGAAATCCACCACGACGCATTTGCCGCGCAGGTCGGCGAGGGTGAGGTTCTTCCCGCCCGTGTTGAGCCAGCCGCCCTTGCCGATCAGCTCGGGGGCGCGTACGCGGGCGCGTCGGGGTGCCGTGTCGTTCATGGGACCAAGGGTGCCACCCGTGCGGGGCGGCCCGTCCGGCGCGGTGCCGTACGGGGCCCGTCGGACCACCGGCCGCGTCGCCGGGGCGGAGGCGGGGAAGCGGTGAGGACATGAGATTCCTCGTACGCGACCGGATTTTCGGCATCGGTGACGACTACTGGATCGAGGACGAGCACGGCCGCAAGGTCTTCCTCGTCGACGGCAAGGCGATGCGGCTGCGGGACACCTTCGAGCTGAAGGACGCCCACGGCCGGGTCCTGATCAACATCCACCAGAAGATGTTCGCGCTGCGGGACACGATGGTGATCGAGCGGGACGGGGAGGGGCTGGCGAAGATCAGGCGCAAGCGGCTGTCGCTGCTGCGCCACCACTACCGGGTGTCCCT
The DNA here is from genome assembly GCF_044548235.1 of Streptomyces sp. NPDC052043. Taxonomy (NCBI): domain Bacteria; kingdom Bacillati; phylum Actinomycetota; class Actinomycetes; order Kitasatosporales; family Streptomycetaceae; genus Streptomyces; species Streptomyces sp. NPDC052043. Next base: position 211,185 of record NZ_JBIUBT010000006.1, read on the forward strand.
GGTGGACGGCACCGAGCTCGACGTCAGCGGCAGGATCCTCGACCGGGAGTTCGCCGTCGAGTACGACGGCGAACTGCTCGCGGTGATCTCCCGGCGTTGGCTGAGCGTCGTGGAGACCTACGGCGTCGACGTCGTGCGCGAGGACGCCGACCCCGCGCTGGTGATCGCGGTGGCGGTGTGCGTGATCCACCTGGCGGAGAAGGAACGCGAGGAGCGGTAGAAGAGAGGAGCGGTAGGGGGAGAGGAGCCTCGAAACCCTAGGGGACGTCCTGGCGGTGCGGCGGCTCCAGGCCGAGGACCCGGTCCTTCAGGGCCGGGAACTGGTCCCGGGTGGCCGGCACCCTCGCCGGGTCGAAGTCGACCGTGAGGACCTCCTCACCGGGGCCGGCCTCGGCCAGCACCTCGCCCCAGGGGTCCACCACGATCGAGTGACCCGCCTGCGGAACTCCGGCGTGCGTCCCGGCCGTTCCACAGGCGAGCACGAACGCCTGGTCCTCCACCGCCCGCGCCCGGGCCAGCAGCGTCCAGTGCGCACGCCGGCGCTCGGGCCAGCCCGCCGGGACCACCAGGGTCTGCGCCCCGGCGTCGACGAGCCCGCGGAAGAGTTCGGGGAAGCGGAGGTCGTAACAGGTCGCGAGGCCGAGGGTGGTGTCCGGCAGAGGGACCGTCACCAGTTCCCGCCCCGCGCTCATCAGCACGGCCTCGCCCTGGTCGAAGCCGAAGCGGTGGATCTTGCGGTAGACGGCGGCCAGATCGCCGGCGGGGGAGAAGACCAGGGAGGTGTTGTACAGGGAGCCCGTACCAGTACCCGGGCCGCCGTCGGACGCGGCGCGTTCGGGGATCGAGCCGGCGTGCAGCCACACGCCCGCGTCGCTCGCCGCCTCGGCCATCGCCTCGTAGGTGGGACCCTCCAGTGGTTCGGCCCCGCGTTCGAACTCTTCGAAGGCGAAGGCTCCGGTGGTCCACAGCTCCGGCAGCACCACGAGGTCGGCCCCGGCCTGCTCGCGCACCAGCGCGGCCACTCGCCGACGCCGCGAATCGGCACATTCGCCGTCGTCCACGGCAATCTGGATCAACGAGGCGCGCACACTACCACCGTCCTGGCACTCGAGTCGTCCGGACGGGCCTACGATCGTCACACGAAAGCACTGCCGGGCTGCCGCACAGCAGCGTAACTTGGGGGTACCCCGTGCTCGTAGCGGAGCGAGAAGCCGGGGGAGTTCCAAGACACCCGCCGACCGCAGCCACCTCCCACTGGCAATGCCATCACATCCTGCCCGTGTACCGACCGCCGAGGGGTCCCGTTCCGTGAGTCTGCATCCCACCCTCCAGCCCTACGCCGATGCCTGGACCCACTCCGTCGAGGCGATATCGGAGCTGATGCAGCCCCTGGTGGAGGCCGATTGGAACCGGCGCACCCCGTGCCCGGGCTGGTCGGTCCGCGATGTCGTCTCGCACATCATCGGCATGGACTGCGAGTTGCTGGGGGACCCGCGGCCCATCCACGCCCTCCCGCGCGACCTGTTCCACGTCACCAACGAGCACCAGCGCTACATGGAGATGCAGGTCGACGTCCGCCGCCACCACACGTCGCCGGAGATGACCTCCGAGCTGGAGTACACGATCATCCGCCGCAACCGCCAGCTGCGGAACGAGTCCCGCGACCCCGACACCAAGGTGCGCGGCCCGCTCAGCGCGGAGATCACCCTCGAAGAGGCCATGCGCTACCGCGCCTTCGACATCTGGGTGCACGAGCAGGACCTGCGCGTGGCCCTCGGCCGCCCCGGCAACATCGACTCGCCCGGCGCCCACGTCGCCCGGGACTACCTGCTGGCCGCCCTCCCCGACGTGGTCGCGGTCAAGGCGGACGCCCCGCGCAGCTCGGCGGTCGTCTTCGACGTGCACGGCCCGCTGGAGTTCCTGCGGACGATCCGCGTCGACATCCAGGGCCGCGGCACCCTGGAGACGGCTCCGGCCCTCGGCCCGGCGGCGACCCTCGCGCTCGACTGGGAGACCTACGTCCTCCTGGCCTGCGGCCGGGTCACCCCGGAAGCGGTCGCCGACCAGGTGAAGACGGAGGGCGACCTGGACCTGGCGGCGGCGATCCTGCGGAACTTCGTGGTGACGGCCTAGCACCGTGGCCGCGGACGGACGCGCCTCCCCAGTCCTAGCCGGATCCCCCCTGGTCCCTGAGAGCCGGGGGGAGACGCCCCTCGGCCGGGCGAGCGCGCCGGGCCCCGCCGCCACCCCGCTCCGCGGCGGCGGCGCAGAGCACCGTCACGCCGGCACGTGCACCGTCTCCACCCGGCTGGCGACCAGCCGCTCCCGCTCCCGCCGGGCCGCCCGCTTCCGCAGCCGCAGGATCTGGCTCACGCCCAGCGCCTGGAGCACGAACACCGCGGAGAAGGCGATCCGGTAGTCGTCCCCGGTCGCGTCCAGCAGCACCCCGATCGCGAACAACGTCGTCATCGAGGCCACGAAGCCGCCCATGTTGGTGATGCCCGACGCCGTCCCCTGGCGCTCCGCCGGATTCGCCGGCCGCGCGAAGTCGAACCCGATCATCGAGGCCGGCCCGCACGCGCCGAGCACCAGGCACAGCACGACCAGCAGCCACATCGGCGCCCGCCCGCCCGGATACGCCAGCGTCACCGCCCAGACGCACGCGGTCGCCGCCACCGTGCCGAGCGCGAGCGGCAGCCGCGCCGCGTGGTGCCGGGCGATGATCTGCCCGTAGACGAGCCCGACGGCCATGTTGGACACCACGACGAGCGTGAGCAGTTCGCCCGCGTCCGCCCGTGACAGGCCCTGGGCCTCGACCAGGAACGGCAGCCCCCACAGCAGCAGGAACACCATCGCCGGGAACTGCGTGGTGAAGTGCACCCACAGCCCGAGCCGCGTCCCGGGCTCCCGCCAGGCCGCGGAGATCTGCCGGCGTACGTACGCGGCGCCCCGGTGGGGCAGCGGCTCCGGTTCGTGGCCCTCCGGGTGGTCCTTGAGGAACAGCACCAGCAGCACCAGCACCACCGCTCCGGCCAGCGCGCTGCCCGCGAAGGCCGCCGTCCAGCCCACCCCGTGCAGCAGCCGGGCCAGCACCAGCGTGGACACCAGGTTGCCGGCCATTCCGGCCAGCGCGGCCAGCTGGGCGACCAGCGGCCCGCGCCGGGCGGGGAACCACCGGGTGCCCAGCCGCAGCACGCTGATGAACGTCATGGCGTCCCCGCAGCCGAGCAGCGCGCGCGAGGCGAGCGCGGTGCCGTACGAAGGGGAGAACGCGAAGCCGAGCTGGCCGGCCGTGAAGAGCACCGCGCCGATGGCCAGCACCTTCTTGGTGCCGAGCTGGTCGACGAGCAGGCCGACCGGTATCTGCATGCCCGCGTAGACGAGGAGTTGGAGGATCGAGAACGTCGACAGCGCCGAGGCGCCCACGTGGAAGCGGTCGGCGGCGTCGAGGCCGGCGACGCCCAGGGACGTGCGGAAGATGACCGCGACGAAGTAGACGGCGACGCCGATGCCCCAGACGGCGACGGCGCGCCGGCCGCCGGGCGGGTCGCCGGGCAGGGAGACCGGTGACGAGGACGACGACGAGCTCACCGGACCTCACCCCGGGCGAGGTGGGAGAACCAGTTGACGTGCCGGTGCACGACGTCGACGGCCGCCTCCGCGTCCCCCGAGCGCAGCGCGTCCAGGATCTGCTCGTGCTCGGCGAGCGTCTTGGCGAGCCGGTCGGGGTGGGAGTGCATGACGGCGACGCCCATGCGCAGCTGCCGGTCGCGCAACTGGTCGTACAGCCGGGACAGGATCTCGTTGCCGCCGCTGCGGACGATCTCGGCGTGGAAGCAGCGGTCGGTGACGGCGGCCGCGGCGAAGTCGCCGGCGGCCGCCTGCTTCTTCTGCTTCCGGAGCAGTTCCTCGAGCCGCTCGATGAGCCCCGGCGGCGCGGGTACGGCCTTCCTGGCCGCGTGTACCTCGACCAGCTGCCGGGTCTCGACCACGTCGGCGATCTCCTGCGCGGAGACCGGCAGGACGAGGGCCCCCTTCTTCGGGTACAGCTTGATGAGCCCCTCGACCTCCAGCCGCAGCAGCGCCTCGCGCACGGGGGTGCGCGAGACCCCGACGGCCTCGGCCAGCTCGCCTTCGGTCAGCAGGGTGCCGCCCTCGTAACTGCGGTCCAGGACTGCCTGCTTGACGTGCGCGTACACGCGATCGGCGGCGGGGGGCTGTTTCACGGCCAGGCTCATGTCCACAGCATAGATACAACACGTACGCAAGGCCCGCCCCATCCAGCATGCGGACCATACGGACGCGACGGGAAATCCACCCGGAAGCCGCACAACCTTCTGCCCCACCCGTGCGTCAGACAGGCGCGGTCCCACTTTGTGGGCTTTCAACTCCGCCGCACCGCAGAGGAATTCAATACAATCGGGGTACTTCACTTGAAAACCGGCATCCAGGGCATCCGTATCCGCAGGGCCGCCGCAGTCGCCGTGACCGCGAGCGCCGTGCTCGCCACCGGGGCCCTCACCACGGCCCCCGCGCAAGCCGCGACCGCACCGTCGATCGTGGCCAAGGGCGGCTACGTGATGGACAGCGCGACCGGCAAGTCCCTCTACAGCAAGGCCGCGGACACCAGGCGCTCGACGGGCTCCACCACGAAGATCATGACCGCGAGGGTCGTGCTGGCCCAGCCGAAACTGAACCTCGACGCCAAGGTCACCATCCAGAAGGCGTACAGCGACTACGTCGTCAAGAACAACGCCTCCCAGGCGCACCTGATCGTCGGCGACAAGGTGACCGTCCGCCAGCTGCTGTACGGCCTGATGCTGCCCTCGGGCTGCGACGCCGCGTACGCGCTGGCCGACAAGTACGGTTCGGGCTCGACGCGGGACGCGCGGGTGAAGTCGTTCATCGGCAAGATGAACAGCACCGCCAAGAGCCTCGGCATGACGAACACGCACTTCGACTCGTTCGACGGCATCGGCAAGGGCAGCAACTACTCGACGCCGCGCGACCTGACGAAGCTGGCCCGCGACGCGATGAAGAACTCCACGTTCCGCACGGTCGTGAAGACGAAGTCGTACACGGCCAAGACCGTCACCAAGACGGGCAGCACCCGCACGATGGCGAAGTGGACGAACACCAACACGCTGCTCAGCAGCTACAGCGGCACCATCGGCCTGAAGACCGGATCCGGCGCGCAGGCCAAGTACTGCCTGGTCTTCGCCGCCACCCGCAACGGCAGGACGGTCATCGGCACCGTCCTCGCCTCCTCGTCCGCCTCCCAGCGGGCCACGGACGCCACGAAGCTCCTGAACTACGGGTTCTCCAAGAAGGTCTGACACCCGCCCACCGGCCCGGAAAGGCCGGTCGGGACGCCGGGGCGGCGCACCTTTGCGAGAGGTGCGCCGCCCCGTTCGCCGTGGGCCACTAGGCCCAGGTGATCAGTCGCTTCGGCTGTTCCAGGATCGCGGCCACGTCGGCCAGGACCTTGGAGCCGAGTTCGCCGTCGACCAGGCGGTGGTCGAAGCTGAGCGCCAGCGTGGTGACCTGGCGGGGCTTGACCTTGCCCTTGTGGACCCACGGCTGGAGCTTGATCGCGCCGACCGCGAGGATCGCGGACTCGCCGGGGTTGAGGATCGGCGTGCCGGTGTCGACGCCGAAGACGCCGACGTTGGTGATCGTCACCGTGCCGCCCTGCATGGCCGCCGGGGACGTCCTGCCCTCGCGGGCCGTGGACACCAGCTCGCCGAGGGCCTCGGCGAGCTGCGGCAGCGTCTTGGCGTGGGCGTCCTTGATGTTCGGGACGATCAGGCCGCGCGGGGTCGCCGCCGCGATGCCCAGGTTGACGTAGTGCTTCCGGACGATCTCCTGAGCGGCCTCGTCCCAGGACGCGTTGACCTCCGGGTTGCGCCGGATGGCGACCAGCAGGGCCTTGGCGATCAGCAGCAGCGGGTTGACCCGCAGGCCCTGCATCTCCTTGTCCTGCTTGAGCTCCTCGACCAGCTTCATCGTGCGCGTCACGTCGACCGTCACGAACTCCGTGACGTGCGGGGCCGTGAACGCCGAGCTGACCATCGCCGCCGCCGTCGCCTTGCGGACGCCCTTGACGGGGACGCGGGTCTCGCGCACCCCGTCGTAGCTCACGGCCGGAGCCGGGGCGGCGGCCACCGGAGCCGGCGCCGCCGGCGCTTCGGGGGCCTGGGGTGCGGCCGGTGCGACCGGCACCGCCGCGTGCACGTCCTCGCGCGTGATGATGCCGTCCGGGCCGGACGGCACGACCGCGGCGAGGTCCACGCCCAGGTCCTTGGCCAGCTTGCGCACCGGGGGCTTGGCCAGCGGGCGGGGCCCGGCGGCAGCCGCGGCGGCCGCGGTGCCGTGGCCGTTCAGCTCCGGCCGGGGTGCCGTCGCCGCCGGGGCGGCCGCGGCCTCCGGGCCCTTGCGCGGGCGGCGCTTGGTGGAGGACACCGAGACGCCGTAGCCCACGAGCACCGGCTGACGGCCCTGCGGCTTCTCCTCCCCGTCCGCGCCCGGCTCGGCCACCGGCTCGGCCACCGGAGCGGCCTGCGCCGGGACCTCGGCCGGCGCCGCGCCCGCCACCTCCACCGCGATGATGGACGTGCCCACGTCCACCGTGGTGCCCTCGGCGAAGTGCAGCTCGCGCACCACCCCGTCGTAGGGGATGGGCAGTTCGACGGCCGCCTTGGCGGTCTCGACCTCGCAGACCACCTGGCCGTCGGTGACCGTGTCACCGGGCTGGACGTACCACTTGAGGATCTCCGCCTCGGTCAGACCCTCGCCGACATCCGGCATCTTGAACTCGCGCACGGACGCATCGGTCATCGTCGTCACGAACCTCTCCTCAGTACGCCAGCGAGCGGTCGACGGCGTCGAGCACGCGGTCCAGGTCCGGCAGGTAGGACTCCTCCAGGCGGGCCGGCGGGTACGGGGCGTGATAGCCGCCGACCCGCAGCACCGGAGCCTCCAGGTGGTAGAAGCAGCGCTCGGTGATCCGGGCGGCGATCTCCGCGCCGGAGCCGAAGAACACCGGGGCCTCGTGGACCACGACCAGGCGGCGGGTCTTCTCCACCGAGGTCTGGATGGCGTCGAAGTCGATCGGGGAGACCGAGCGCAGGTCCAGGACCTCCAGGGACCTGCCCTCCTCGGCGGCCGCGGCGGCGACCTCCTGGCAGAGCTTCACCATCGGGCCGTAGGCCGCCAGGGTCAGGTCGGTGCCCTCGCGGACGACCTGCGCCTTGTGCAGCGGGTTCGGGATGGCCTCCGTGTTGACCTCGGACTTGTCCCAGTAGCGCCGCTTGGGCTCGAAGTAGATCACCGGGTCGTCGCTCTGGATGGCCTGCTGCATCATCCAGTACGCGTCCGACGCGTTGGAGGGGCTGACGATCTTCAGGCCCGCCACATGGGCGAACAGCGCCTCGGGGGACTCCGAGTGGTGCTCGACCGCGCCGATGCCGCCGCCGTAGGGGATGCGGACGACGACCGGCAGCTTGACCTTGCCCAGCGAGCGGGCGTGCATCTTCGCGAGCTGCGTGACGATCTGGTCGTACGCCGGGAAGACGAAGCCGTCGAACTGGATCTCGACCACCGGGCGGTAGCCGCGCAGGGCGAGGCCGATCGCGGTGCCGACGATGCCGGACTCGGCGAGCGGGGTGTCGATGACGCGGCTCTCGCCGAAGTCCTTCTGGAGGCCGTCCGTCACCCGGAACACGCCGCCGAGCTTGCCGACGTCCTCGCCCATGATGAGGACCTTGGGGTCGGTGTCCAGGGCACGGCGCAGCGACTCGTTGATCGCCTTGGCCAGGGCCATCTTCTCCGCAGCCATGATCAGACCCCCTCTACGTCCGCGAACGACGCCTGGTAGGCGGCGAACTGGGCGCGTTCCTCGTCGACGAGCGCATGCCCGTCCGCGTACACGTTCTCGAAGATGGCGAAGAGGTCCGGGTCGGGCATGGCACGGACCGCTTCGCGCACTCGTCTGCCCAACGCCTCACTCTCGGTCTCGAGTTCCGCGAAGAATCCCTCGTCCGCGTGGTTTGCGGCCTCCAGGTGGCGGCGAAGGCGCAGGATCGGGTCCTTCGCCTCCCAGGCCAGGCGCTCCTCGTCCCCCCGGTACCGGGTGGGGTCGTCGGAGGTGGTGTGGGCGCCCATGCGGTAGGTGAACGCCTCGACCAGGGTGGGGCCCTCGCCGCTGCGGGCACGCTCCAGCGCCCACTTGGTGACCGCGAGGCAGGCCAGTACGTCGTTGCCGTCGACGCGGACGCCGGGGAAGCCGAAGCCGGCCGCGCGCTGGTAGAGCGGGACCCGCATCTGCTTCTCGGTCGGCTCGGAGATCGCCCACTGGTTGTTCTGGCAGAAGAACACCACGGGGGCGTTGTAGACCGCGGAGAAGGTGAAGGCCTCGGCCACGTCGCCCTGGCTGGACGCGCCGTCGCCGAAGTAGGCGATGACCGCGGAGTCGGCGCCGTCCTTGGCGACGCCCATCGCGTAGCCGGTGGCGTGCAGCGCCTGGGAGCCGATGACGATCGTGTAGAGGTGGAAGTTGTTGCCGTTGGGGTCCCAGCCGCCGTTGTTCACCCCGCGGAACATGCCGAGCAGGTTGGTCGGGTCCACCCCGCGGCACCAGGCGACGCCGTGCTCGCGGTAGGTCGGGAAGACGTAGTCGTCCTCGCGGGTGGCGCGGCCGGAGCCGATCTGGGCGGCCTCCTGGCCGAGCAGGGAGGCCCACAGCCCCAGTTCGCCCTGGCGCTGCAGGGCGGTGGCCTCGGCGTCGAAGCGGCGGGTGAGCACCATGTCGCGGTACAGGCCGCGAAGCTCCTCGGCGGTGATGCCGGCGACGTACTTGTCGTACTCGGCGTTCTTGACGCGCTTGCCCTCGGGCGTCAGCAACTGCACGAGTTCGGGGTCGGCGCTCTTCTTGGCGCCGGTACGCCGCCTGGTGCCGGCGGCTTTCGTGCCGGTCGCGCCGGCCTTGCTTGCGGCGCTGCGTCGCGATGTGCGCGCGGCAGTGCTCTCCACGGTCACGTGTGCTCCTCCGTCGGTCCGGCCCCGGGGTTGCCGGTAGCTGGGGGTCCCCCCTGCTCGTCAGAGCTCGGGGGAGGCTCACCTGTTTCCGAACCACCGGGCACGGGGTGGGTGCCACTCGGCCGGGAACAGGCGTGACAGGTGCCCCGGCGAGCGCCCTGCAACAGTCACGTTACCCAGTGCTCCACATTTCTGGGAAACCCCTCCTGACCTGGGCGTTTCCTTGGATTTCCAAGTATTTCCACTTGGACGTCCAAGTACCTCGCCAGGCAGTCGGAGCAGCCGCTGGTCACAGCCGTGCAGGGGGGCCGGAACACCGGCACGTTATCCCGGCCACCCCCGCGTCGGGAAGAGTCGGTGAATGGCCGGAACTGCTCTTGATGGGCGACCCTGCACGGGCCATGACGCGACGGGACCGGCGGGCGGCGGGCAAGAGCGCACCCGAGGGTGCGCCGGCGCACGGCGGGCGACGGCGGGACGACATCGCGACCCCATGTGACCGAAAGCGACCACCCATGACTGTCTGCGACAAGTCCCAGCTCACAGCCCTCCGCCGGTGCCCTAGCATCTGGCGCGTGCCGCGCCCATGTGTACCACCCCTTGTGCCCCACGCGCCCCCTCTGAGCGCCTTGCTGCGCCAGTACTCCGCCGGTTCCGCCCTCGCCTGCGAGCCGGTCGACCAGGGCCTGCTCAACCGCGGCTACCGGCTCCGCACGACCCGCGGCCGCTATTTCCTCAAGCACCACTTCGATCCGGACACCGCCGACCCCGCCGCCATCGCGCGCCAGCACCGGGCCACCCAGCGCCTGGCCGACCTCGGCGTCCCGGTGGCCCCGCCGCTCACCGGCCGCGACGGGCGCACGGTCGCCGTCGTCGGCGGCCACGCCTACGCCCTGCACCCCTGGATCGACGGCCGGCACCGGCACGGCGGCCAGCTCACCACCGGCCAGTGCGCCCGCCTGGGGGCCCTGCTGGGAGCCGTGCACGCCTGCCTGGAGCGCGTGATGCCGCCCAAGGGTCGCACCCGCCCCGCCGCGAGTCCCCACCCCGTGGAGAGCGCCGATCCCGCCGACACCTTCGCCCTGATCGACGACCTGCTCGCGCACGTCCGCCGCCACCGGCCCCCGGACACCTTCGACGAACTGGCCCGGTACCGGCTCCGGGAGCGGCGCGCGCTCCTGGAACGGCACGCGGACCGGCGGCCGCCGCCCGGCGGACCCGTCGGCTGGGTGCACGGCGACTTCCACCCCTTCAACCTGCTCTACCAGGGGGACGCGCCCGCCGCGATCGTCGACTGGGACCGGCTCGGCGTGCAGCCCCGGGCGGAGGAGGCGGTGCGCGCCGCCGCGATCTTCTTCGTCCGGCCAACCGGCACCCTGGACCTGCCGAAGGTCAGGGCGTACGCACGCGCGTACCGGCTGACGGCCCGCGCCACCCCGGCGGAACTCGCGGCGGCCGTGCACCGCGTGTGGTGGGAGCGCCTGAACGACTTCTGGATGCTGCGCTGGCACTACGAGCGCAAGGACACCCGCGCCGACCCTCAGTTCCCGGCCGCCTCGGCGCTCGCGGTGTGGTGGACGCGGGAGTACGGCGCGGTGTGCGGCGCGTTCGCGGAATGACGCGCGGGGGGGGGGGGGACGGGCCGGGTGACGCGCGGGGGGACGCCGGGAAAGCCGGAGAAACACCACGCGCGCGTGAGGCCCGTACGACCTCACGCGCGCGTGAAGGATGGTCGGTCCGCGGGCGGGACTCAGTTGCCTCCGCCGACGCTCCCCGCCGCCCCCGCGGCGGTACCGCCGGGGTCGCCGCCGCCGTCCCCGGAGCCGGTGTCGGGCGGAGAGCCGCCCGCGTCGGGGGGCGTCGACGGAACGCCGGGATCGGCCGGTTCGCTGGTGGGCTGCGGATCGGGCTGCTGGTCGGAGGGCTGTTCGTCGGACGGCTCGGACGGGGTCCACGACGGCTGGTACGACGGCGTGTTCCGCCAGCCGCCGCCTCCGCCCGAACTGTAGCCCCGGTCCGTCGACGTGTCCGACGGCTGCTCGTCCGACGGGTCGCTCGGGGTGCTGCTGGGCTGCTCGTCCTTGGTGGACTGCGTGATCGACGGCGATTCGGTGGGGTCGAGGGTGCCGCCCTTGTCGCCGCCGGTGTTCTGCATCGCCAGCGCGACGCCCGCGGCGATGGCGATCACCGCGAGGACGGCCAGGATCCACAGCTTGCCGCGGCCGCTGCCCTTGTTGCCGTGTCCCTCGAAGCCGCCGTCGTCGGCGTTGCCGTACCCGGCGGGCAGGATCGGCTGGGGGATCTGCGTGGTGCCGGAACCGAGGTCGGCCGGGTGCGGCATCGCGGTCGTGCCCGCGAAGCCCGCCGCCGGGGTGTGCCGGCCGTCGTGCGCGTCGACCGGGCCGGTGTTCCAGGTGCCGGTGTGGCCGCCCTGGTCGTACAGCATCTGCAAGCCGTACTGGATCAGCCCGCGCATCTCCTCGGCCGTCTGGAAACGGTCGTCGGGCTCCTTGGCCAGCGAGCGCATGACCAGGCCGTCGAGCTCCGGCGGGCAGACCCCGTCGGTGACCTGGGACGGCGGCACCGGCATGTCCTGGACGTGCTGGTAGACCACCGACAGCGGGGTCTCGCCGGTGAACGGGGGCCGCAGCGCGAGGAGTTCGTACAGCAGGCAGCCGGTCGCGTACAGGTCGGAGCGGTAGTCGACGGCCTTGCCGAGGGCCTGTTCCGGGGAGAGGTACTGCGGGGTGCCCATGACCATGCCGGTCTGCGTCATCGTCGACTGCGCGCCGTGCAGGGCGCGGGCGATGCCGAAGTCCATCACCTTCACGGCGCCGTTGTCGGTGATGATGACGTTGGCCGGCTTGATGTCGCGGTGCACGATGCCGTGCTGGTGCGAGTAGGCCAGCGCCTCCAGGACACCCGAGACGATGATCAGCGCCTGCTCCGGGCCGGGCGCCTCGGCGTTGAGCAGCAGATCGCGGATGGTGCGGCCCTCGACCAGCTCCATCACGATGTACGGCACGGCCTGGCCGCCCGCCTGGTCCTCGCCGGAGTCGTACACGGCGACGATCGCGTGATGGTTGAGTCCGGCCACCGACTGGGCCTCACGCGTGAACCGCGCCTTGGACACGGGGTCCTCGGCCAGATCGGCGCGGAGCAGCTTGACGGCCACGGTCCGGCCGAGGCGCACGTCCTCGGCGGCGAACACCTCGGCCATACCGCCCCGGCCGAGTCTGTGCGTCAACCGGTACCGGCCGTCACCGACCAGTCCGTTGTTGCCCCACATCTCCGGCGCGTCTGACATACCGCCGCCCGTCGCCTCGGGGTCGGACGGGCCCTGGGCGCGATGCTGCTGTGCCATCAGTCCTCGCCGTCGTTTCTGCCCGCGGTGCGCGCGGTGTTGTCACGGTCTCCGTCGGCCACGCTACAGGCTCCGCGGGGGCCGCCGGTCCAGGATCCTCGCGGCGAGCACCGTCGGGACCGGACCCGAGACGGACCGGCCATGAAACCCCGTGCGGGGGCCGCGGCGCAAATTCCACGCACCGGCCGTGCGCCTGCTGTAACGCTTCCGCGACGCTTCTTTCGCGTACGGTCACGGAACGGGCACCGAGCTTGACGTGTCAGGGCCCTGGGGCAGACTTGGCCGGGAATGACTCATTCGATCAACGAGGGCGCCGGACGGCCTAGTGGGGGACGCGGAGACATGAGCCAGGACGCCGCACACGGCCAGTACGCGGGACGGGCACTGGCCGGCGGCCGGTACCAGCTGCGCGACCTGCTCGGCGAAGGCGGCATGGCCTCGGTACACCTCGCCTACGACTCCGTACTCGACCGCCAGGTCGCGATCAAGACACTCCACACCGAACTCGGCCGTGAACAGGCCTTCCGCGAGCGGTTCCGCCGCGAGGCCCAGGCAGTGGCGAAGCTCACGCACACCAACATCGTCTCGGTCTTCGACACCGGCGAGGACGATGTGGACGGCATGACGACGCCGTACATCGTCATGGAGTACATCGAGGGCCGCCCCCTCGGCTCGGTGCTGGACGAGGACATCCGGCAGTACGGCGCGATGCCCGCCGACAAGGCCCTGAAGATCACCGCGGACGTGCTCGCCGCGCTGGAGATCAGCCACGAGATGGGCCTGGTCCACCGCGACATCAAGCCGGGCAACGTGATGATGACCAAGCGCGGCGTGGTCAAGGTCATGGACTTCGGCATCGCCCGCGCCATGCAGTCCGGCGTGACGTCGATGACGCAGACCGGCATGGTCGTCGGCACCCCGCAGTACCTCTCGCCGGAGCAGGCGCTCGGCCGGGGCGTGGACGCGCGGTCCGACCTGTACTCGGTCGGCATCATGCTGTTCCAACTGGTCACCGGGCGGCTGCCGTTCGAGGCGGACTCGCCCCTGGCCATCGCGTACGCGCATGTGCAGGAGGAGCCGGTGGCGCCCTCCTCGATCAACCGCTCGCTCCCTCCGGCGGTGGACGCGCTGGTCGCCCGCGCGCTGAAGAAGAACCCCAACGAGCGCTTCCCCAGCTCCGAGTCCATGCGCGACGAGTGCCTGCGCGTGGCGGCCTCGCTCCAGGCGGCCGCGCCGAGCATCGTCCCCGGCGCCCAGACCTCGAGCGGCGCGGGTGTCGGCTCGGCCGTCTTCCCGCCCGTCGACCAGGCGTCCCCGATGCCCCAGGGCCATGTGCAGATGCCGTACCAGCCGACTCCGACGCCCAACCCCTACAGCACCGGCGCCCCCACGCCCGCGGGCTACGGCTACCCGCAGCAGCCCGGCTACCAGACGCCCGTCGCGTCGCCCTACGCGCAGCAGCAGGCGGCGACCCCGCCGCCGTACGTCATCCAGCCCCAGCACACGCCCCCGCCGGGCGGCGGCAGGAGCACCAGGCCCGTGGTCATCGGGTCGATCGTCGTCGCCGCGCTCGCGGTGGTCGGCCTGCTGGTCGCGCTGGGCCTGAACAGCGGCGGCGGAGACGAGGCCAAGGGCGGGGAGAGCAGCGCGAGCGCGGCCACCTCGGCGGTCGAGGGTCACCGCGGGCCGGACACCTCGAGGACGATCGACGCCGACGAGTGCAAGGAGCCGCGGGAGTCGTACAACGACGAGCACAAGGTCAGGCTGCCGGACTTCCGGTACAAGAACCTCGGGTCGGTCAAGGAGTGCCTCCAGGCCGCGGGCTGGAAGCTGAAGAAGACCGACGTCGACGAGAACACGTACGGCCAGGACACGGTCCTCAAGCAGTTCCCGGCGGCCGACACGGACGTCGATCCGAAGAACATGCCGATGATCGAGCTCGACGTCTCGACCGGCAACCCCGCGTCCTGACGGAGCCGCCCCGGCCGAAGTCGTCCGGACCGGAGCCGTCGGACCGGATGATGTCGAGGGCCCCGGCAGCGTGGCTGCCGGGGCCCTGTCATATCCGCCTACAGGTACGGCCTACACATATGGCCTACAGATACGGTCCGCCCGAGCGGCCGCCCGTGTGGGGGTCGTCGCCGCCGTCGTGCCCGATGCCGGGCGGGAGGGCACGGCGCATCTGCTCCAGCTGGGCGCGGGCGGCCATCTGCTGGGCGAACAGGGTCGTCTGGATCCCGTGGAAGAGACCCTCCAGCCAGCCCACCAACTGCGCCTGCGCGATCCGCAGTTCGGCGTCGCTGGGGGTTCCCTCGTCGGTGAACGGCAGGGAGAGCCGCTCCAGCTCCTCGACGAGTTCCGGCGCCAGGCCGTCCTCCAGCTCCTTGACCGAGCTCGCGTGGATCTCCTTCAGCCGGACCCGGCTGGCCTCGTCCAGGGGAGCCGCGCGCACCTCTTCGAGAAGCTGCTTGATCATGCTGCCGATCCGCATGACCTTCGCGGGCTGCTCCACCTGCTCCGTCACCGGGGTCTCACGGGAGTCGTCGTCGCCGCCTCCGCCGAGCGCCATACCGTCCTGGCCCACGACCAGGATCTGCGGATTCTCCGGCGACCGTTCGTTCCTCGGCATCTCCATGCCCCCCATTGTCTCGCACCCGTACATGCCACTTCCGTGGCGCCCCCCACACACGAACGGTTCGCCTCGTCATCGGGTCATTCCCCCGTCTCCCCGCCCCGGTGGAGGTCCAGACGGAGCAGCCGGGCCTCGCAGTGGTCCAGCCAGCGGGATTCCGCCTCGGCGCGGCAGATCAGCTGCTCCACGACCAGCAGCCGGGCCACCTCGTCCGGCGTGCCGAGCGGGCCGGCCAGCACCTGGGCCCGACGGCGCACGTGGTCGTGCAGCGCCTCGGACACATGCCGGCGCTGCGTGTCGACGACCTCACGCACATCGACGCCGGGCGTCCCCACCGCCAGCGCCAGCTTGATCGCCAGTTCGTCGCGCGGCGGCCCCGTCCGCTCCACCGGCCGCGCGTACCAGGCCCGCAGCTCGGCGCGGCCCGCCTCCGCCAGGGCGTAGACCACCCGGCCGGCCTCGTCCACGCCCTCCCGGGTGACCAGGCCGTCGTGCTCCAGGCGGCCGAGCGCGGCACGGACCCGGCCGAGGTCCAGCGGCCAGGCCGCCCCCGTGCGCGCCTCGAACCCGGCGCGCAGCCGGGAGGCGGGGCAGGGGCCGTCCGCCAGGAGCGCCAGCAGTCCGTGCCGTATCGACATAACCGGATTGTGCGGCCGGTTCGACCCGGCGGCCGATCCTGGAATGCCGGATTGGTCCAGTGATGTGACTGTTGTTGAAGAAACGATCTGATCCGCTGCCCGGGCACCGTGAGGGGACCCCCGACGTGACTCCAAGGCTGCGCGCTCGGCTGCGCGCGACGGGACTGCTGATCGCGCTGGGAACGGCGGTCCCGCTCGGTGGCTCCGCCTCGGCGTACGGCGCCGTGCGGACGCCCTCGGCCTCCGCCACGCCGCACGATCTCGCGTCCGCGGCTGCCCGGGCCGGCGCCTCGGCCACCGACGCGGCGCGCGACCTCACCTCCGCGGCCGCCGCGGACGCCGCCACCGCGGGCATCGCCGCCCCCTGGATGGCCGTCGGCTCCCACCTCGCACCGCTCCACGGGCCCTCGCCGTCCTCCGCGCCACCACCTCCGGCCTCACCCCGGGACTCGACCCTTTCCTCCTCCGCTTCCTCCTTTTCCTCCTCTTCCTCCGTCTCGTCCTCGTCGGCCTCCGGCCCGTCGCGGACCGGGAGCCGCGGTGACAGGAGGTGGCCGCCGCGCCGGTGGGAGAGGTGGCGCGACGACCGCGATGAGGACTTCAGGACCGCGAGCGCGACCCCGGAGGCGACGAGCACCTCGCCGTCGGACCAGGAGGCCGCTCCCGTGCCGTCCGGGCCGCCGGACAGCCCCGGCGCCCTGCCCGTCGCGCAGAACGAGACCGGGACCGTGCTGCGGTCCATGTCCCTGGGCAGCGGAATCGTCCTGATCGGCCTCGGCCTCGGCCTGGCGTTCATCGCCCTGCGGTTGCGCCGGAGCTAGCGCCCCGACAGGCAGTGGCTCCGGCGCTCCGCGTACGGCGGTGGGAGTCAGGGCGCCACCAGGAGCACCTTGCCGATGTGGCCGCTCTCCTCCACGATCCGGTGGGCGGCCGCGGCGTCGCTCATCGGCAGCTCCTGGTCGACCACCGGCCGGACGTGCCCGTCGGCGAACAGCGGCCAGACGTGTTCGCGGACGGCGGCGACGATGGCCGCCTTCTCGCCGAGCGGGCGGGCCCGCAGCGAGGTCGCGCTGATCGCGGCCCGCTTGCCGAGCAGGGTGCCGATGTTCAGCTCGGCCTTGATCCCGCCCTGCATGCCGATGATCGCGAGCCGGCCGTTGACGGCGAGGGCCTGGACGTTGCGGTCCAGGTACTTGGCCCCCATGTTGTCGAGGATCACGTCGGCGCCGGACCCGTCCGTGGCCCGCCGGATCTCCTCGACGAAGTCCTGCTCCCGGTAGTTGATCAGGATCTCGGCGCCCAGTTCGGCGCAGCGTTCGAGCTTCTCCCTGGTGCCCGCGGTCACGGCGACCTTCGCGCCCACGGCCCGGGCGAGCTGGATCGCCATCGTGCCGATGCCGCTGGAGCCGCCGTGCACGAGCAGCGTCTCGTCGGGACGCAGCTGGGCGACCATGAAGACGTTGGACCAGACGGTGCAGGTCACCTCCGGCAGCGCCGCGGCCTGCCGCAGGTCGACGCCGTCGGGCACGGGCAGCAGCTGACCGGCCGGAACGGCGACCTTCTCGGCGTAACCGCCACCCGCGAGCAGCGCGCACACCTCGTCGCCGACGGCCCAGCCGGACACCCCGCGGCCGAGCGCGGCGATCCGCCCGGAGCACTCCAGGCCGGGGTACGGGGAGGCGCCGGGCGGCGGGTTGTAGAAGCCCTGCCGTTGCAGGATGTCGGCCCGGTTGACGGCGCTCGCCGCCACCTCGACCAGCACCTCCCCCTCGCCGGGTACGGGATCCGGTACCTCGTCCCACACCAACGCCTCGGGCCCACCGGGTTCGGGAATCGTGATCGCATACATGGGCCCGACGCTACTGCTTCTGCCGCACGGCCCGCCCTCAGTCGTGCGGGAGCGGGCGTATGTCCGGGGTGACCTTCGTGATCGGTGTGGTCCGGACGATGGTGATCAGACGGTCGGTCAACTCCAGTTCCCGTACGGACGGGTCGTCGTAGCCCAGCACCCGGTGTCCGCGCAGGACGCTCACCACCAGCTCTTCGATGTCCCGCGGGTCCCGGCCGACCTCGGCCTTTATGACGGGCCGTTCGACGATGTCCAGGCCGCTGCCCTGGTGGATGAGGTCCTCCAGGATCATGCTCGCGGCCGGACTGAGCACGGACAGCCCGAGCAGCCGTCCCGCGGCGCTCGCGCTGGTGATCACGGCGTCGGCCCCGGACTGTTTGAGCAAGGGCGCGTTCTCCACCTCACGCACCGCCGCCACGATCTTCGCCGCCCGGTTGAGCTGCCGGGCCGTCAGCGTCACCAGGACGGCCGTGTCGTCCCGCTGCGTCGCGATGATGATCTGCCGCGCACGGTGCACCTCGGCCCGCTTGAGCACCTCGCTGCGGGTGGCGTCCCCGACCACGCCCGCGTAGCCCTCCGCCGTGGCCGCCTCGATCGCCTTGGCGCTGGGGTCGACCACGACGACCTGCTGCTTCTTCAGCCCTGCCGCGCAGACGGTCTGGAGCGCCGACCTTCCCTTCGTGCCGAATCCGACGACGATGGTGTGATCGCGCAAAGTGGACCTCCAGCGATTCTGGCGCCATTCCTCACGAGTGCGTTCGGTGAGGACTTCGAGCGTGGTGCCGACCAGGATGATCAGGAACAGCACACGCAACGGCGTGAAGACGAAGATGTTGGTGAGGCGGGCACTGTCGCTGACGGGCGTGATGTCCCCGTATCCGGTGGTGGAAAGGGTCACCGTCGCGTAGTACGCCGAGGAGATGAGGCCCATGGGGGCCTCTTTCGCGCTGTCCAGGTATCCGTCGCGGTCGACATAGACGATCACGATGGTCACGAGCAGCACCAGCAGCGCGAGGGACAGTCGTTTGCCGACCTGACGTATCGGGCGATCCATCACCTTTCGTGGGAGCTTCACCCGATGGGTCACGAGATGTTCGTCCGCCTGGCGGGCGATCGCGTCATGGCCCGGAAGTTTCACGTGAAACACACCCCGATTCCGGCGGCGGCCCAGGGCAGGTCGAGGAGTTCGGCCTCCTGACCCGGCCGGTTACCACCCGGTGGTACGACAGCGAGGGCATCGGCCGCCGCGACGCCGCGCAGCATGGCGGGGCCGTTGTAGTGCAGAGGGACGGCGCGGTCGCCGCGCAGCACCACCGGCACGAGCCGGGTGTCGTCCGGGGGCCCGTGCACCGCGTCCGTCAGCGGCAGCGTGTACGGCTCCGGGGCCGGGCGCGCGGCGAGCGTGCGCAGCAGCGGCTCGGCGAGCGTCAGCAGACCCGAGACGGCCGCGAGCGGATTGCCGGGCAGGCCGACGAGGTGCTGGTTCTCCTTGGTGCGCGCCAGGAGCATGGGGTGGCCGGGGCGTACCCGCACGCCGTCCACCAGCAGTTCGGCGCCGATGCGGCGCAGGGTGGGGTGGACGTGGTCGACCGGTCCGGCGGCGGTTCCCCCGGTGGTGACGATCACGTCGGCCCGCGACCCGGTGACGGCCTTGTGCAGGGCCTTGGCGTCGTCGCCGATCCGGCGCACGCCGGTGACCTCGGCGCCCAGCGCCCGCAGCCAGGGCGGCAGCATCGGGCCGAGCGCGTCCCGGATCCGTCCGTCGTACGGCAGGCCCTCGGTGAGCAGTTCGTCGCCGAGCACGAGGACGTCGACGCGGGGGCGGGGGATCGCGGTGAGGGTGTCGTACCCGGCGGCCGCTGCCAGACCGAGCACCACCGGGGTCACCAGCGTGCCGACAGGCAGCAGTTGGTCCCCGCCGCGGCACTCCTGCCCGCGCGGGCGGATGTCCCTGCCGTGCCCGGACCCCTCGGTGGCGTGCAGCCGGCCCTTGGCGTCGGTGCGGCCGTGTTCGCTGCGCAGCACCGCCGTGGTGTCCTGCGGGACGCGGGCGCCGGTCGCGACGCGTACCGCCTCGCCGTCGGTCAGCGGTTCGGGCTCGTCGTGCCCGGCCAGGACGCTCTCCACGCGGACGTCCCAGGGGCCGGGGCCGGCGACCGCCCAGCCGTCCATGGCGGAGGTGTCGAACGGGGGCAGGTCGCACAGGGCGGTCAGCGGCGCCGCCAGGACCAGCCCCAGGGCGGCGTCGAAAGGCACGGAGACAGGGGCGCGGCGGCCGCCGGCGCGAGCCGCGCGGGCGGCGGCCTCGCGCGCCTGCGGCCAGGTGATGGCCTGGTGACGGGCCTCCTGGGAGCGCGCGGAGTGCGGGGTGCCGTGACCGGCCGCGGCGTTCCCGCGGTCCGGGAAGGAGCCGGAAGCGGGCACGGGTGTGCCGCCGCGTCCCGCCGCACCCCGGCCGGGCTCGTGAGCGCGCCGGCCGCTGCCTTCGTTCACCAGGGCGAGCGCCTCCTCCACGTCGAGATCCTCGGCGTCCTCGCCGACCCGCGCGCCACGGGCGGCCATCAGGCGTCCGGGCGGTTGTCGGGCGTGGCGTCGGACGCCACGTCGGGCCTGCCGGTGTCGTCGGTGGCCTCGTCCGCCCAGCGCTGGGCGAGCGCGACGGCCTTGCGGGCGGCCTCGGCGACGGCTTCGGGACCGCCCTTGCCCTGCGCGGCCGCGTACCCGACGAGGAAGGTGGTCAGGGGTGCCGCGGGCCGGGCCACGCCGTGGGCGGCGTCGCGGGCGAGGTCGAGCAGGGCGCGGGTGTCGACGTCCAGCTCGATGCCCAACTCGTCCTTGACTGCGGAAATCCATTCATCCAACACGTGCCCATGCTCCCTGATACGTGCTCTGGCGATGGCGATGTCGTCCCAGGTGTCGCAGTCGAAGGACGCGATGTCGTCGGGGACGCGGGTGAGGTCGAGCGCGGCGGTCAGCCGGCGCAGCGGCAGCCCGGTGAGGGCGCCGGCCCGGGGAGAGCCGTCGTCGGCCGCGGTGCGGGCGAGCGCGGCCAGTGCGTGGCGCAGCGCCCGCACGCGGTAGGCGGCCACGAGCGGCTGGTCGCGGCCGTCGGCGTCGGTGAGCAGCACGCCGTCGGCTCGGCCGGCCTCCAGGGCCGTCAGCAGCCGTCGTACCGTGCCCTGTTCGAGGAACGGCAGGTCGGCGGAGAGCACGACGACGTGGTCCGCCGTGGTGTGGCGCAGCCCGGCGTCGAGCGCGGCGACCGGTCCGGCGCCGGCCGGTTCCTCCCGTGCCCAGCGCACGGGCCGCGCGGTGGGGCGGGGGTCGGCGACCACCACCGTGGTGTGCGCGTCGGCGCAGGCGGCGAGCACGCGGTCGAGCAGCGCGCGGCCGCCGACGCGCAGACCGGGCTTGTCCGCGCCGCCGAGCCGCCGGGCGGCTCCTCCGGCGAGCACGACGGCGTCGTGGGTGAGGGGCTCGTAGGAGGTCACCCCCCGAGTATGCGTCCCGCCCGCGATCAAGGGGAACGCGGGCGGGGCACTGCCGTCACAGCGTGCGCAGGAGCACCGCCGGCTGTTCCACGCAGTCGGCCACATACCGCAGGAAACCGCCCGCCGTGCCGCCGTCGCACACCCGGTGGTCGAAGGTGAGCGAGAGCTGGACGACCTGCCTCACCGCCAGCTCGCCCTCGTGCACCCACGGCTTGGGGACGATGCGGCCGACGCCGAGCATGGCGGCCTCGGGGTGGTTGATGATCGGTGTGGAGCCGTCGACGCCGAACACTCCGTAGTTGTTCAACGTGAAGGTCCCGCCGGTGAGTTCGGCCGGGGTGAGGGTGCCGGCGCGGGCCGCCTCGGTCAGCCGGGCGAACTCGGCGGTCAGCGACTCCGCGTCCCGCGCGTGCGCGTCCCGTACGACCGGGACGACGAGCCCGCGTTCGGTCTGCGCGGCAAAGCCGAGGTGCACGGCGTCCAGCCGGACGATCTCCCTGGCCTCCATGTCGACCCGCGAGTTGAGCTCGGGGTAGCGGGCGAGGGCGGCCGTGCAGATCCGGGCCAGCAGCGCGAGCAGGGAGATCTTCTGACCCCCGGCGCCGTTCATTGCCTTCCGGGCGCGCATCAGCTCCGTGGCGTCGGCGTCCACCCAGCAGGTCGCGTCCGGGATCTCGCGGCGGCTGCGGGACAGCTTGTCGGCCACGGCGCCGCGTACCCCCTTGAGCGGAACGCGGGAGCCGGAGCCCTGCGCCGGCCCGGCCACGGAAGCGGGAGCGGCCGGTGCGCCGGCGCTCGGGCCCGCTGCCGCGCCGGCCCTGAGCACGTCCTCGACGTCCACGCGCAGAATCAGCCCCTCGGGCCCGGAGCCCGACAGCTGCCGCAGGTCCACGCCGTTCTCCCGCGCCAGGCGGCGCACGAGCGGCGAGATCACCGGGACGGGGCCGTCGGCGGGCCGCTCGGCCACCGCGGCGGCCTGGGCCGCCGGGGTCGCCGGGGCACCCGCCGTACGCGCCGTCCCGTTGGCGGCCGGTGCCGCGGGCGCCGAAGACACCTTGGCGGCGTTCACACCCGGGCGCGAGCCCCGCGTCACCGGTGCCGGGCGCACCCTGCGGCGGCGGGCCGGGGGCGCCCCCGTGCCGTAGCCGACCAGGACGTTGCCGGAGCCCTCGGTGCCGTCACCTGTGCCGTCACCGGCGTCCTGCTCCCCGACCGCCACCGTCAGCAGGGGTGCTCCCACGGGCAGTTCCGCGCCCTCCTCGCCGAAGCGGGCGGTGACCACCCCGGCGTAGGGGCAGGGCACCTCGACCATCGCCTTGGCCGTCTCGACCTCGACGACCGGCTGGTCGACGGCGACCACGTCGCCCACCTCGACCAGCCAGCGGACGACCTCCGCCTCGGTGAGCCCCTCCCCGAGGTCGGGCAGCCTGAACTCCAGCACCTGTGCCATCAGCTCTCCGCCTCCCACTGCAGACGCGCCACGGCGTCCAGGATCCGGTCGACGCCGGGCAGATGGTGCCGCTCCAGCATCGGCGGCGGGTAGGGGAGGTCGAACCCGGCCACGCGCAGCACCGGCGCCTCCAGGTGGTGGAAGCAGCGCTCCGTGACCCGGGCGGCGATCTCCCCGCCCGGGCCGCCGAACCCGCTCGACTCGTGCACGACGACCGCACGCCCGGTGCGCCGCACCGACGCGCACACCGTCTCGTCGTCGAACGGCACCAGCGAGCGCAGGTCGACGACCTCCAGCTCCCAGCCCTCGGCCCGCGCCGCCTCGGCGGCTTCGAGGCAGACAGGCACCGACGGGCCGTACGTGATCAGCGTGGCGCTCCTGCCGGTGCGCCGCACCACCGCGCGGCCGATCGGCTCGACGGTCTGCGGCTCGTCCGGGTTCCAGGTGTCCTTCGACCAGTACAGCCGCTTGGGCTCCAGGAAGACGACCGGGTCGTCGGAGGCGATGGCGGCCCGCAGCAGCCCGTAGGCGTCGGCGACGGTCGCGGGCGTGACGACATGGAGGCCCGGAGTCGCCATGTAGTACGCCTCGGAGGCGTCGCTGTGGTGCTCCACGCCGCCGATGCCGCCGCCGTAGGGGATGCGGAGGGTGATCGGCAGGGGCATCTTGCCGCGGGTGCGGTTGCGCATCTTGGCGACATGGCTGGCCAGCTGCTCGAACGCCGGGTAGGCGAAGGCGTCGAACTGCATCTCGACCACCGGGCGCAGCCCGTACATGGCCATGCCGACGGCAGCGCCGAGGATGCCGGCCTCGGCCAGCGGGGTGTCCGTGCAGCGGTCCTCGCCGAACTCCTTGGCGAGGCCGTCGGTGATGCGGAAGACACCACCGAGGGTGCCGACGTCCTCACCCATGACGTGCACGGAAGGGTCGGCGGCCATCGCGTCGCGCAGCGCGCGCGTGAGGGCCTGGGCCATGGTGGCCGGCTTGAGCGCGACGGTGGTCATCGGACCGTACCCTCCTCCGACTCGGCCTGGAGCTCGGCGGCCAGCTGGTCGCGCTGCTCTCGCAGTTGCGGGGTCGGCTCCGCGTACACGTGGGCGAACAGGTCCATGGGGTCGAGCGGCGCGTCCTGGTTCATGCGCTCGCGCAGCCGCGCGGCCATCGCCTCGGCGTCCTCGCGGGCGGCGCGGACGCCGTCCTCGTCGAGCAGGCCGAGCCCGGTCAGCTCCCGCTCGAGGAGCTGGATCGGGTCGTGCTCGCGCCAGGCCTCGACCTCGGCGTCGCCGCGGTAGCGGGTGGCGTCGTCGGCGTTGGTGTGGGCGTCGATGCGGTAGGTCACCGCCTCGATCAGGGTGGGCCCGCCGCCCGCGCGCGCGTGCCGCACGGCGTCGGCGAGCACCTCGTGCACGGCGGCGGCGTCGTTGCCGTCGACCAGGCGGCCCGGCATGCCGTACCCGACGGCCTTGTGGGCCAGGGACGGTGCCGCGGTCTGCTTGGCGAGCGGGACGGAGATCGCGAAGCCGTTGTTCTGCACGAGGAAGACGACGGGGGCCTGCCAGACGGCGGCGAAGTTCAGCGCCTCGTGGAAGTCGCCCTCGCTGGTGCCGCCGTCGCCGATCATCGCCAGGGCGACCACGTCGTCGCCCTTGAGGCGGGCGGCGTGGGCGAGTCCGACGGCGTGCGGGAGCTGGGTGGCGAGCGGCGTGGACAGCGGGGCCACCCGGCGCTCGTAGGGGTCGTAGCCGGTGTGCCAGTCGCCGCGCAGCAGCGTCAGGGCCTCGACGGGGTCCACACCGCGGGCCACGACGGCGAGCGTGTCGCGGTAGCTCGGGAAGAGCCAGTCGCGCTCCTCAAGGGCGAGCGCGGCGGCGACCTCGCAGGCCTCCTGGCCGGTGCTGGAGGGGTAGACCGCCAGGCGGCCCTGCTTGGTCAGGGCGGTGGCCTGCGTGTTGTACCGGCGGCCGAGGACCAGCTGCGCGTACAACCGCCGCAGCAGCTCCGGATCCGCCTTCGCGGCCGCCTCCGTCCCCAGGACGCGGTAGGGCTCCGCGTCGGGCAGCAGCGGCGCGGGGTCGGTACGGGGCTGCCAGGCGGGCGGCGGCGATGGCCGGTACGCGCCCCGCTGCTCCATGACCGTCATGACGGCACCTCCTCGTGGGAGTGGCTACAGGGGCGCGTCGGCTGTGACGCGCCCCACCTACCGATTGTTCGGTCGCCGGCACATTTTGGCTACAGGCGGGCCCAGGCTGTGGACAAACGGTTCTCCACAACCTGAGATGTACGCAGTACGTCCACGACGGAAAGGCGGGGGGACATGGCACCTGAACAAATGGCCGAGAACGCAGCAAACGCAGAGAACGCAGCGAACCGGGCCGGCGCCGTACCGCCGCCGCGCCCGCTGGACGCCGTCGACCAGGACATCCTGCGCATGCTCCAGACGGACGGCCGCGCCTCGATACGGTCGGTCGCCGAACAGGTCCACGTCTCGCGCGCCAACGCCTACGCACGGATCAACCGGCTCGTCGAGGACGGCGTCATCCGCGGCTTCGGCGCCCGTGTCGACCACGAACGCGCCGGACACGGCACGTCCGCGTACATCACGCTGAAGATCGTGCAGAACACCTGGCGCACGGTGCGCGAGCAGCTCAGGCAGCTGCCCGGCGCCCATCACATCGCGCTGGTCGGCGGCGACTTCGACGTCCTGCTGCTCGTGCACACCCCGGACAACCGGGCGCTGCGGGAGCTGGTCCTCACCCGGCTCCAGGCCATCCCCGAGGTGCTGAGCACGCGCACGCTGCTGGTGTTCGAGGAGGAGGACCTGGAACCGCAGGGATGAGCCCGTGCGGGGTCAGTCCTTGCGCAGCCCCGAGAACACCAGCCGCGTCACCGCGTCGGCCACCTCGCGCTCCCCCATGCCGCGCCCGTCGGGCCGGTACCACTCCACGATCGAGTTGATCATCCCGAAGACGAGCCGGGTCGCCAGCCGCACCTCCACGTCGGAGCGCACGTCCCCCTCCTCGGCCGCCGCCCTCAGCAGCTCGGCCACCCGGTGGTCGAAGTCGCGGCGGCGCTCCAGCGCCCAGCGCTCGGTCTCGGTGTTGCCACGCACACGCAGCAGCAGCGTCACATAGGGCAGCTCGGTGATGAGCACCTCGACCATGCGCCGCACCACGTACTCCAGGCGCTCGGCGGCGCGTCCCGTACAGGCGTGCTCCTCGCCGAGGATCCCGAACAGCTCGTCCAGGGCCCGGCTGACCGCCCGGCGCAGCAGCTCCTCCTTGCCGGCGACGTGGTGGTAGATCGACGACTTGGAGATGCCCGCCGCCCTGGACAGGTGCTCCATGGAGGTGCCGTCGTAGCCGCGCTCGTTGAAGACCCGCACGGCCACGGACAGCAGCGTCTCCGGGGTGTACGTGTCGCGCCTGGCGGTGGTCATGAGGTGCCCTCCCGCTTGTCGGTGGCGTAGGCGTGGCGGTGGAACGCGGGCAGCGGCGCGCGGCGGCCGGACGGAGCGCACTCGTGCAGGGTGCCCATCGGGGAGCAGGCCCGGGTGCCGCCGGGCCCGCGGCTCCCCTCGAAGGGCCCGAGGGGGTCGCCGGCGACGGCCACGGGACTGCTGAGGTCGAGTGCTGTCATGTGCGCGATCCTCCCGCACGGCGCTGTCCTCGGACGCGGCGGACCCCTTGTCCCGACCGATCGTTCGGTTACTCTAACCCTGACCGCCTGTTCCTGCCCATGGCCGTGACCATGGAGATGCCAGATCACGGGCTCGACGAGGAGCTCTTGAGACGAGGAGTTGGTCCCGCATGGCCGCCGAACTGACCGCACACGAGCTGATCGCCAGGCACCGGCCCACCCTGGACCAGGCGCTGGAGGCGATCCGCACCCGCGCGTACTGGTCGCCCCACCCCGAGCACCCCAAGGCCTACGGGAACGACGGCAGCCTCGACGCGGCCGCCGGCAAGGCTGCCTTCGACGCCGTCCTGGGCACCCGCCTCGACCTCGGCCAGCCCGGCACGGACGACTGGGTGGCCGGCGAGACCTCGCCGTACGGCATCGAGCTCGGCGTGAGCTACCCGCACGCGGACGTCGACGTGCTGCTGCCCGCCATGAAGGCCGGCCAGCGGGCGTGGCGGGACGCGGGCGCGGAGGCGCGCGCCATGGTGTGCCTGGAGATCCTCAAGCGGATCAGCGACCGGACGCACGAGTTCGCGCACGCCGTCATGCACACCTCAGGACAGGCGTTCATGATGGCGTTCCAGGCGGGCGGCCCGCACGCCCAGGACCGCGGCATGGAGGCGGTGGCGTACGCGTACGTGGAGCAGGTGCGCACCCCCGACACCGCCGAGTGGACCAAGCCGCAGGGCAAGCGCGACCCGCTCGCCCTCACCAAGCGGTTCACCGCCGTCCCGCGCGGGATCGCGCTGGTCATCGGCTGCAACACCTTCCCGACCTGGAACGGCTTCCCGGGCCTGTTCGCCTCCCTCGCCACCGGCAACGCGGTCCTGGTCAAGCCGCACCCGCGCGCGGTGCTGCCGCTCGCCCTCACGGTGAAGACCGCCCGCGAGGTGCTCGCCGAGGCCGGCTTCGACCCGAACCTGATCGCCCTGGCCGCCGAGCGGCCCGGCGAGGGCATCGCCAAGACGCTCGCCACCCGCCCCGAGATCAGGATCATCGACTACACCGGCTCCACGTCCTTCGGCGACTGGCTGGAGACCAACGCCCGCCAGGCCCAGGTCTACACCGAGAAGGCCGGCGTCAACACGGTGCTCGTGGAGTCCACCGGGAACTACCAGGGGATGCTCGCCAACCTGGCCTTCTCGCTGTCCCTCTACAGCGGCCAGATGTGCACCACCCCGCAGAACCTGCTGATCCCCCGCGACGGCATCCGCACCGACCAGGGCCCCAAGTCCTTCGACGAGGTGACCGCCGACCTCGCCAAGGCGGTGGACGGCCTCCTCGGCGACGACGCGCGCGCCAACGCGCTGCTCGGCGCGATCGTCAACCCGGGCGTCAAGGCCCGCCTGGAGGCCGCCGCGGGCCTCGGCGAGGTCGCCCTCGCCTCCCGCGAGATCACCAACCCGGACTTCCCCGGCGCGGTCGTCCGCTCGCCGGTGATCGTGAAGCTGGACGGCGCCAAGCCGGACGCCGAGGCCGCCTACATGAACGAGTGCTTCGGCCCCGTCTCCTTCGCCGTCGCCGTCGACTCGGCCGCCGACGCGGTGGAGCTGCTGCGCCGCACCATCCGCGACAAGGGCGCGATGACGGTGGGCGCGTACACGACCGACGAGGACGTCGAGCAGGCGGTGCAGGAGGTGTGCCTGGAGGAGGCGGCCCAGCTGTCGCTGAACCTCACCGGCGGGGTGTACGTCAACCAGACCGCCGCGTTCTCCGACTTCCACGGCTCCGGCGGCAACCCGGCGGCCAACGCGGCCCTCACCGACGGCGCGTTCGTCGCCAACCGCTTCCGCGTGGTGGAGGTCCGCCGGGAGGCGTAGGCCTCTCGGGCCCTCGGGCCCTCAGGACGCGGCCGCGCCCCCGGTGGCGCTCCAGTGGTACAGCGTCATCGCCACGCTGGTGGCGAGGTTGTAGCTGGAGACCTGGGGGCGCATCGGCAGCGCCAGCAGGTGGTCGGTGCGCGCGCGCAGTTCGGCGGACAGGCCGCTGCGCTCGGAGCCGAAGGCGAGCACGGCGTCGTCGGGCAGCTTCACCCCGCGGATGTCCTCGCCCTCCGGGTCGAGCGCGAACAGCGGCCCGTGCGGGAGTTCGTCCACGCCCAGCCGCTCCACCGCGGTCGCGAAGTGCAGCCCCGCGCCGCCGCGCACCACCGTCGGGTGCCAGGGGTCCAGGGTGCCCGTGGTGACCACTCCGGTCGCCCCGAAACCGGCGGCCAGACGGATCACCGCCCCCGCGTTGCCCAGGTTGCGCGGCTGGTCCAGGACGACAACTGGCGCGCTGCGGGGCGAGTGCGCCAGCGCCCGCAGATGGGCTTCCCGGGACGGCCGTACGGCCAGGGCCGCCACGGCGGTGGGGTGCGGGCGCGGCACGAGGGAGGCGTACGTCTCCCGCGGCACCTCGCTCAGCAGGGCGTCCAGCGTGTCCCGCAGGTCCGGCGCCAGCTCGTCCGCGAGGGCGAGCGCCGCGCGCCGGTCGGCGGTGACGGCCACCGGCACCTCGGCGCCGAAGCGCAGGGCGTGCTTGAGGGCGTGGAAGCCGTCGAGCAGCACACAGGCGCCGGCCCGCCGGTGCCAGGCGCGTACAGGGTCGTTCATGCCGGGAAGCCTACGCGGGCGGGCCCGGTGTCCTCCGGGGAGCGCGGGTCCCGCGCCGGGGGCCGGTCGCCGCCCCGCCGCAGTCGCGCACGCGCGCGTGCCGCGAGGCCGCCCAGACGGCGCAGGAACGACGTCGGCAGGAACACCGCGTCCGCCGCGATCATCGCCAGCGAGAAGAACGGCAGCCCCAGCACGACCGCGATCACGGCGTGCTCGGTCATCATCACCGCCAGCAGGACGTTCTTCACCCGCCGGTTGAACAGCGTGAACGGGAAGGCGACCTGCGCGATCACCGTCCCGTAGGTCACCAGCATCACCAGGGTGCCACTGGCGGACAGCAGACCGGCCAGGCCCGGCCAGGGCGAGAAGTAGTCCAGGTGGAGCGGGTAGTAGACGGCCGTGCCGTCCTGCCAGCGCGGGCCCTGGACCTTGTACCAGCCGGCCGTGGCGTAGATCAGACAGGCCTCGGCCATGATCACGAGCAGGGCGCCGTTGTGGACGACGCGGGCGACGACGTCGAGCAGCATCCGCGGCTGCGCCGAGCGCGCCCGGCGCCCGACCGCCCACCACAGGGCCAGGCCCAGCCAGACCGTCCACAGCAGGACGGGTACGAACGCCTCGCCCCGCACCCGGCCGGCCGCGGTGACCACGGCCAGGAACAGCCCCAGCACGCTCCACAGGACGGGACCGGCCCGGTCGGGCACACGCTCCCCGCGCGCGTGTGCCGCCCGTACCCGTGCGGCCCGGCGCGCGTCGAGCGACCAGACCTGGCCGCAGCGGGTGAACACCAGGTACAGCGACATCAGGTGCAGCACGTTGTCGCCGCCGTCGCCCATGAAGATGCTGCGGTTCTGCAGGGAGAGCACGCCGACCATGAAGAGGACGGACGTCGTGCGGGTGCGCCAGCCCAGCGCGAGCAGCAGGCTCGCCAGCACGGCGAGCGCGTAGCACGTCTCGAACCAGAGGCCGCCGCGGAACCACAGCAGGGCCGTGAAGGCACCGTTGTCCGCGGTCAGCTGCCGGGCCAGGGTCCAGCTCCACGGGCCGTCGGGTCCGTACAGCTGGTGCCGGTGGGGATACTCGCGCAGCAGGAACAGCAGCCAGGTCAGCGAGAAGCCGATGCGTACGACGGCGGTCTGGTAGGGGCCGAGGGCCGCCTCGGTGACCCGGCCGACCCCGCGCGAGACCGCGAGTGCGAGGCGGTTCACCGCACACCTCCCCGGGTCTCGCCGGCCGGCACCGTCCACCAGGGCAGCGAGCGGTAGACCGGCCTGCCCGTCGCCTTCTCCCCGCTCCACGGGGGCGGGGACACGCCGCTGGTGCGGCTGCGGACCTGGACGCGTTCGAGGACGCCGCCCGCGCCGACAGCGCCGCCCGGGTCAACGCGTTCCAGGCGCAGCACCGCGATGCGGCGCACGTACTGCTCGGCCAGAGCGCCGCGCAGGCCCACCGACCGGTTGTCGCCGTCGTGGCTGCCCCCGTAGAAGTCCCAGGCGCGGCGCAGCTCGTTCTGCTGGGTGTGGCTGGGCAGCAGGTTGCCGTCGATGGCCCGGCCGTCCTCGGCGGACAGGTCGTACCAGCCGGTGGTACGGATGCCGCCGTCCGCCGCCCTGACCTCCGCCCGCGCCTGTACGGCGACGTTCTGCTGGAGCGGGTTCGGCGCGAACAGCTTCCAGTTCTGCTCGAACTCCGGGTAGATCCACCCGTCGACGGCCTGGGCGTGCTGCCTGCTCACCGTGTTCGGCGGCGCGACGTGCAGGAACACCATCCCGAGATGCACACACACCACGACCCCGACCACCACGAGCGCCAGCACCGCACCCACCTGGTACGGCAGGGACAAGGCGGCGACACCACCACCGGGATCGGGATCGGGATCGGAGCCGGGGGCTGAGCGGGGAGCCGGAACGGAGACGGGCGCGGAGGCCAGGGCCTTCCCGTCCGGCCCGGCGGTAGTCCGGGGGTCCTCGTCCGGCCGGGGGTCCGGGCGGCTGGGGGGCCGGGCGGCGGTCGAGTCGTCGTCGTGCGCGTTCATCCCGCCCCGTTTCCGATCCCGGTCCGCCGTCCGGTCGCCGTCCGGCCGCGGGGCGCCGTACCGCCGCGCGCACCGCTTCCCGGCGGCGTACCGGAACGGTACTCAGGGCCGTCCTCCGGGCACACCCCCGGGGCGTACCGGACGCCGCCGCACCGGACAGCGGGCGTCTTCCTCACCGACGCGACCCTGACGCGGGGTCAGGCAGGCGTGGTCGTAGAGGAATACAGAAACCCGGCCCGGTGTCACACCACCTGGCCGGGCCGCCCCTCGTCGGTCACGACGGGTCGGCCGGAGGCCTCCCACACCTGCATGCCACCGTCGACGTTCACCGCGTCGACGCCCTGCTGGACCAGGTACATCGCGACCTGCGCGGACCGCCCGCCGGAGCGGCAGATCACATGGACCCGCCCGTCCTGGGGCGCCGCCTCGGTCAGCTCGCCGTACCGGGCCACGAACTCGCTCAGGGGGATGTGCAGCGCCCCCTCGGCGTGACCCGCCCGCCACTCGTCGTCCTCGCGGACGTCCAGCAGGAAGTCGCCGTCCTCGAGGTCCTGGACACCGACCGTGGGCACACCAGCTCCGAAATGCATGAGGCGACGCTACCCGAAACGCGCCGAAGGGATCCGGGCGTACCTCACACAGGTCGCACAGGTCACACAGGTCACTCCTGGCTCAGCAGCGCGGTCAGTTCGGCCTCCCGCTCCGCGATCTCCTTGTGCAGCTGCTCGGCGATCTCGTCGAGCAGACGGTCGGGGTCGTCGGGGGCCAGCCGGAGCATCCCGGCGATCGCGCCGTCCTCCAGTCCCTTGGCGACCACCGTGAGCAGCTCCTTGCGCCGGGCGAGCCATTCGAGGCGGGCGTACAGCTCCTCACTGCGGCTCGGCAGCTGCTCCTTGGGCTTCGGGCCGGCCGCCCACTCGGCGCCCAGCTCCCGCAGCTCGTCCTCGTCGCCGCGCGCGTAGGCGGCGTTGACCCGGGTGAGGAACGCCTCACGCCGCTTGCGCTCGTTGTCGTCCTGCACCAGGTCGGGGTGGGCCTTGCGGGCCAGCTCGCGGTACAGCCGGCGGGCCTCCTCGCTGGGGCGCACCCGCTGCGGGGGCCGCACGGGCAGGTCGGTGAGCATCGCGACGGCCTCCGGGTACAGGCCGCTGGAGTCCATCCAGCCGTTCAGCAGCTCGTCGACTCCGGGGATCGGCGCCAGATCGGCCCGCGCCTCCTGCGCCCTGCGCAGGTCCTCGGGGTCACCGGTGCGCGCGGCCGTCGCCTCGGCCGTCAGCACCTTCAGCTCCTCCAGCCGGGCGTAGAGCGGTCCGAGCCGCTGCTCGTGCAGCCGGGCGAAGTTCTCGACCTCCACCCGGAAGGTCTCCACCGCGATCTCGTAGTCGATGAGCGCCTGTTCGGCGGCCCGTACGGCCCGCTCCAAACGCTCCTCGGGCCGCGCCGCAGCGCCCTCGGACGTCGCCCGGTCCGCCCCGGCGACGTCACCCTGTCCAGCTTCCGGGGTCGTCACCCGACCAGACTAGTGCCCAGCCGGGCAACGTTCGCCCCGCCGCGAGGGTCGGCTCCCCCGACAACAAGGCGGGCCCCAGCGCGTGAGATACCTCACGTATCGGGGCCCGCCTCGCATGTGCCGGCACAACGAAAAACGGGCCCCACCGTGACTTCCGTCACTGGCGGAGACCCATTCATCGGTATCTCATGGTGCGCGAGGGGGGAGTTGAACCCCCACGCCCTTGCGGGCACTGGAACCTGAATCCAGCGCGTCTGCCTATTCCGCCACCCGCGCATTGGGTGTGTCCTCCGGCTCCGTCCCCCTGGGGGCTGGCGCCTTCCGACATGCAGAACATTAGCACGGCCCGGACGGCGCATTCACATCGCTTTCCCAGGGCAGACACCCCGCACCGGCCGCGCCCGCGCCCGCCCGCCACGGCGCCCCGCCGGCCCTGGGCCGCGCCGCCCGGACAGAACCCCGTTCCGTGTCGGGACGCCCCCGTTCACGTATCAACCTCGTACCGGTCGCACCCGTCTGCCCAGGAGCCGGGCAAGGTCCGCGCCCGGGTGCGGGACACTGGTCTGCGACCCCCTTTACGATCCTGGGCAGAAGTACCGAGCAACACCGGGTACGCGACAGGCGTCGACACCCGTCGACAGGGCCGACAGGGGGAACCAGCCGATTCACCGGCGCGTGGATACGATCAGTAAGCAGTACCAGGCAGGCAACACGCAGCACGACGGCAAGACCCACAGCGAAGGCAACGACGGAGGAGGTGCCCCATGGGAGTCCTGAAGAAGTTCGAGCAGCGTCTCGAAGGTCTGGTCAACGGCACCTTCGCCAAGGTCTTCAAGTCCGAGGTCCAGCCCGTGGAGATCGCGGGTGCGCTCCAGCGCGAGTGCGACAACAACGCGACGATCTGGAACCGCGACCGCACCGTCGTACCCAACGACTTCATCGTGGAGCTCAGCGCGCCCGACTACGAGCGTCTGAGCCCCTACTCCGGCCAGCTCGGCGACGAGCTCGCCGGCATGGTGCGCGACTACGCGAAGCAGCAGCGCTACACCTTCATGGGGCCGATCAAGGTCCACCTGGAGAAGGCGGAGGACCTGGACACCGGCCTGTACCGGGTGCGCAGCCGTACGCTCGCCTCCACCAGCAGCCAGCAGGCGCCCCAGGCCCCCTCGGCCGGTCCGGCCGGCCGTCCCGCCGCCCCGGGCGGATACGGGTACCCGCCCGCCGCCGGCCCCTCCGCTGCCCCCCCCATGCCGGCCGCGCCGCCGCCCGGTGCCCGCCCCGGCGGCTACGGCTACCCGCCGCCCGCCGCCCAGCGGCCCGCGCCCACCCCGGCGAGCGGCGGCCGCACCCGCTACTGGATCGAGATCAACGGCACCCGCCATCAGATCTCCCGCGCGACACTCGTGCTCGGCCGCAGCACCGAGGCCGACGTGCGGATCGACGACCCCGGCGTCTCCCGCCGGCACTGCGAGATCCGGACCGGAACGCCCTCGACGATCCAGGATCTCGGGTCCACCAACGGCATCGTGGTGGACGGGCAGCACACCACCCGCGCTACGCTCCGCGACGGCTCGCGGATCGTCGTGGGCAGCACCACCATCATTTACCGGCAAGCCGAAGGGTGAAGCGGGGGCAATGTCAGAGCTGACCCTCACGGTCATGCGGCTGGGTTTCCTGGCCGTACTGTGGCTGTTCGTGATCGTGGCCGTGCAGGTCATCCGCAGCGACCTGTTCGGTACGCGCGTCACCCAGCGGGGGGCCCGCAGAGAGACCGCCCGGCCGCAGCAGGCCGCGCGCCAGGCGGCGCCGCCGCAGCAGCGCGGTCAACAGGGCGGTGGCCGCCAGCGCCGCAACGCCCCCAGCAAACTCGTGGTGACCGAGGGCATCCTCACCGGCACCACCGTCGCGCTGCAGGGCCAGACCGTCACCCTGGGCCGCGCGCACGACTCCACGATCGTGCTGGACGACGACTACGCCTCCAGCCGCCATGCCAGGATCTACCCGGACCAGGGCGGCCAGTGGATCGTCGAGGACCTCGGATCCACCAACGGCACCTACCTGGACCGGACCCGGCTGACGACCCCCACACCGATCCCGCTGGGCGCGCCGATCCGCATCGGCAAGACCGTCATCGAGCTGCGGAAGTAATACGACTAATGAGCGAGCGGAGCGAGCACGCAGCGGAGGCCGGCACCCCGGGCCCCGGCGCGCTCCCGACCGGAGGGTGGGCACCGTGCGGATGTACCCGGAGCCGACGGGCGAGGTGCGCATGAGTCTGTCACTGCGCTTCGCCGCCGGATCGCACAAAGGCATGATCCGCGAGGGCAACGAGGATTCCGGCTACGCCGGTCCGCGTCTGCTCGCGATCGCCGACGGAATGGGCGGCCAGGCCGCCGGCGAGGTTGCCTCCTCCGAGGTGATCTCCACCATCGTCGCCCTCGACGACGACATCCCCGGCTCCGACATCCTCACCTCCCTCGGCACCGCCGTGCGGCGTGCCAACGACCAGCTGCGCGCCATGGTCGAGGAGGACCCCCAGCTGGAGGGCATGGGCACCACGCTCACCGCCCTGCTGTGGACCGGCCAGCGACTCGGTCTGGTGCACGTCGGCGACTCGCGCGCCTACCTGCTGCGCGACGGCGTACTGACCCAGATCACCCAGGACCACACCTGGGTGCAGCGCCTCGTCGACGAGGGACGCATCACCGAGGAAGAGGCCACCACCCACCCGCAGCGCGCCCTGCTCATGCGCGCCCTCGGCAGCGGCGAACACGTCGAACCCGACCTGTCCATCCGCGAGGTGCGCGCCGGCGACCGCTACCTGATCTGCTCCGACGGCCTCAGCGGCGTCGTCTCCCACCAGACGATGGAGGAGACCCTCGCCGGCTACCAGGGCCCGCAGGAGACCGTGCAGGAACTGATCCAGTTCGCGCTGCGCGGCGGCGGCCCCGACAACATCACCGTCATCGTCGCCGACGTCCTCGACCTGGACACCGGCGACACCCTCGCCGGGCAGCTCTCCGACACCCCGGTCGTGGTCGGCGCGGTCGCCGAGAACCAGAACCACCTGCACGACAACGGCATCATGCAGACCCCCGCCGGACGCGCCTCGGGCCTCGGCCGCCAGGTGCCCGGACAAGGCGGCGGTGGCGGCGAGTTCGGCCCGCCCGGCTCCGGCGACACCGCCGGCTACGCCCCCGCGGCCGACCACGGCGACTACGGCGACGACGACTTCGTCAAACCCCGCAAGAACCGCAGGTGGCTCAAGCGGTCGTTCTACAGCGTCCTCACGCTCGCCGTCCTCGGCGGCGGCCTCTACGGCGGCTACCGCTGGACGCAGACGCAGTACTTCGTCGGCGCCAACGAGGAACACGTCGCGCTCTACCGGGGCATCAGCCAGGACCTGGCCTGGCTGAAGCTGTCGAAGATCCACACGGACCACCCCGAGATCGAACTCAAGTACCTGCCGCCCTACCAGCAGAAGCAGGTCAGAGCGACGATCACCGAGGGCGGTCTGGAGAACGCCCGAAAGAAGATCGACGAGCTGTCCGTGCAGGCCTCCGCGTGCAAGAAGGAGGCCCAGCGCCGCACCGTCGAGGACAAGAACGGCGCCACGACGGGCCAGGACCAGGCCGGCGGCACCACGGGAACCACCCGCACCGCCCTCACGTCCAAGGCGACACCGAACCCGTCGACGGCCAAGTCCCCGTCCTCCCCGTCCACGTCCGCCACCGCGTCCACTCCCAGCCCCGGCCCCACTCTCTCGGAGGAAGAGCAGAAGGTCGTCTCGCTGTGCGGTAAGCAGTAGGCAAGCCGTGAGAGGCCCTGTCACACGATGAGCACTACCAACCCGTCGACGCAGCACACGTCCACGATCGGCGCGATCGGCGCGCCCAGCCGACGCAACACCGAGCTGGCGCTGCTGGTCTTCGCCGTCGCCATCCCGGTGTTCGCCTACGCCAACGTGGGCCTGGCCATCAACAGCCAGGTGCCCGCGGGCCTGCTGAGCTACGGCCTGGGCCTCGGTCTGCTGGCCGGCGCCGCGCACCTGGTCGTCCGCAAGTTCGCCCCGTACGCGGACCCGCTGCTGCTGCCGCTGGCCACGTTGCTGAACGGGCTCGGACTGGTCGTCATCTGGCGCCTGGACCAGTCGAAGCTGCTCCAGGCCATCGACCAGGCGGGAACGGCCGCGCCACGGCAGCTGCTGTACACGGCCCTGGGCATCGCCCTGTTCGTGGTGACCCTGATCTTCCTCAAGGACCACCGCGCCCTCCAGCGCTACACCTACATCTCCATGGTCGGCGCGCTGATCCTGCTGCTGCTGCCGCTCGTACCGGGCCTCGGCGCCAACATCTACGGCGCCAAGATCTGGATCTCGGTCGCCGGATTCTCCATCCAGCCCGGTGAGTTCGCCAAGATCGTGCTCGCCATCTTCTTCGCCGGGTACCTCATGGTGAAGCGGGACGCGCTCGCCCTGGCCAGCCGCCGCTTCATGGGCCTGTACCTGCCCCGCGGCCGCGACCTCGGACCGATCCTGGTCGTCTGGGTGATGTCCATCCTCATCCTGGTCTTCGAGACCGACCTCGGCACCTCGCTGCTGTTCTTCGGCATGTTCGTGATCATGCTGTACGTCGCCACCGAGCGGACCAGCTGGATCGTCTTCGGTCTGCTGATGTCCGCCGTCGGCGCCGTCGGCGTGGCCAGCTTCGAGACGCACGTCCAGCAGCGCGTCCAGGCCTGGCTCGACCCGTTCAAGGAGTACAAGCTCAGTCAGCAGGGCGTCAGCGGCCACTCCGAGCAGTCGATGGAAGCGCTGTGGGCGTTCGGCTCCGGCGGCACCCTCGGCTCCGGCCTCGGCCAGGGCCACTCCGACCTCATCAAGTTCGCCGCCAACTCCGACTTCATCCTCGCCACCTTCGGCGAGGAGCTGGGCCTGGCCGGCATCATGGCGCTCCTGCTGGTCTACGCCCTGATCGTGGAGCGCGGCGCGCGCACCGCGCTGGCCGCCCGCGACCCCTTCGGCAAGCTGCTCGCCATGGGCCTGTCCGGCGCCTTCGCGCTCCAGGTCTTCGTGGTGGCCGGCGGTGTGATGGGCCTCATCCCGCTCACGGGTATGACGATGCCGTTCCTGGCGTACGGCGGCTCCTCCGTCATCGCCAACTGGGTCCTGATCGGCATCCTGATCCGGATCAGCGACACCGCCCGCAGACCCGCCCCCGCGCCCGCCTCCAACCCCGACGCCGAGATGACCCAGGTGGTCCGCCCGTGAACAAGCCCCTGCGCCGAATCGCGATCTTCTGCGGACTCCTCGTCCTCACCCTGCTCATCCGCGACAACTGGATCCAGTACGTCAAGGCCGACACCCTCAAGAACGACAAGCACAACCGCCGCGTCACCATCGCGCGCTACGCCACCCCGCGCGGCGACATCATCGTCGGCGGCAACCCGATCACCGGCTCGGTCGAGACCAAGAGCAGCGGACTCAACGACCTCAAGTACAAGCGCACGTACAAGAACGGCCCGATGTGGGCGCCCGTCACCGGCTTCGCCTCGCAGTCCTACGGCGCCGACAAGCTGGAGAGCGTCGAGGACGGCATCCTCACGGGCAACGACGACCGGCTCTTCTTCCGCAACACCCTGGACATGATCACCGGCAAGCCCAAGCAGGGCGGCAACGTGGTCACCACGCTCAACGCGGCCGCGCAGAAGGCGGCCTACAACGGCCTGAAGAACGTCGGCGGCAAGGGCGCGGCGGTCGCCCTGGACCCCTCCACGGGCAAGATCCTCGCCCTGGCGTCCTACCCGTCCTACGACCCGTCGTCGTTCGCCGGCAACTCCAACGCGGACGCCGAGGCCTGGAACAAGCTCCAGAAGAAGTCCGACCCCAACGACCCGATGCTGAACCGGGCACTGCGCGAGACCTACCCGCCGGGCTCCACCTTCAAGGTGGTCACCGCGGCCGCCGCGCTGGAGAACGGGCTGTACAAGTCGGCGGACCAGGCCACCAACTCGCCGCTGCCGTGGATCATGCCCGGCACGACGACGCCGCTGAAGAACGAGGGCAACATCCCCTGCGAGAACGCCACCATGCGCGAGGCGCTGCGGGTGTCCTGCAACAGCGTCTTCGGCAAGATCGGCGCGGACCTCGGCAACGACAAGATGCTCGAGGAGGCGAAGAAGTTCGGCTTCGACAGTGAGCAGTTCACGCCGGTCCGCTCCAACGCCTCCGTGTTCTCGGACGACATGAACAAGTCGCAGACCGCGCTGTCCTCGATCGGCCAGTTCAACACCGCCGCCACCCCGCTCCAGATGGCCATGGTCGCCTCCGCCGTCGCCAACGACGGCAAGCTGATGAAGCCGTACATGGTCGACAAGCTCCAGTCCCCCAGCGTGGACACCCTGGAGCAGACCCAGCCGCAGGAACTGAGCCAGCCGCTCAGCTCGCAGAACGCCCAGATCCTCCAGTCCATGATGGAGACCGTCGTCAAGGACGGCACGGGCCAGAACGCGCAGATCAACGGCGTCACCGTGGGCGGCAAGACCGGTACCGCCCAGCACGGCGTCGACAACAGCGAGAAGCCGTACGCCTGGTTCATCTCCTACGCCAAGCTCCCCGACGGCAGCTCGCCGGTCGCCGTGGCCGTGGTCGTCGAGGACAACAACGCCAACCGCGACGACATCTCCGGTGGCGGCCTCGCGGCGCCCATCGCGAAGAACGTCATGGAGGCGGTCATCAACTCCAGGCAGTGACCCCCATCACGCCCCCTTCACATCGATGCACGTTGCGATACCGGTCCTGTATCGGGTGACGGGCTTGGCCAGGTCACACACAGCGAGCCGGGTACGGTAGGCCCGGACAGCAGCCTCCGGCGGCACAAGCAGTGCCGGTCGGGACCGACGGAGAGGGCTGGTAGGTAGCTATGGAAGAGCCGCGTCGCCTCGGCGGCCGGTACGAGCTGGGCCATGTGCTCGGCCGTGGTGGCATGGCGGAGGTGTACCTCGCACATGACACCCGGCTGGGACGCACCGTGGCAGTGAAGACGCTGCGCGCCGACCTGGCGCGCGACCCTTCCTTCCAGGCCCGGTTCCGCCGGGAGGCCCAGTCGGCCGCCTCGCTCAACCATCCCGCGATCGTCGCGGTCTACGACACGGGCGAGGACTACATCGACGGGGTCTCGATCCCGTACATCGTGATGGAGTACGTCGACGGCTCCACGCTCCGTGAACTGCTGCACAGCGGCCGCAAGCTGCTGCCGGAGCGGTCGATGGAGATGACCATCGGCATCCTCCAGGGCCTGGAGTACGCCCACCGCAACGGCATCGTCCACCGCGACATCAAGCCGGCCAACGTCATGCTGACGCGCAACGGCCAGGTCAAGGTCATGGACTTCGGCATCGCCCGCGCCATGGGCGACTCCGGCATGACCATGACCCAGACCGCGGCCGTCATCGGCACCGCCCAGTACCTGTCTCCCGAACAGGCCAAAGGCGAGCAGGTCGACGCGCGCTCGGACCTGTATTCGACGGGGTGCCTGATCTACGAGCTGCTGACGGTCCGCCCACCCTTCGTGGGCGACTCCCCCGTCGCGGTCGCCTACCAGCACGTCCGCGAGGAGCCGCAGCCCCCGAGCGTCTTCGACCCCGAGATCACGCCCGAGATGGACGCGATCGTGATGCGGGCGCTCGTCAAGGACCCCGACTACCGCTACCAGTCCGCCGACGAGATGCGCGCCGACATCGAGGCCTGCCTCGACGGCCAGCCGGTCGCGGCCACGGCGGCCATGGGCGCGGTCGGCTACGGCGCCTACCCCGACGACCAGCCGACCACCGCGCTGCGCCCCGACGCCGGCCCCGCGGGCGCGACGACGATGCTGCCGCCCATGAACCCGGACGACGGCGGCTACGGCTACGACGACCGCCCCGACCGGCGCCGTCAGAAGAAGTCCAACACCTCGACGATCCTGCTGGCCGTCGCCGGCCTCCTGGTCCTCATCGGCGCGATCTTCATCGGCATGTACGCCTTCGGCGGGAAGGGCGCCAACAACGACATGGTGCCCGTGCCCAACTTCGTCGGCCACACGAAGAGCGACGCCGAGAAGATGGCCACGAACGGCAGCGTCGTGGTGGCCTTCACCCAGGACACCTGCGAGGACCAGCCCAAGGGCAGGGTCTGCTCGCAGGACCATAAGGGCGGTGAGGACATCAAGAAGGGCGAGACGGTCAACCTGGTGATGTCCACCGGGGCGCCGAAGGTGACGGTTCCCAGCGTCCGCGGCCTGTCCTTCGACAAGGCGCAGACCCAGTTGGTGGATCTGGGCTTCAAGGTCGAGAAGAAGACCCGGGAGTCCGACCAAGAACCCGACGTGGTCATCGACCAGGACCCCGCGGGCGACACGGAGAAGGAAAAGGGCTCCGTCATCACCCTCACGGTCGCCAAGCCCGTCGAGAAGGCCACCGTGCCGGACGTCACGAACAAGACCTGCGACGACGCCGTGGCCCAGATGCAGCAGAACGGCCTCACCGGCGAGTGCAGCGACACCCCCGTGAACGACCCCAACCAGGACAACAAGGTCGTCTCGACCGTTCCGGGCCCCAATCAGCAGGTCGACAAGGGCTCCAAGGTGACCATCAACATCGGCAGGCTTCAGCAGCAGAAGACGCAGGTGCCGAAGGTCCAGGGCATGCGTCTGGGGCAGGCCAAGCAGGTCCTGGGGCAGAACGGCTTCACCAACATCCAGTTCGCCGACGGAAGCAGCCAGGACGACAACGCGTTTGTCATCAGCCAGGAACCGAACGAAGGCCAGGAGGTCGACGACCCCGCCGGGACGCCGATCACGCTGACGACCGTCGGCGGCAACGGCAACAACGGCCGCGGCAACGGCGGCTTCTTCGGCGGCTGACCCCGACCCTGCCGACACTCAGAGCCCCGGTTCCCCCTCGCAGGAGGAGAACCGGGGCTCCGTCGTACCGCCCGCCCGCCTCGTCACCACACACCTGCACGCAATCCGATCGTGTCTTCATATGTCACGACTCGTTGATCGGGTGGGGTGGGGAATCGAAACGCTCTGCCCCGGCCATATGGCCGCACACGAACAGAAGGGCAGGGCGTGATCAACGAGTCGGTACTCTTGGAATCAAAGAGCCTGCGCAACAGCGTGCTCGACCGCACAGACGTGCTCGACAGGGTGAAGGCACTGTCACTGTTGCCTGACGGGATGCATGTGACGACAGCGATGGTGGCGACGTATTTCGGCGTCACCGTGGAGGCCGTCCGCGCCCTTGTGCACGACCACCGCGGGGAACTGGAATCGAATGGGTATCGGGTCCTGACCGGTTCAGAACTGAGTGACTTCAAGCAACTCAGTGGCATCCAGTCACGCACCCGGTCTCTTGCGCTCTTCTCCCGCCGAGCCGTCCTCAACGTGGCCATGCTCCTCAGGGACAGCGACATCGCACGTCAGGTACGTGTGTACCTCCTCGACATGGAATACCTGGCCCGCGCACAGCCTGTGGAAAACCCTCCCCAGCCGGACGTCGTCTCCCTCGATGACCGAATCGACCAGCGCATCAGCCACGTCCTCGGCAAGACCGTCGTCCCCATGTTCAACGCCTTGATCGAAACATCGGGCGAGCACCGGCGGGAGCTGATCGCGCTCCGCGCAGGTGTCCAGCACATCGAGCGGCGGCTGCAGCAGCACCACGCACGCCTCCTCAGGCTGGAGAGCCCCCGCCAGGATCGTCCCCTCGCCGGAGTCATGGCCGCCATGGACTCCATGACCGGCCGTGAGTTCGAGAAGCACATCGCCGTGCTTCTGCGACGCGACGGCTGCACCAACGTGGTCGTCCTCGGGCGCCACGGAGACCGAGGCGTCGACATCACCGCGCTGACGGCCGACGGCCGGCGCCTCGTCGTCCAGTGCAAGAGGTTCGCGCCCCACCTGCGGATCACCAGCCCCGAGGTCCAGAAGTTCGTCGGATCCGCAAAGGTCCTGTACGCCTCGGACGTCGCTCTGTACGTGGCGACGTGTCGCTTCACACCCGACGCCCTGAGCATCGCCGAGGAGGCCGGCATCACCGCCGTGCACCGCGGGCTGCTGGAGAAGTGGGGCGCGGGCGACATGCTCACGGTCCTGAAATAGGACCGCAGCGACAGCAAGAGGCCCGAAGTCGCAAAACCACGTTGCGGCTTCGGGCCTCCGCCATGTTAAAGGACTGAACTCCTTCAAGGCGCTCAGTCAGCCTCGCAGTTCCTCCGGCAACGTCCGCTTGCTGTCCACCTTCTCCACCCGGACCAGTTCCCCCCACACCACGTACCGGTACCGCGAGGTATAGACCGGCGTGCACGTCGTCAGGGTGATGTAGTGTCCCGGCTTCTTGACGCCCGACTCCTTGGGGACCCGGGCCAGGACCTGGACGTTGTACTTGGAGGTCTCGGGGAGGATGTCGAAGACCTTGTAGACGTACCACGTGTCCTTGGTCTCGAAGACGACCGGATCGCCCACGTGCACCTTGTCGATGTTGTGGAACTTCGCGCCGTGACCGTCCCGGTGGGCGGCGAGGGTGAAGTTGCCGGTCTTGCCGGACGTCGGCAGGGTCGCCTTGGCCGGGTCCGTGTAGTAGCCGGCCACCCCGCCGTTCAGCACCTCCGACGACGTGCCCTTCTTGACCAGGACCTCGCCGTTGTGCATGGACGGCACGTGCAGGAAGCCGATGCCGTCCTTGGTGTCCAGCGCTCCGGGACCGCCGGGCGCTGACTGCGCCCAGTCGTCGCGGACGTGGTCGCCCTCCCGGTCGGCCTTGCGGTCCGCCAGGACGTTCGTCCACCACAGGGAGTAGACGACGAACAGGCCCAGGACCAGACCCACCGTGATGAGAAGTTCGCCGAAGACGCTGACGGCGAGGGCCAGCGGGCCCGTACCCCGGCGGCGCCGCGCACGACCGGCACCCGGCCTGTCACCGTGCCCTTCGCGGCCGTCCGTGTGCTCTGCCGTGTCGTCCGTGGTCGCTGCCACTGTTCATCCGCCCTTTAACTGACGAGCGCATCCGGCTTGCCCTTGCTGCGCGGCCGTTCCTCGACCATCTTGCCCCAGACGATCATCCGGTACTTGCTGGTGAACTCCGGAGTGCAGGTGGTCAGCGTGATGTAGCGGCCGGGCCCGGTGAAGCCCGATCCCTTCGGTACGGGATCGAGGACGCTGATGTTGGCCGGTGGGGTCACCGGCAGTATCGACGCCATCTTGTACACGAAGTACGTGTCCTGCGTCTCCACGACGATCGCGTCGCCCGGCGAGAGCTTGTTGATGTACCGGAAGGGCTCACCGTGCGTGTTGCGGTGGCCGGCGAGCCCGAAGTTGCCCGTCTTCGCGTCCGGCATCGCGGTGTTCAGGTCGCCCTGCCCGTAGTGCCCGACCATG
This sequence comes from Streptomyces sp. NPDC052043, assembly GCF_044548235.1. NCBI lineage: Bacteria > Bacillati > Actinomycetota > Actinomycetes > Kitasatosporales > Streptomycetaceae > Streptomyces > Streptomyces sp. NPDC052043. The sequence goes on from NZ_JBIUBT010000006.1 coordinate 254,876, forward strand.
CCCTTGTCCAGCACCTTCGCCTTGCTGGTGCCCTCTGCGATGGGGACCACCACGTCCAGCTTCGGGATGTGCAGGAGCGCGAAGCCCTGCCCCGGCTCGAACGTCCCCGGGTTGCGTTTGCCACTCGCCCAGTCGTCCTGCAACTGGTGCGCCTCACTGCCCGCCTGCGCGTGCGCCCGGACGTTCGTCCACCACAACTGGTAGGTGACGAAGAGCAGCATCACCACACCGGTGGTGATGAACAACTCGCCGACGACCCGACTGGCGATCACGGCCGGGCTCGCCCTGCGTGCCCGCGCCTGCCGGCGGGCCTCCACGCGGGACAGCGGCGCGGACGGACGGTCTTCCGGGCTGTCCTCCTCCGACGGCGGGGCCGCCGGCGCCCCACGACGGCCGTGACGGCGCCTGGCGGCCTTTCTGCGGGCCGCGCGTCCACCCGGTGGAGGTGCAGCGGCCCGCACGGCGGAAGAGGCGCCAGGCGGCGGATCCGGGATCCGCAGCGCCATGGTCTCGTCGTCGATCCGCAACGCCATGGTCTCGTCGTCGACCGGAGGCAGGTACGCCGTCGCGTCGCCCGAGGGCCCGTACGACACCCCCGCCCCGCTCTGCTGGGGCGCCGCGTAGGGGTCCTGGGGCACGTCTCGCGCCCCGGTGCCGTACCACTCCTCGAGCGCGTCCGGCCCCTCGTACGACTGCTGCCCGTACGAGGTGTCCGTCTCGCGCTCGGGGCGCAGCGCGGTCACGCCGTGGCCCTGCCCACCACCGGGGCGAGCCCCGCCGACCTCGCCACGGCCTCCTTGTCGCCGCACTCCGCCAGCCAGTTGGCCAGCATCCGGTGCCCGTGCTCGGTCAGCACCGACTCCGGATGGAACTGCACGCCCTCGACGGGAAGTTCACGGTGCCGCAGCCCCATGATGATGCCGTCGTGCGTGCGCGCCGTGACCACCAGCTCGTCCGGCACGGTCGCCGGTTCGGCGGCCAGGGAGTGGTAGCGGGTCGCCGTGAAGGGGGAGGGCAGGCCCGCGAAGACGCCCGTGCCCTCGTGCTCCACCAGCGAGGTCTTGCCGTGCAGCAGCTCGGGCGCGCGGTCCACCACACCGCCGTAGGCCACCTGCATCGACTGCATGCCCAGGCACACACCGAAGACGGGAACACCGGTCGCGGCGCAGTGCCGGACCATCTCCACGCAGACACCGGCCTGCTCGGGCGTGCCCGGCCCGGGCGACAGCAGCACGCCGTCGAAACGGTCCTGCGCGTGCGCCGTCGACACCTCGTCGTTGCGCAGCACCTCGCACTCGGCCCCCAGCTGGTACAGGTACTGGACCAGGTTGAAGACGAAGCTGTCGTAGTTGTCGACGACGAGAATCCGTGCACTCACTGGTTGTCCACCGTCACATCGTTGAAGGGAAGCAGCGGTTCGGCCCACGGAAAGACGTACTGGAACAGGGCGTAGACCACGGCCAGGACCAACACCAGTGAGATCAGGGCCTTCACCCACGCGTTCCCGGGCAGTTGCCGCCAGATCCAGCCGTACATGCCGTCCCTTTCGTCTCCCACGGCACCAGACTCACGCCGTACGCCACCAGACTAACGGCGCGACGCCCGAGGTTTCCCAACCTCCGCGAGCTGTGCGGAAACCGTGTGCGCCCGGACGGACGTGGCACAGCGTCGATCAGCTCAACGACCGCGGAGACGGTTTTGTACTGCCCTTTGTCGATCCGATACGCGAACCAGGTGGTTCCGTTCACCAGTACGACACCGGAGCGCCCTCACCGGAGTGCCGGCGCCCGGCGGCCGCGCCTACCGCACGGGCTTCGCGTAGTGCAGGTCCACGGTGCCGGAGTAGCCGGGCAGGGTCACCGTTCCGTCGTCGGTGACCTTCCAGCCGAGGCCGTAGACGTTGACGTACACCATGTAGTTCTGGATCGCCGGGGAGTCCGCGAGCGCCTTCTGGAGCTTCCCCGGATCGCCGACCGCCGTGATCTTGTAGGGCGGTGAGTAGACGCGGCCCTGGAGGATCAGCGTGTTGCCCACGCAGCGCACGGCGCTGGTGGAGATCAGCCGCTGGTCCATCACCTTGATGCCCTGGGCGCCGCCGTTCCACAGCGCGTTGACCACGGCCTGGAGGTCCTGCTGGTGGATCACCAGGTAGTCGGGCTGCGGCTCGGGGTAGCCGGGGAGCTTCGCGGTGGCGTCGGGCGGGGCGTCGTTGAGCGTGACCGTGATCGCGCGGCCGGTGAGCTTGCGGGTGCCCGCGCTCTTCTCCACGCCGGTCAGCCCGCCGTCCTGGGGCTTGCCGTCGTCGTCGCGCGCGGCGAGGGACTCGATGTTGTCGCGCAGGGCGGCGTTGGACTCGTCGAGGTCCTTGTTCTTCCGGCTGCGCTCCTGGACGAGGTCGGACAGCTTCAGGAGGGACGTGTCCGTGCGGATGTTGGTGCCCTTGGCCGTGTTGAAACTGGTGAAGAAGATCAACCCGGCGAGGGCGAAGACGGCCACGGTCATGATCCGCACGGGCCTCGGGCGGCGCGTGCGGGCCGGGCCGGCACCCGTCCCCGGGAAGTCGGCAGAATTGCTCAACGTACCCTTATCTCCTTCGGCGCCGCGGAAGCACTACGCTAACGGACGTCCGGGGGAGTGCTCAGTGTGCCCTTGTACGCTGCTCCGGAGCCAGCCCAGTTCCCTGCGCGGCCACCAGCGCATCGACAGGAGAGACCCTCGTGCCGAAGTCACGTATCCGCAAGAAGGCCGACTACACGCCGCCGCCCGCCAAGCAGGCGACGAGCATCAAGCTGGAGGGCCGCGGCTGGGTGGCGCCCGTCATGCTGGCGCTGTTCCTCATCGGCCTGGCCTGGATCGTCGTCTTCTATGTGACCGACGGCTCACTGCCCATCCATGCCATCGGCAACGCGAACATCGTCGTGGGCTTCGGCTTCATCGCCGCCGGATTCGCCGTCTCCACGCAGTGGAAGTGACGTTGTCCTCCCGGTGAACACAGCTCTGCCCACGGCTATCCGCTGAGTTATCCACAGGCCGGAAGAATTTCCACATACAGCCTGGGGAAAACGCTGATGATCTGTGGATAACCCGTCTGTCGTTGACACCGATACGCCTGTCATACCGCTCACTCAGAGTGCGCGTGCCCCCTGCCTGACCTGCAACAACGCAGGTCAGCAGCAGGGGGCACACCTGTTCGCGCACGCTATGCACAAGATCAACGACTGGCTGTGGACAACGGGCGCTCTCAGGTGAGCTGAACCGTTCTGAGCAGCGTCAACACGATGACGACCACCAGCACCAGCGCACAGGTGCCGTACTGCACCAGGGCCCGCCGCTCGCGCGGGGCGTGCACCATGGCGTACCCCACCACCACGCCGGCGACCAGACCGCCGATGTGGGCCTGCCAGGCGATGTTGCCCCAGCCGAAGGTGATGACCAGGTTGATCACCAGCAGGGCGATGATCGGCCGCATGTCGTAGTTGAGCCGGCGCATCAGCACGGCGGTGGCGCCGAACAGGCCGAAGATGGCGCCGGAGGCGCCGAGCGAGGCCTGGTTGGGCGCGGCGATCAGATAGGTGAGCGCGCTGCCGGCGAGCCCGGCCGTGAAGTAGAGCGCGAGATAGCGGGCGCGGCCGAGAGCCGCCTCGAGCGGGCCGCCGACCCACCACAGGCTGAGCATGTTGAACAGGATGTGGATGTAGCTGCCGTGCAGAAACATCGCGGTGAGCATCCGGTACCACTGGCCGTCCGCGACCCCTTCGAAGGAGCCCAGCGAGGGGACGTAGGCCCAGCCGATGAGGTCGAACCGATCGGTGAACCGGTCTCCAACGGAGAGCTGGACCAGGAAAAAGGCGAGGTTGAGGCCGATCAGCACCTTGGTGAGCAGCCGGGGGTCGGCGGTGACCGAACCGCCGGCCAGCGTGCGGGGCCGGTTCGCGGCGGGCGGGTGGCCGGTGCCGGAGCCGCCGCGGACGCAGTCCGGGCACTGGAAGCCGACGGAGGCGTCGACCATGCAATCGGGGCAGATCGCCCGGTCGCAGCGGGCGCAGCGAATGCCGGTCTCGCGGTCCGGATGGCGGTAGCAACTGGGCAGGCGGTGGGCGTCCGGCGGGCCCTGGTCCGCCGGGTCCTGGCCCGTCGGGCTGCCTGGTGCCTGGTCCATGGGGTTCCCCTCGATTCGTCCTGCGCGGAGCACGGCTGCCGTTGCCCGTGGGCAATGCACCGCCCCGCTCATCCTTACGGACAAGCGGGGCGTTTGGTTCCCTCCGGGGAGCCGTCGGGACGAGCCCTGCACTCAGCCTTCGCGGGTCTCGACGACGACCGACTCGATGACGACGTCCTTGACCGGGCGGTCGGTGCGCGGGTTGGTCTGCGCGGTCGCGATGGAGTCGACGACCTTCTGGCTGGCCGGGTCGGTGACCTCGCCGAAGATGGTGTGCTTGCGGTTCAGCCAGGACGTCGCGGCGACCGTGATGAAGAACTGCGAGCCGTTGGTGCCCGGGCCCGCGTTGGCCATCGCCAGCAGGTAGGGCTTGTCGAAGGCGAGGTCCGGGTGGAACTCGTCCTTGAACTGGTAGCCGGGACCGCCGGTGCCGTTGCCCAACGGGTCACCGCCCTGGATCATGAAACCACTGATCACCCGGTGGAAGACCGTGCCGTCGTAGAGCTTCGCCGTGGACTTCTCGCCGGTGGCGGGGTGGGTCCACTCACGCTCGCCCTTGGCGAGTTCGACAAAGTTCCGGACCGTCTCGGGAGCGTGGTTCGGCAGGAGCCGGACCTCGATGTCGCCGTGGTTGGTCTTCAGGGTGGCGTAGAGCTGCTCAGCCACGATCTGCCTTCCGTTGTCTTCCTGTGACTCCCCGATCCTCGCACGGCCCGCGCCGTGCGTCGCCCGACGGTCGCCTCCAAGGGGGGATCCGCCGGATTCGGCTGCGGAAAACCGGGCGGGTCCTCCCGGTCGGGAGCGCGGCGCGGCGATCCGTGGCATTGTCGACGAAAAGCTCCTGTTGCTCCGCATTCACCCCTATTCATTCCCTGGCGCGCGTGATCGTTCATCCCCTGTCGCACGTGATCGTCCCCCGGCGGTCCCGATACGCGGGGCCACCGCGGTGACCGTGGTCGTCGCCCGTGACCCGGATGCCCGTTCGCACATGCCGCCGGGCCCGTTGGCAGGCATGATCCGTAAAAGGGTGGAAAGTCGAATTACCGTACGCCACCGAGGAGGAGGAAACCCGTGACCCGCATCAACAGCGTGCGCGCCGCGACCGGCTCGGCGAGGGACAGCGTGCTGCACGCCGCGGAAGTGGTGGCGCCCTACGCCGACACGGCCAGGGAAAGGGCCGCGCACTACGCACAAGAGACACGCGTACGGCTCGCGCCGAAGGTGACGCTGGCCGCCGACCAGGCCCGCGTCCAGTACGGCGCCTATGTCGCCCCCCGGCTGGAGCAGGCCCGTACGCAGGCCAAGGCCCATGTGCCGCCGAAGGTCGACCGGGCCGCCCAGCAGGCCGCCTGCCGGACGCGCAAGGCCGCCCGGCAGGCCGCCGAGTACTCCCGGCCGCGGATCGAGCAGGCGATGGCCGTGGCGGCGCCGGTCGCGGACGAGGCCGCCGCGCGCGGTGCCGCCGCGCTGGTGGCGCTGCGCGGTCAGGTGCCGGCCCGAAAGATCCAGAAGCTGGCGCGCGCCCAGGCGCGGCGGGCCCGGACCGGGCGCGCCATGAAGCTGCTCGCGCTGGGGGGCGCGCTCGCCGGTGGTGTCTTCGCCGCCTGGAAGTGGTGGGACAAGCAGGCCAACCCGGACTGGCTGGTGGAACCGCCGGCCGCGACGGAGGTGCCCGAATCGGGCCGGCTGACGTCCGTGGACGGCACCGGCCAGTCCGTGCTGGACCCCGAGGTCCAGGCGAGGCAGACCGAGGACGAGACGACGGACCGCGACGACCAGGGCTGACCGCCGGCAGCGAAGGCGCCGGAAGCGGAAGAGCCCGAACCTGAAGAACCAGAACCGAAAGAGCCCGCCTGACCGGTGTCCGCACTGGTCGGGCGGGCTCTTTCGGCGTGCGACACGTCGGGCGGCGGCGCAAGCGCACCCGGAGACGGCTTCTGCCGGGCTCACCGCGGCTACTGGGCCCCTCCGCCGGTTTGGGCCCTGGTATGGGCCTGTGAGCCCTGTCCTTGGGCCCAGGTGTGGTCGTTACGGTTCGGTCCCCGGCGGGTGTACGGCCGGCCCCCGGTGACCCGATCGAGCAAGCCACGACGAGGTGACGCGTGAGACGCAGCGACCGAATACGCCGAGGCGTACGCACGAGCACGGGGCAGACGGCGGTCGAGTACCTGGGAATGCTGGGGCTCGTCACGCTCGTGGTCGGCGCGATCGTCGGCACCGTCATCGGGGGCGACATCTCCAGCTCCGCACACCGGCAGATCTGCCGGGTCGTGGAGGCGGCGGGCGCCGGCGGCTGCGGTGACGACAACGATGTCAGCGCTGCCGGGGGACGGTCCGAACCCGGCAAGCCCGCCGCCGCCCCTGGCACCGAGACCGGCGAGCCCGATGGCGCATCCCCTGGCACGCCGGACGACAGCGACGCGTCCGACGACGGCAAGGGAAACGCGCTTCCCGATCTGTGCTTCGAGCCGCGGGAGCGGGCATCGAAGTCGTCGATCTCCGTTCCGGGCAACGGCCCCGTCAGCACGGCGGCCGCCTGGGGGTACTCCTGGCTGGTCAACTTCGTCATCGACAAGGTCAACAACGAGAAGAACAAGGAGAAGCGGGTCCAGGAGGCGCTTGCCGACCTCGCCTACTGCCTCCCTGACTACAACATCGTCATCGCGCAGCCGCACGAGGGCAATCTGCAGCAGATGGACGGTGCGGCCCTGATCGAGACCGTCAGCATCAGCGGCACGACGTACCGCGTGTACGCGTTCAAGACCGGCAAGTTCACCTGGGCGGATGACGCCGACCTCGGCTGGAAGAACCGCGCGTTCCGCGGCGTGTTCGACGTCAGCGAGGACCGCCGCACCGTCACGTTCGAAGAGCCTCCCCGTCCCAGGCGGAAGGAGGGCTGGAAGCCCGGCGACGAGGGGTGCGAGATCGAGGGGGAGGAACTGCCCGACCGGAGCCGCTACTACAACACGTACTCCCCGCTGGACAACGAGGCGTCGGCCCAGGCGGTCCGGATGCTCGTGAACGACATGCGCCGCTGCTTCCCCGACTACAACGTGGTCGCGATGCATTCGGAGCAGTCGTCGCACTGGGTCGAGCAGCCGGATTCGTTCGTCCATCACGGCAGATACCGGCTGAACTCCAACGAATACCACGATGGCGACAACGGGGACGACATCGACTCCGGCCGGGCGGTGTTCGATGTGTACGTCTTCGACAAGGGCACGTTCCGGAACGACGGCGACGGCGGCTACACCAACTGGGCCTTCTACGGCGACTTCACCCGCGACGGGCCGGAGGTGACCTTCGAGCAGCCGGAACCCGCCGACCTGGACGCCGATTCCATCCCCACCAAGGCGGGCACGGTCAACTTCAACGACGGGACGCCGAAGTACACGGACGGCGGGCCGTACCCCGGTACCGACTACTCCGGCGCTGTACCGCGCGACGACGCCGAGCTGATCCATTCGCTGATCGACGAGTACAGCCGCAGCTTCCCCGACACGAACATCATCGCGGTGAAGTCGTTCAACGACCTCTCCTTCTCCGGAGTGTCCGGCCTCGAGCACCTGGCGGTGGTGCACGGCGTCGACGTGTTCTCCATCGACGAGGGAGCCATCACCAACAACGGGGACGGCGGCTGGCAGAACTGGGGCTTCGCCGGAACCTTCGAACGCGCCGACGGCTCGAAGGACGTGACCTTCAGCCACCCGTGAGGGCGGTGCGAGCAGATCATCGGGGAATCGGGAACCAAAGACCCCTCCAACCACGTTTCCGCAGGTCAGAGGGGTCTGAAGAAGTGGAGCCTAGGGGAGTCGAACCCCTGACATCTGCCATGCAAAGACAGCGCTCTACCAACTGAGCTAAGGCCCCGGACGGGAGCATCCGCCCGGAAGAACCGTCCACCGGTCGGGTGCCGCAGACCAGAGTACCGGGTCACCCCCCGGATCTCGCAAAAGGATTGGGGCTCCCCGCGGCCGACCACTCTCCGTAAGATGCTCCGCGTGGTTCGCTACAGCGAACCGCGGTACTTGGGGAAGCGATGGGGAGACGCAATGGACGCCGCACAGCAGGAAGCCACCGCGAGAGCGCGGGAACTGCAGCGGAACTGGTACGGGGAGCCGTTGGGGGCGCTCTTCCGCAAGCTCATAGATGACCTCGGGCTCAACCAGGCCCGGCTGGCGGGCGTGCTGGGACTGTCCGCCCCGATGCTGTCGCAGCTGATGAGCGGCCAGCGCGCGAAGATCGGCAACCCCGCGGTGGTCCAGCGGGTGCAGCTGCTCCAGGAGCTGGCGGCCCAGGTGGCGGACGGCAGCGTCAGCGCGGCGGAGGCGACCGAGCGCATGGACGAGATCAAGCGGTCGCAGGGCGGCTCGGTGCTCAGCAACACCACGCAGACGTCGAGCGCTTCAGGGGCGCCGACGGTCAAGCGGGTGGTCCGTGAGATCCAGTCGCTGCTCCGCTCGGTCGCGGCGGCCGGCGACATCATCGAGGCCGCGAACACCCTCGCCCCGACCCACCCCGAGCTGGCGGAGTTCCTCCGGGTGTACGGCGCGGGCCGCACCTCGGACGCGGTCGCGCACTACCAGTCCCACCAGAACTGACGCCCCGGGGAGTCGTATCGCGCGTCGAGGGGGATACGAGGGGGACAGCCGCAGGGGGAGGAGCGTCGCACAGCCATGGGTGAGGTCTTCGCCGGCCGGTACGAGCTGGCCGACCCGGTCGGACGCGGGGGAGTCGGCGCGGTCTGGCGGGCCTGGGACCACCGCCGCCGCCGGTACGTGGCCGCCAAGGTCCTTCAGCAGCGCGACGCGCACTCCCTGCTGCGCTTCGTGCGGGAGCAGGCGCTGCGGATCGATCACCCCCATGTGCTCGCACCGGCCAGCTGGGCCGCTGACGACGACAAGGTCCTGTTCACCATGGATCTGGTGGCCGGCGGCTCCCTGGTCCACCTGGTCGGGGACTACGGCCCGCTGCCCCCGACGTTGGTCTGCACCCTGCTCGACCAGCTGCTGTCCGGGCTCGCCGCGGTGCACGCGGAGGGGGTCGTGCACCGCGACATCAAGCCCGCCAACATCCTGCTGGAGGCCACCGGAACCGGCCGGCCCAGGCTGCGGGTGTCGGACTTCGGCATCGCGATGCGGCTGGGCGAACCGCGGCTGACGGAGACCAACCTGGTGGTGGGGACCCCGGGTTACCTCGCTCCCGAGCAGATGATGGGCGCGGAACCCGACTTTCCCGCCGATCTGTTCGCCACCGGCCTGGTCGCCCTCTATCTCCTCCAGGGGGCCAAGCCGGACGCCAGGGCACTCGTGGGGTACTTCGCGGAGCACGGAACGCCCGGTGCGCCCAAGGAGGTCCCCGAGCCGCTGTGGCAGGTCGTGGCCACCCTGCTGCAACCCGATCCGCAGGCCAGGTTCCGTACCGCGACGGGTGTGCGCAAGGCCCTCGCCGCGTGCGCCGAGCTGCTGCCGGAACCGGGCCCCGAGGACGAGCTGATCGAGATCTTCGACCAACTCGGTCCGCTGCCCCCGGGGTTCGGACCCGAGGGGCCGCTCATCCGGAGCCCTGGGGTGACGGTCGGGCATACGGCGGCATCCGCCTCCGCCGGTTCGGCCATCGGATCTGTGCTTCCAGACACCGGTGCGGCCGCCTCCGACACCGGCTTCGTGGCTTCCGACATCCACTCCGTGCCTTCCCGTGCCGATACCGCCTCCGGCACGGGTACCGGGAGCGTGCCGGATCCTCGTCTCGATCCACGGGAAGGGACCGGGGCTACGCCGGGGACGGACGGCAGCGGCCTGTCGCCCGGACCACCCCAGCCCTCCGCCATGTCGGACACAGGCAGCTTCCCCCTGCCGCCGCCCCGGACCGCCGCCCCGCAGCGGGAAGCCCCACCGCACCAGGCCGCTCCCCCGCAGGCCGCTCCACCCCCTGCCGTGCCCCCACGGGCCGTCCCCCCGCCACCTGCCGGCCCGCCCTCCGGCCCCATGCCGTTCGAACCCGCGGTCCACCCCGCGCCTCGACCCCCGGTCCAGCCCTCGGTCCAGCCCGCGGTCCACGTCTCCCCTCACGACCCCACCCATGTGCTGTCCTCCCCCGATCCCCGGCAGCGTGCTGACGCCTCTACTGCTTCGTACACCGCCCAGGCCCCGCAGGTTCCCGTTCCGGCGCGGGGAATCTCGCGTCACCGCGCCGGACGTCCTCGCCGCCCCCGCCGCCCCGGCCCGCCCGCGAAGGTGGCGATCCCGCTGCTGCTCCTCGCTCTGGCCTGCTACGCCGTCGGCTTCTGGGCGCTGAGCCGTCTGTGAGTCCCGCCGCCGCGTTACAGGGCTTCTGCCCCGCGCCGGGCGCGCACGGTCCACACCCCGAGAACGGCCAGCAGGACCGTTCCCGTGCCGATCCCGCCGACGGCGAGCGCCCGGAGCGCCGCGACCCCGTCCGCCGCCCCGGCCGGGGTCGCCGCGGCCCGGTCGTGGGCGGTGACCTCGAAGATCCGGCCGGGTTCGGACCGGCCCGCGTAATCCGGCCCCGGCTGTGGCGTGCCGTCCACCCGCAGCCGCAGGGTCAGGCCGTAGGGCCCCTCGCCGAAGGAGTCGGCGGTCTGCGAGGCGAGGTGCACGACCAGGTAGTGGAGGCCGGCGAACCGCATCCCCTTGACCTGCTCGGCGAAGCCGTGGCGGTTGGCGTGGGCGACGGGCGGCACGGGGCCGAGGGTGGTGGACGTCTGCCGGCCGGTGTAGCCGGCGTACGCCTCCTCGACACGTCCGCGCACCGGGTTGTAGAGCGACAGGGTCAGCGCGCCGCTGACATAGCCGCTGCCGCCGCTGGAACTGCCCAGCTCGACGGTGGCGTTCGGCTGCTGCCCCCAGTCGACCGGGACCTTGTAGAAGAGCGTCCGGCCGGGCCGGATCCGGGTCCGCCACACGCCTTGCCCGACCGTGCTCGCCGTGGCGAACCCGGCGCCGCCGGCCCGTTCGACCACCTGACCGGTGACCGGCTCGGGTGAGGCGGAGTTCCACGACTCGGGCGCGCTCGTGGCCCCGGTGCCGTTCAGGGGCGGCTCCGAGACGACGGCGAGCTCCAGGGGCCAGGTGCCGGACGAGGACGCCCTGGCGCCGACGCGCTCGACGAGCACGTAGTACACCCCGGCGCCCTGGCACAGGGTGCGGCCCGAGGAGACCTCGCGCGTGCCCCACGCGGCGATGGGGTGCGCACTGCGGCTCGGGCCGAAGCGAGCGGCCTGCGAGGAGCAGGGGGTGCCCTGGGCGTCCTGCACCGAGATCCTGAGGCCGTCGGTGGCGGCGACCGCGGTGCCGGCGGCGGGTACGGCCGTGGCGGAGACGTACGTGGTGGAGGTGGCGTCGAGGTCGAGGCGGTAGGAGAACTTTCCGCTGCCCGGCAGGGAACTCCGGTAGGTGTGGCCGGGATCGAGGCGTTGAGCGTCCGTGGTGCTCGTGGCCCCGGCGACGGACCGGGCGCCGTCGGTGAAGGCGTACGGGCCCGGTTCACCGGCCGCGAACGCGCTCGGCCCCGGGACGGCCGCCGCGAGGCACAGCGCCGCCGCTGCCACGACCAGGCGCCCGGCGAGGTGGTACGAGGGGTGCCGGCCGCGGCGGTCACGCCGGGGCCTCCCTGGCCGCTCCTGCCCTCCCGCACCGCGCCGAACCATGCCGCGCCACCCCTCGCGTTCCGTCGCTTCGACGTCGCCCATCCTGCCCCGCGGGCCGCTACGCCATCCGCCCGTCCCCCGGGCACATCGAAGCACCGGCCTCAGGAAGCGACCCCTACCCCAGTCCCCACGGCCCCGCAACACAAGAGCCCGGCCCACCCGGCCCGGGGGGACCACAACACAAAACCCCGACCGCTACGGCGGTCGGGGCCTGCTCAGTTCGGGATGTCGGTGCTCACGAACCCGTGGGCACGGAGTCAGTCGCCTCCGTCCACAGATCCTGCTCGGCGCGATCCGCCTGGATCTGGCGGTACACGAGGAGCCCGCCGATGGCGGCCAGTGCGACCAGGAGAAGCTTCTTCACCGCGCGACCTCGTCTTTCCTTGACGTAGGGGACCTCTGGCGCCCGACTATACACACCGGCCGATACCGATCGGTGACCTGCGTCGGCTGTCAACTGCCGTGCGCGAGAGCGCTTTAGACGCGGCCGAAAGCTCTCCGATCGGAGGGTGATCACGCCCGCACGGACGGTGACTTTGGTCGCCCTCCTCCCAGCTTCGCACCTTTTCACCGCTCATGCGCCCATCCGAGTGGTGTTCATCCGAAGATCGCTGCGCCACGGGCGTCGGTCCACCACTTCGCGGTCCTCATACACATGATGAGCAAAGTACGCAAATCGCCCAACCCGAAAGTGAGGGGCCATGGACCAGCACAAGCTCATGAAGCTGTGGACCGCCATCGTCACCGCCTTCCTCGCGCTCTGCACGGCGCTCGGACTCATCACCACGGCCGCCGCCTCCGCGGCCGCGGCCGCACCGCAGCCCAAGACGGCGCCCAAGACGGCGTCCAAGCGCACCGCACCGGTACCGGCACAGACGACGTCATCCGCGTCCAAACCCCCTACACGGTCCCTGCCCCCCACGATGAAACAGCGCATCCGCGCCGAGGCCCACGGAAGGACCCCCGGCTGCCGACACCGTCCGCCGACCGACGCCTTCTCCCTCGCCGCCGAACCCCGAGGCATCCCGGTCGAACCGCCGGCCCGCCCGACCATCCCCCTCCAGCGCTGACAGGACCGCACCGGCCGCGCCGGTGCCACCGGCAGCACTCATGACGTAACGGCGATTCGCGTACAGCACCAGCCGCAGAACGCGAAGCTCCCCGGTCTTCACCGCCGGGGAGCTTCCCCTGCGTCCGCGACACCCCGGGGCTGCTCGACCGGGCACTTCGGCCCCGTCCGAGACGCCCACGCCCTTTCACCGGCGAACGGCGCCCCCTCCAGCACGGTGCCGGCTGATCCTCCGCCGGAGGCACCGTCCTTGACCGTGGCGGGTTCCGTCCGGCGCTCGCCTCCTGGCCGTGGCCCCGTCCCATCCTGAACTGAGCGACCGCCAGGGCCGGCAGGGCCCCCAGGGCCGGCAGGCCGCTGCCGGCCATGAACGTCAAAGACCCCCGGCCCATTCGGACCGGGGGTCTTCTCGCTGGTGGGGCTAACAGGATTTGAACCTGTGGCCTCATCCTTATCAGGGATGCGCTCTAACCAACTGAGCTATAGCCCCGCCGCGCTCTGCGGTGATGTCCCGCGCGCTGACTCCTGAAGATTAGCGCACGAGGGGGGCAGTCCCAAAATCGGTTGTCGGAGGACCGTCAGCGGACGTTTCGCGACACCCGCGCAGGCGCGGTCGGCCGGTCTACTCGTCCTCGGCCAGCGTCAGCTCGACACCGCCGACGAAGCCCGCGGAGAGGTTGTAGATGAACGCTCCGAGGGTCGCGAGGGCCGTCGCCAGCACCACGTCGATCACGGCGATGATCGACGTGAACATCAGCACGTGGGGGAGGGACAGGAAGGACTGGAGGTCGAAGCCGTTCGACTCGTTGGAGCCGGTGGCCTCGGAGATCGTCCCGCCGACCGTCGAGAACACGCCCATCGCGTTCATGACCATCCACAGCACGGCGGCCGCCACGATCGTGCAGACACCCAGGGCGATGGAGAGCAGGAAGCTGACCTTCATCACCGACCACGGGTCGGCCTTGGCCACGCGCAGCCGGGCCTTGCGGGTGCGCGGTGCGGTACGCGCGCCCGTACGCGGCCGGCGCACCGCCTGGGAGGCGGACTCGGCCGACGGGTAGGCCTGCGGCGGGTGATACGGCCCGGAGGGCTGCTGCTGCCGCTCTCCCGGCAGCGGAGAGCCCGCCGCCTGCTGGCCGGCCGCGGCGTTCACCTGCTGGGCCTGCGGGCCTCGGGTGTCCGTCACCGTTCCCCCCTGGGATCCGTGGGTGTGGGGCGTGTGTGCGTCGGTCGTGGGCGACTTGATCGCTTGCAGATTGGTCGTACGTGTGTCCGTCGCAGACGCGGCGGAGCCACGGCCGCCGCCGTTCGCATCCGTACCAGTGGAGGTACCGGCCGATCCGGCGCCCGTGGCTCCGCTCACGATGACTTCTCTCCTCGTGCTACTCGGCCGAGGGCACCCCGCCCTCGTCCGTGCCGCTGGTCGCGGCCTCCTCGGCGATCTCGTCCACGGCCACGTCGCCGTCGACTTCCTCCGCCTCGCGCCCCGCCTCGGCGTTACGTGCGATACCGACGACGGCATCGCGCTTCCCCAGATTGATCAGTTGGACGCCCATGGTGTCACGGCCCGTCTCCCTGACCTCGTTGACCCGCGTACGAATCACGCCACCCGAGAGGGTGATGGCGAGGATCTCGTCGGTCTCCTCGACCACCAGCGCCCCCACGAGCGAACCGCGGTCCTCCACGGTCTTGGCAGCCTTGATGCCGAGGCCACCGCGACCCTGGACGCGGTACTCGTCGACCCGCGTCCGCTTGGCGTACCCGCCATCCGTGGCAGTGAACACGAACGTACCGGGTCGAACAACATTCATCGAGAGCAGCTCGTCGCCCCCGCGGAAGCTCATGCCCTTGACACCCGAGGTGGCACGGCCCATCGGACGCAGGGTGTCGTCCGTGGCGGTGAACCTGATCGATTGCGCCTTCTTGCTGATCAGAAGCAGGTCGTCCGCGGCGGAGACCAGCTCGGCTCCGATCAGTTCGTCGTCGGAACCGTCCTCCTGCTCGCGCAGGTTGATCGCGATGACGCCACCGGAGCGAGGCGAATCGTAATCCTTCAGAGGCGTCTTCTTGACCAGGCCCGCCTTGGTGCCGAGCACGAGGTACGGCGCCGCCTCGTAGTCGCGGATCGCGAGGATCTGGGCGATCGCCTCGTCCGGCTGGAAGGCCAGCAGGTTCGCCACGTGCTGACCGCGCGCGTCCCGGCCGGCGTCCGGCAGCTCGTAGGCCTTCGCCCGGTACACCCGGCCCTTGTTGGTGAAGAACAGCAGCCAGTGGTGCGTGGTGGAGACGAAGAAGTGGTCGACGATGTCGTCTTCCTTCAGCTTCGTACCGCGCACGCCCTTGCCGCCGCGCTTCTGGGCGCGGTAGTCGTCAGTCTTGGTGCGCTTGATGTAGCCGCCCCGGGTGACCGTGACGACGATGTCCTCCTCGGCGATCAGGTCCTCGATGGACATGTCGCCCTCGTAGGGAATCAGCTTCGTCTGGCGGTCGTCGCCGTACTTCTCGACGATCGCGGCCAGCTCCTCGCTGACGATCCCGCGCTGGCGGACCGGGGAGGCGAGGATCTCGTTGTACTCGTTGATCTTGACCTGGAGCTCGTCGTGCTCCTGGACGATCTTCTGGCGCTCCAGGGCGGCCAGTCGCCGCAGCTGCATCTCGAGGATGGCGTTGGCCTGGATCTCGTCGATCTCCAGCAGGCTCATCAGGCCCCCGCGGGCGGTCTCGACGGTGTCGCTGCGCCGGATCAGGGCAATGACCTCGTCGATGGCGTCCAGGGCCTTCAGCAGACCGCGCAGGATGTGCGCCCGCTCCTCCGCCTTGCGCAGCCGGAACCGCGTACGGCGGACGACGACCTCGATCTGGTGCGTCACCCAGTGGCGGATGAACGCGTCCAGCGACAGCGTGCGCGGCACGCCGTCGACCAGCGCCAGCATGTTGGCGCCGAAGTTCGTCTGGAGGTCGGTGTGCTTGTAGAGGTTGTTCAGGACGACCTTGGCGACCGCGTCCCGCTTCAGGACGATCACCAGGCGCTGACCGGTGCGCGAGCTGGTCTCGTCCCGGACGTCCGCGATGCCGCCGATCTTGCCGTCCTTCACCAGGTCGGCGATCTTCTGCGCGAGGTTGTCCGGGTTCACCTGGTACGGCAGCTCCGTGACCACCAGGCACTGGCGGTTCTGGATCTCCTCGACCTCGACCACGGCACGCATGGTGATCGAGCCGCGGCCGGTGCGGTACGCCTCCTCGATGCCCTTGCGGCCGACGACGAGCGCTCCGGTGGGGAAGTCCGGGCCCTTGATCCGCTCGATCAGCGCCTCGAGGAGCTCCTCGTGGGAGGCCTCCGGGTTCTCCAGGTACCACTGGGCGCCGGAGGCCACCTCGCGCAGGTTGTGCGACGGGATGTTGGTCGCCATGCCCACCGCGATACCGGCCGAGCCGTTGATCAGCAGGTTCGGGAAACGGGAGGGCAGGACGGTCGGCTCCTGGGAGCGGCCGTCGTAGTTGTCCGTGAAGTCGACGGTCTCCTCGTCGATGTCGCGGACCATCTCCATCGACAGCGGCGCCATCTTGCACTCGGTGTAGCGCATGGCCGCCGCCGGGTCGTTGCCCGGAGAGCCGAAGTTGCCGTTGGAGTCCACCAGCGGCATCCGCATCGCCCACGGCTGCGCGAGGCGGACCAGCGCGTCGTAGATCGAGGAGTCGCCGTGCGGGTGGTAGTTGCCCATGACGTCGCCGACGACACGGGCGCACTTGTAGAAGCCGCGGTCGGGGCGGTAGCCCCCGTCGTACATCGCGTACAGCACGCGTCGGTGGACGGGCTTGAGCCCGTCCCGGACGTCCGGCAGTGCACGCGAGACGATGACGGACATCGCGTAGTCGAGGTACGAGCGCTGCATCTCCGTCTCGAGGCCGACAGGCTCGATACGGAGGATGGTCTCGCCGTCTTCTTCAGGCGTGGACGGAATGTTCTCGTCGGCCATTGCTGGTGAGGGTCCTTCCTGGTGCGGTCAGCTGAGACCGACTCAGATGTCGAGGAAGCGGACGTCCTTGGCATTGCGCTGGATGAACTGCCGGCGGGCCTCGACGTCCTCGCCCATCAGGACGGAGAACAGGTCGTCGGCCTGGGCGGCGTCGTCGAGGGTGACCTGGCCGAGGACCCGGTGGTCGACGTCCATGGTGGTCACGCGCAGCTCCTCGGCGTTCATCTCGCCGAGGCCCTTGAAGCGCTGGATCGAGTCCTCGCGGACCCGCTTGCCGCGCTGGCGGCCCATCTCGAGGAGCGCGTCGCGCTCCCGGTCGGAGTAGGCGTACTCGACGTCCTCCCGGCCCCACTTGATCTTGTAGAGCGGCGGACGGGAGAGGAACACGTGCCCGGCCTCGACCAGCGGCCGCATGAAGCGGAACAGGAAGGTCAGCAGCAGGGTGTTGATGTGCTGGCCGTCGACGTCGGCGTCCGCCATCAGGATGATCTTGTGATAGCGGAGCTTCTCGATGTCGAAGTCCTCGTGCACGCCCGTGCCGAACGCGGAGATCAGCGCCTGGATCTCCTGGTTCTGCAGGATCTTGTCCAGGCGTGCCTTCTCGACGTTGAGGATCTTGCCGCGGATCGGGAGGATCGCCTGGTACTCCGGGTTCCGGCCGGACTTGGCGGAGCCGCCGGCGGAGTCACCCTCGACGATGAAGATCTCGCACTTGGTGGGGTCGTTCGACTGGCAGTCGGAGAGCTTGCCCGGCAGGGACGCCGACTCCAGCAGACCCTTGCGGCGGGTGAGGTCGCGGGCCTTGCGGGCCGCCACACGCGCGGTGGCCGCCTGGATGCCCTTGCGGATGATGTCCGCCGCCTCGACCGGGTTGCGGTCCAGCCAGTCGTTCAGGTGTTCGTAGACGGCCCTCTGGACGAAGGTCTTCGCCTCCGTGTTGCCCAGCTTGGTCTTGGTCTGGCCCTCGAACTGCGGCTCGCTCAGCTTGACCGAGATGATCGCGGTCAGACCCTCGCGGATGTCGTCACCCGTGAGGTTGTCGTCCTTGTCCCGCAGCAGCTTCTTGTCGCGCGCGTACTTGTTGATCAGCGAGGTCAGCGCGGCCCGGAAGCCCTCCTCGTGCGTACCGCCCTCATGGGTGTGGATGATGTTGGCGAAGGAGTAGACGCCCTCGCTGTAACCGCTGTTCCACTGCATCGCGACCTCGAGGGACAGGCTCTTGTCCTTGTCCTCGGCCTCCAGGTCCACGACGGAGGGGTGCACCACCTCCCCCTTGCGGGAGTTGAGGTACTTCACGAAGTCGACGATGCCGCCGTCGTAGCGGTAGGTGACCGCCTTGACCTCGTCCTTCTCGTCCGCGCCCGCCTCGTCCGCCCCGGACGTGGCCTTCGCGGACGCACGCTCGTCGGTGAGCCTGATCGTCAGGCCCTTGTTGAGGAACGCCATCTCCTGGAAGCGCCGCGACAGCGTCTCGAAGGAGTAGTCGGTGGTCTCGAAGATCTCCGGGTCGGCCCAGAACGTCACCGAGGTGCCGGTGTCGGTCGTCTCCTCGTGCTGGGCCAGCGGCGCCGTCGGGACGCCCATCTTGTACTCCTGCGTCCAGCGGTGGCCGTCCGTCCTGATGTCCACGGACACCTTGCTGGACAGGGCGTTCACGACGGAGACGCCCACACCGTGCAGACCGCCGGACACCGCGTAGCCGCCGCCGCCGAACTTGCCGCCCGCGTGCAGCACGGTCAGCACGACCTCCACGGCCGGCTTGTTCTCGGAGGGGACGATGCCCACCGGGATGCCACGGCCGTTGTCGACCACACGCACGCCGCCGTCGGCCAGGATCGTCACGTCGATGGTGTCCGCGTACCCGGCCAGCGCCTCGTCGACGGAGTTGTCGACCACCTCGTACACAAGGTGGTGCAGGCCGCGCTCACCGGTCGAACCGATGTACATGCCGGGTCGCTTGCGGACCGCGTCCAGGCCCTCCAGGACGGTGATCGCGCTGGCGTCGTAGGAGGCCGTGACCTCACCGTTCGAGGATGCGGCCCCGTCCACGCCGGCTTCGGCGGACGGGATGTTCTCGTTGGGGTTGCCGGAATCGGCCACGAAGCGCCCTTTCTGGCACAGCACGAGCCGGACTCCTGGGGGTGCCCCCTCCGGGAGAGGGTTGCCGGAGCGGCTGCGGCATGTTGCGTTGGTAAGCCTTGATCAGCGTTACTCAGCTTTTCCCGGACGGTCCCCACGAGTGGGGCGGGATTGGCTTCCATTCTACCGGTAGCGCTGACAGTGATGGGGGTTTGCCGGTACCTGAGTACGCATGTGGCGCCCTCAACCGGTCTTGGCCGGGTCCCGATATGCAGAAGGGGGCTCCAAGAGGCTCACAGCGGCACTCAGCGCTTCCGGGCGTCAACACTTCGCTACTCCCGGGTCAGGCCGGGATTCGCAAGAGCGTGCGGACGTTCGAACGACGGCCTCTATCCGCCCCGAGACGGCCGCCACGACCTGCCCGTGTGACGTCTGTCACCCATAGGTGTCGCCGGGCCCCGTACCGCCCGGCACCCGCAGCGGACCGTACCGGCGACCCCCGCCGCCCGGCCCGAGCACCTTGATCGCCCGCACCGCGCCGTGCCCCAGGTCCTCGTTGAGCCGGGCCACCAGCGTCGGCGCGAGCAGCCTCAGATTCGTCGCCCACGCCGTCGAGTCGCAGCGGACCGTCAGCACCCGCTCGTCCTCGTCGTACCGATCCGGCACACAGTGCTTGGCCACATCCGCCCCGACGATCTGCGGCCAGCGCCCCATGACACCGCCCACCGCGGCCGGCGCCTCCCAGCCACGCTCCGTGATCAGCCGGTTGATCGCGGCGCCGAGAGCCATCGGATCACGGCCGTCGGCCCGCGCGCCCGAGCGCAGACCACCACGCCGCACCTGCCTGCGCTGCTGCGCCGCGTCCCCACGCGCGCGTGCCGCCTCCTTCGCCGCGCGCAGCGCCACACGCGCGAGGTCGACACCCGACGGCTCGGGCGCCCTTCCCCGGCCCGGCTCCCGCTCACCGCTCATACGCGCGCCACCGTCCCGTCCGACACGGCGAACCGCGCACCCGCCAGCACATGCGGCACGTCGTCGTCCACCGCGGCGGTCACCAGCACCTGCTCACCGGGCGCCACCAGCTCCGCCAGCCGCTCACGGCGACGGGCGTCCAGCTCCGCGAAGACATCGTCGAGGATCAGCACCGGCTCATTGCCCTCCGCGCGCAGCAGGTCGTACGACGCCAGGCGCAGCGCCAGCGCGAACGACCAGGACTCGCCGTGCGAGGCGTACCCCTTGGCCGGCAGCTGACCGAGCCTGAGCACCACATCGTCCCGGTGCGGCCCGACCAGCGTCACACCCCGCTCGATCTCCTGCTTGCGGACGTCCGCGAGCGCGGCCGTCAGCTGCGCGAAGAGATCCTCACGCGTGTGTGCCCCGCCCGGCGCCGACGGCTTGTACTCCAGCACCACCGGACCGCCACCGGGAGCCAGTTGCTCGTACGCCTTGTCGGCCAGCGGCTCCAGCGCGCCGACCAGATCCAGACGCTGGGCGAGCAGCTCGGCGCCCGCCCGCGCCAGATGCTGGTCCCACACGTCCAGCGTGGACAGGTCCATCGAACGGCCGCCGTGCCGACGCGCCAGCGCGGCCGACTTCAGCAGCGTGTTGCGCTGCTTGAGCACCCGCTCGTAGTCGGAGCGCACCCCCGCCATCCGCGGGGAGCGCGCCGTCACCAGCTCGTCGAGGAACCGCCGCCGCTCCCCGGGATCGCCCTTGACCAGGGCCAGGTCCTCGGGCGCGAACAGCACGGTCCGCACGATGCCCAGCACGTCCCGCGGCCTGACCTGCGAGGACCGGTTGATACGGGCGCGATTGGCCCGGCCGGGGTTCAGCTCCAGCTCGACCAGCTGCTGCCGCTCGCCCTGCCGCACCTGCGCCCGGACCACCGCGCGCTCGGCGCCCATGCGGACCAGCGGCGCGTCGGAGGCGACACGGTGGCTGCCGAGCGTGGCCAGGTAGCCGATCGCCTCGACGAGATTCGTCTTGCCCTGGCCGTTGGGGCCGACGAACGCCGTGACACCCCGGTCGAGCGGGACCTCGGCCCGGACGTACGAGCGGAAGTCGGCCAGCGACAAATGCGTGACGTGCATGGTCGTTCGCCGACCTCCCCCGGCGTTGCGGACCGCGAGGCGGTCCGGTGGACTACTTCTTCTCCACGGCGTGACCGCCGAACTGGTTACGCAGCGCGGCGATCATCTTCATCTGCGGCGAGTCCTCCTGCCGCGAGGAGAACCGCGCGAACAACGAGGCCGTTATCGCGGGCAGCGGCACCGCGTTGTCGATGGCCGCCTCCACGGTCCACCGGCCCTCGCCGGAGTCCTGCGCGTAACCCCTCAACTGCTCCAGGTGCTCGTCCTCGTCGAGGGAGTTGACCGCCAGGTCGAGCAGCCAGGAGCGGATGACGGTGCCCTCCTGCCAGGACCGGAAGACCTCGCGGACGTTCTCCACGGAGTCGACCTTCTCCAGCAGCTCCCAGCCCTCGGCGTAGGCCTGCATCATCGCGTACTCGATGCCGTTGTGGACCATCTTGGCGAAGTGGCCCGCCCCGACCTTGCCGGCGTGCACCGCGCCGAGGTCACCCTCCGGCTTGAGCGCGTCGAAGACCGGCTGCACCTTGGCGACGTTCTCCGCGTCGCCGCCGTACATCAGCGCATAGCCGTTCTCCAGGCCCCACACGCCGCCGGAGACGCCGCAGTCGACGAAACCAATGCCCTTGGCGGCCAGCTCCTCGGCGTGCCGCTCGTCGTCCGTCCAGCGGGAGTTCCCGCCGTCCACGACCACGTCGCCGGGCTCCAGCAGCTCGGCGAGGGCGTCGATCGTGCCCTGGGTGGGCTCGCCGGCCGGGACCATCACCCAGACCACGCGCGGGCCGTGGAGTTTGCCCACAAGCTCTTCCAGGCTGTGGACATCGGCGAGGTCCGGGTTGCGGTCGTATCCGATGACGGTGTGGCCGGCGCGGCGAATCCGCTCGCGCATGTTGCCACCCATCTTGCCGAGGCCGACGAGACCGAGCTCCATCAGTTGCGTTCCTTAGGTTTCACGACGTGGCGTTGCGGCACTTTCGTACCTGCGTCCGAGCCTAGACCCGGACGCTCGCGCACATCCGTGGGCATACGCGCTCATACGCATGCCCGGACCCGGGGCCGCCACCTGCGGAAACGCGCCCGGCCGTCAGCCCGCTCAGCCGCTCAGCCGCTCAGCCGCACCGGCATGATCAGGTACTTGTAGGCCACGTCCGCCTCGGCGTCCAACGCGGGCTTGCCGCTGAGCAGCGCCGGCTTGGTGGACGTCGTGAAGGACAGCTGGGCCACCGGGGAGTCGATCGCGCTCAGGCCGTCCAGCAGGAACGTGGGGTTGAAGGCGATCGAGATGTCGTCGCCCTCCAGCTGCGCGTCGACCCTCTCCACAGCCTGTGCGTCGTCGCTGGAGCCGGCCTCAAGGATCAGCACGCCCTGCTCGAAGCTCAGACGCACCGGGGTGTTCCGCTCGGCGACCAGCGCCACGCGCTTGACGGCCTCCACGAAGGGGGCGGTCTCGATGACGGCCACGGAGTTGAACTCCGTCGGGAACAGGGTGCGGTACTTCGGGAGGTCGCCCTCCAGCAGACGCGTGGTCGTACGCCGCCCGGCACCCTCGAAGCCGATCAGGCCCTCACCGGCACCCGAGCCGGACAGCGCAAGGGTCACACTGTCGCCGCTGGTCAGCGCCTTGGCGGTGTCCAGCAGGGTCTTGGCGGGTACCAGGGCGACCGCGGAGGCGTCCGGGTTCTCCGGCTTCCACAGGAACTCGCGGACCGCGAAGCGGTAGCGGTCGGTGGAGGCCAGCGTGACGGTGTCGCCCTCGATCTCGATGCGGACACCGGTCAGCACGGGCAGTGTGTCGTCGCGGCCGGCCGCGATCGCCACCTGCTGCACGGCGGAGGCGAAGACCTCGCCGGGCACCGTGCCCGTCGCGTTCGGCATCTGCGGAAGCGCCGGGTACTCCTCCACCGGCAGGGTGTGGAGGGTGAAGCGCGAGGAGCCGCAGACCACCGTCGCCCGTACACCGTCTGTGGAGATCTCCACCGGACGGTTGGGCAGGGCGCGCGAGATGTCGGCGAGCAGGCGGCCGGAGACGAGGACGGTGCCCTCCTCCTCGACCTCGGCCTCGACGGACACCCGCGCGGAGACCTCGTAGTCGAAGCTGGACAGGCTCAGCTGGCCGTCCTCCGCCTTGAGCAGCAGGCCGGCGAGAACAGGCGCCGGCGGACGGGCCGGAAGGCTGCGTGCCGCCCAGGCCACTGCCTCCGCGAGTACGTCGCGTTCCACCCGGATCTTCACCGTAAGCCGCCTCCTGCTGTTGCTACTGAGTCCTCCGACTCGGTGTCGCCGCCCACTGGGACGGGAAGGACACCGGGGACCAGTCTGACGCACAGCACTGACAGTAGGCGCCCGTCGGGGTCAAGTCGTGCCGAGGGGAGGTCGGGCTCGAGAGCTCGAGTTGTGCACAGGACCCGCTTCGAAACGGATTCCGCACTCTCTCTAGTTGTCAGTAGTAGTAGGGCCTGTGGATACCGTGGATAACCACGTTTGCCCAGCTCAGCGCGGAGATTTTGTCCACTGACCCTGTGGGTGGGACCGGTGGACAACTCGGCGTCTCTGTGGAGAACGGGAAGTTCTGCACACCCCGCCCACAGCCCGAGGGCAGTTCTCCCCAGCTGCGTCCCCAGCTTTACCCAGGTTTCCCACATGCCAATCGCGGACCTCGGTGTGACGGCTTTCACTCGACGCGGTGACCGGAGGCGTCGCGTTGCCGAACAGTGGACAGCCATGTGGAGAAGCCACCGATCGCTGGGGACAACAGCTCCCCACCTGTGGGTTGCCGGTGGACAACTCAGGCCGCGACTTGTGGACAGTGGCGTTGTCCACAGTCTGTGGAGAGTCTTCGTCCACCATTCCACAGGCCTCTGAGCTGGGGCGATGGCGGATCGGCCGCACAGCCTGTGGACGCGGTCTGGACAACTTCCGGGTCCCCAGGATGTGGATGGAAAATACTCGGCGAATCTGTGGAGGGCGGCCGTAACCCGGCGCGGATTCGAACAACGGCGGACGCCCCAACGCTCGGGGCGGGCGCCACAACGACTCGCGGGTGGGCGCCGCAACGGCCCACGGGCGGGCGCCACAACGACTCGCGGGTGGGCGCCGCAACGGCCCACGGGCGGGCGCCGCAACGACTCAGGGCGCCTCCGGGATCCGCTCCCGGAGGCGCCCTGAGCGCCGCTCTGTGTCTGTCCTCAGCCGTTCTTGATGCGGTTGGTCAGCTCCGTGACCTGGTTGTAGATCGAGCGCCGCTCGGCCATCAGCGCACGGATCTTGCGGTCGGCGTGCATCACAGTCGTGTGGTCGCGGCCGCCGAACTGGGCGCCGATCTTCGGCAGCGACAGATCCGTCAGCTCACGGCAGAGGTACATGGCGATCTGGCGGGCGGTGACCAGGGCCCGGCCGCGCGAGGTGCCGCACAGGTCCTCGACGGTGAGGCCGAAGTAGTCGGCCGTGGCCGCCATGATGGCCGGCGCCGTGATCTCCGGGGCCGAGTCCTCGCCGCCGGGGATCAGGTCCTTCAGGACGATCTCCGTCAGGCCCAGGTCCACCGGCTGCCGGTTGAGCGAGGCGAACGCCGTCACCCGGATCAGCGCGCCCTCCAGCTCGCGGATGTTGCGCGAGATCCGGGAGGCGATGAACTCCAGCACCTCCGGCGGGGCGTTCAGCTGCTCCTGCACCGCCTTCTTGCGCAGGATCGCGATGCGGGTCTCCAGCTCGGGCGGCTGGACGTCGGTGATCAGGCCCCACTCGAACCGGTTGCGCAGCCGGTCCTCCAGCGTCACCAGCTGCTTGGGCGGCCGGTCGCTGGAGAGCACGATCTGCTTGTTGGCGTTGTGGAGGGTGTTGAAGGTGTGGAAGAACTCCTCCTGCGTCGACTCCTTGTCCGCGAGGAACTGGATGTCGTCGACGAGCAGGATGTCCATCTCGCGGTAGCGCTTGCGGAAGCTGTCGCCCTTGCCGTCGCGGATGGAGTTGATGAACTCGTTGGTGAACTCCTCGGAGCTCACGTACCGCACGCGCGTACCCGGGTACAGGCTGCGCGCGTAGTGGCCGATCGCGTGCAGCAGGTGGGTCTTGCCGAGCCCGGACTCCCCGTAGATGAACAGCGGGTTGTACGCCTTGGCGGGTGCCTCGGCGACGGCGACCGCGGCCGCGTGGGCGAAGCGGTTGGACGCGCCGATGACGAAGGTGTCGAAGAGGTACTTGGGGTTCAGGCGCGCGGTCGGCTCGCCGGGGCCGGCCGCCTGCGCGGGCTTCGCGGCCGACGGGCCGGGGGCGCCGGTGGCGGGCAGGTTCGGGCCCATCGGGCCGCCGCGGTGCGCCTGGCCGGCGCCGGTCGGCTCCGGCGGCTCGCGGCGGCCGGCATCGCGCTGGTCGTAGTCGCGCTGGTCGTAGTCGCCGCGGGGGGACGGGTCGTAGTCGGAGCGCGGCTGGTCGTACGGCGGGCGCTCCATCGACGGGGAACGGTAGTCCTGCGCGTAGGAGTCCTTGGCCGGCGGATAGGCGTCCTGGTGGCCGTATCCGGTGTCCTGCGGCCCGTAGGCGTCCTGGGAGGGCGAGGCGTAGGGGTCCCGCTCGGGGAAGCCGAGCCGCTGCTGCTGCCACCCGTAGTCGTCCTGGTGGTGACGCGGCCAGGCGCCGGGCTCGGGGCGCTGGTACTCCGCGTACTCGGAGGGATAGGCGGGGCGGGCGGCCGGGAGGTGGTCGCCGCCGTCCGCCGGCTGGGGGCCGGTGCGCGGGGGCGGCAGCTGGTCGTCCTGGGCGCCGGGGAACTGGTCGGGGCGGGCGGGACGGTGGATGTCCGCCCGGCGCCGGCCGTAGCCCTCGTAGCCGCCGCCCTGGCCCGGGGACAGCTCCTGGTCCTCGTAGCGCGGCACCGGTGCGGGCGCGGGGGCCTGGGACTCGCCGACGGAGCTGTCGACGGTGATCGCGATACGGATCGGGCGGCCGCACTCGCGGCTCAGCGTCTCGCTGACGACCGGGGCGAGGCGCCCTTCGAGCACGCCCTTGGCGAACTCGTTCGGCACGGCGAGCAGGGCGGTGTCCGCGACCAGTGCGAGCGGCTGGCAGCGCCGGATCCAGTGCTCGTCCTTCACCTCGACGCCCTGTCCGCGTCCCTCACCGAGAAGCTGCTCCAGAACTCGTGGCCACACTGCGGCAAGATCGGCAGGTACGTCAGCCACAGGGCACGCTCTCTCACAGGTCCCACGAACGTGTGGTGCGGGACGGGTCGGTATCCAAAACGGGTGGGGATCTAAAACGGGTGGGGCGGGGGACATGGGAACGAATCGGAGTCCAGTCACGGTAGTCAGCGCGACGGCTGCGGTTCAAGTCGTTGTCCCCAGGCTGTGGACAGTGTCTCTCGGGAGCGGCTGGTTTGACCGGATGGCGTAGTCGCGCGTACCGTGACCAGGTCGAGTTGTCGATGGCTGCTGCCGCCTGCCTCCGAAGGGCGCAGATCACGTCAAGGGTGATCGGAAAGCGGTGCACTCGGGCGTAACTGCGAGCTACTCGTGGGCGCACGGTGACAGCCAGGACGGCACCCCGCCACTACTGATTCTTTCTGGAGCCCCCGAGTGAGCAAGCGCACCTTCCAGCCGAACAACCGTCGTCGCGCAAAGACCCACGGCTTCCGGCTGCGTATGCGCACCCGTGCCGGCCGCGCGATTCTCGCGTCTCGCCGTAGCAAGGGTCGCGCCCGTCTGTCCGCCTGATTCCGGTCAGGTCATGACATCGTGCTGCCCACCGAGAACCGGCTGAGGCGGCGCGAGGACTTCGCGACCGCGGTACGACGAGGGCGTCGCACTGGACGCCCGCTTCTCGTCGTCCATCTACGTAGCGGTGCCACGGACCCGTACGTGCCAGGGGAGAGCGCTCCCCCGTCACGTGCGGGTTTCGTCGTGAGCAAGGCGGTGGGTGGTGCGGTCGTCCGCAACACGGTGAAGCGCAGACTTCGCCATCTGATGCGCGACCGAGTCGCCCTGCTGCCCCCCGGTAGCCTGGTAGTCGTACGAGCGCTGCCCGGTGCGGGCGACGCCGATCACGCACAGCTGGCCCGAGACCTGGATGCCGCCCTTCGACGGCTGCTGGGAGGGGGCGCGCGATGAAGTACCCGCTGCTGGTTCTGATCAAGCTGTACCAGTGGACCATCAGCCCGTTGCTCGGGCCGGTGTGCAAGTACTACCCGTCGTGTTCCCACTACGGCTACACGGCCATCGACCGGCACGGTGCGATCAAGGGAACGGCGCTCACCGCGTGGCGCATCCTGCGGTGCAATCCGTGGTCGCTCGGCGGTGTGGACCATGTCCCGCCGCGCAAGCGTCCGCGGTGGCACGAGATGCTGCGTGACGCCTGGCGTGCGCGCAGGGGCGGGCCCTCCGCCGCCGAAACGGCCACCGACGGGAACATGCCGGCGGTCCCGGCCGCAGAGACCTCGCCCCATGCCCAAGGAGCATGATTAGTGGACACGATTGCCAGCCTCTTCAGCTTCATCACGACACCCGTTTCCTGGGTCATCGTCCAGTTCCACACGGTGTACGGCACGATCTTCGGCCCTGACACCGGGTGGGCCTGGGGCCTGTCCATCGTGTCCCTGGTGATCCTGATCCGCATCTGCCTGATTCCGCTCTTCGTGAAGCAGATCAAGGCGACCCGGGCCATGCAGACGCTTCAGCCCGAGATGAAGAAGATCCAGGAGCGCTACAAGAACGACAAGCAGCGTCAGTCCGAAGAGATGATGAAGCTGTACAAGGAGTCGGGTACCAATCCGCTCTCCTCGTGCCTTCCCATCCTGGCGCAGTCCCCGTTCTTCTTCGCCCTGTATCACGTGCTGAACGGCATCGCGACGGGCAAGACGATCGGCGTCATCGACGATCAGCTGCTGGCCAGTGCCCGTAAGGCGCACATCGTCGGGGCGCCGCTCGCCGCGAAGTTCATGGACGGCACCGACAAGGTCGCCGCGCTCGGCGCCACGCTGACCGACGTCCGCGTGGTGACCGCGGTCATGATCATCCTGATGTCGGCGTCGCAGTTCTACACGCAGCGCCAGCTGATGACGAAGAACGTCGACACGACGGTGAAGACGCCGTTCATGCAGCAGCAGAAGATGCTGATGTACGTCTTCCCGGTCATGTTCGCCATCTTCGGTATCAACTTCCCCGTCGGTGTCCTCGTCTACTGGCTGACCACCAACGTGTGGACCATGGGCCAGCAGATGTACGTCATCCACAACAACCCGACCCCGGGTTCCAAGGCCCAGGCCGCCTACCTGGAGCGGCTCTTCAAGCACGTCACGCACCACGGCATGACCCGCAACCGGCGTGAGAAGGCCATCGTCAAGGCGATCGTCGTCAAGGGCCGGGACCGCAACGAGTTCGAGCGCAAGTTCATCCACGGTCTGAACAAGACGGGTCTCGCGGCCCAGGCAGACGGTTCCGTGGTGAAGAGCGACAGCGCCGCCGTCGCGCAGGCCGGGGCCGAGGACGGTACGACCACCGCCACCGCCACCGCTCCCCGGCGCCAGCAGCCCAAGCGGCAGACCAAGGCGCAGCGCCAGTCGGGTGGTACGAAGTCGGCCGGCGAGGAGACGGAGTCTCCGTCGCTGACCAAGTCCGACGAGCCGGCGGACGCTCCGGCCGCCGGCTCGAAGAAGGCCGCCTCCAAGCCCGGCAACGGCACCCGCAGCAAGGCCCAGTCCGGACAGCGCAAGGGTCCGCAGCGGCCCAAGTCCCCGTCCAAGAAGTAAGAAGGAGCCCACCCCGTGACGGAAGGCACCACCTCCGCCGCTGCCGAGGGCGCAGACGCCCTGACCCGCCTGGAGCAGGAGGGCGAGATCGCGGCGGACTACCTCGAGGGTCTACTGGACATCGCCGACCTCGACGGTGACATCGACATGGATGTCGAGGCCGACCGCGCCTCTGTCTCGATCATCAGCGACACCAGCGGTCGCGACCTGCAGAAGCTGGTCGGCCGTGACGGTGAGGTGCTGGAGGCACTGCAGGAGCTCACGCGCCTGGCCGTGCACCGGGAGACCGGCGACCGCAGCCGTCTGATGTTGGACATCGCGGGCTACCGCGCCAAGAAGCGGACCGAGCTGTCCGAGCTGGGCGCGAAGGCCGCCGCCGAGGCCAAGAGCAGCGGCGAGCCCGTGAAGCTGAGGCCGATGACTCCGTTCGAGCGCAAGGTCGTGCACGACGCGGTCAAGGCCGCC
This sequence comes from Streptomyces sp. NPDC052043, assembly GCF_044548235.1. NCBI lineage: Bacteria > Bacillati > Actinomycetota > Actinomycetes > Kitasatosporales > Streptomycetaceae > Streptomyces > Streptomyces sp. NPDC052043. Next base: position 284,119 of record NZ_JBIUBT010000006.1, read on the forward strand.
GGCCTGCGCAGCGAGTCGGAGGGCGAGGAGCCGCAGCGCTTCGTCGTCGTGCTGCCCGCCTGAGCGGTCCCACGTTCCACCGGCCCCGTCTGTTGTGCAGGCGGGGCCGTACTACTTTGTCAGCCTCGTAGTTCTGATGGTCGGCGTCGAGAGCGCCGATGCGGTACGGAAGGACGGTCCCCGTGACGGCAGAAGCGGAGCTCCCCCCTGCGCCCGAGCAGGCACGTGACGTATTTGGTGATCGCTTCGCGGATGCGGTCCGGTACGCCGAGCTGCTGGCCGAGGCAGGAGTGCAGCGAGGGCTCATCGGCCCCCGTGAGGTACCCCGTCTGTGGGAGCGGCATCTGCTGAACTGTGCCGTGCTCTCGGAGGTGGTTCCCGAGGGGGTGACGGTGTGCGACGTCGGCTCGGGCGCCGGTCTGCCGGGCATTCCCCTGGCCCTGGTCCGGGAGGACCTGAAGATCACGCTGCTGGAGCCGCTGCTGCGGCGCACCAACTTCCTCACCGAGGTCGTGGAGCTGCTGGGGCTCGACCATGTCACCGTCGTCCGGGGGCGTGCCGAGGAAGTGATGGGTCAGCTTCCGCCGGTGCATGTGGTGACCGCCCGCGCGGTTGCGCCGCTGGACCGCCTGGCCACGTGGGGCATCCCGCTGCTGCGCCCCTACGGGGAGATGCTCGCCCTCAAGGGGGACACCGCGGAGGAGGAGCTGAAGAGCTCGGCCGCCGCCCTGAGCAAGCTCGGCGCGGTGGAGACCTCCGTCCTGCATGTGGGTGAGGGCATCGTGGATCCTCTCTCCACCGTCGTGCGGGTCGAGGTCGGAGAGAGCCCGGGCGGCGTACGCTTCGCGGCCAAGAGAGCGAAGGCTGCGCGGACGGGACGGACGCGGCGGCGCCGATAGGCATCCGTACTCCACACAAGCTGCCAAACCTCCACATGCCGGAGTGTCGCGACAGTCCGGCCACGGGTGCTGTGCATCGTGTTTCACGTGAAACGTCGCTCACTGCTGCACGGCATCATCGACCGTGGCCGCGCTGCGGCCCAACCTCGCAACCGCAAGCCTCTCGGTTCGCTCGGACAGGGAACGGAGATGTCCACAGAGGTGGATTTCTCCACAGAACGTCAGGCCTCACTGGTTCACGACCCCGAAGGCATGGGAGGCTCTGTTCATTGCGAGCCTGAAGTCGAGGAGAGTGAATCCTTGCGGTCCGACGCCAACATCGCGGGACCGATGACCGAACCGGTCCCCGGTCCCCGTACCGAATCGATGGGGGAGGATGTTTCACGTGAAACGCCACCCCCGATGGACGACACTCCCATCGGTCGTGCTGCCCAACTGGCGGTCGAGGCTCTGGGTCGCGCCGGCGAGGGTCTACCCCAGCCCGAACAGACCCGCGTCATGGTGGTCGCCAACCAGAAGGGTGGCGTGGGCAAGACGACGACGACCGTCAACCTTGCCGCTTCGCTGGCTCTGCACGGTGCCCGTGTCCTGGTGGTCGATCTCGACCCGCAGGGCAATGCCTCCACGGCGCTGGGTATCGACCATCACGCCGAAGTCCCCTCCATCTATGACGTCCTGGTGGAGAGCAGGCCGCTGGCCGAGGTCGTCCAGCCCGTCCCCGATGTGGAGGGCCTCTTCTGCGCCCCCGCCACGATCGATCTCGCCGGTGCGGAGATCGAGCTGGTGTCCCTGGTGGCGCGGGAGAGTCGGCTTGAGCGGGCGATCCAGGCCTACGAGCAGCCGCTGGACTACATCCTCATCGACTGCCCGCCCTCACTGGGTCTGCTGACGGTCAATGCGCTCGTCGCCGGCCAGGAGGTCCTCATCCCGATCCAGTGCGAGTACTACGCGCTGGAGGGCCTGGGCCAGTTGCTGCGCAATGTCGACCTGGTCCGGGGGCACCTCAACCCCGCCCTGCATGTGTCGACCATCCTGCTCACCATGTACGACGGCCGGACGCGTCTGGCGTCCCAGGTCGCGGAAGAGGTGCGCAGCCACTTCGGTGAAGAGGTGCTGCGGACGAGCATTCCCCGCTCGGTCCGTATCTCCGAGGCGCCGAGCTATGGGCAGACGGTGCTGACTTACGATCCAGGATCAAGCGGTGCCCTCTCCTATCTTGAGGCGGCACGAGAAATCGCGCTGAGGGGCGTCGGTGTCGGCTACGACGCCACGCACGCCCACATCGGCGCACAGGGTGATCCGAGCATGGTGGAGGGGATGCAGTGAGCGAGCGACGGAGGGGGTTGGGCCGCGGGCTAGGCGCGCTGATCCCCGCTGCCCCGACCGGGGAGAAACCGTCGGCCCCGGCGACGGCGGGGGGCGCGGGCTCCGCGTCGTCCACGGTCGTCCCGGTGATGACCGGTGACCGGAGCGACCGGGCTGACCGGGGTGTGGCGGCGGCGAAGGTGACCACGCTGCCGCCTGTTTCACGTGAAACCTCTCAGCCGCAGGCGAACAGTGCGGCTGAGGTGACCGCGTCTGTGATGGGCGCCCACTTCGCCGAGATCCCCCTCGACTCCATCACGCCGAACCCGCGTCAGCCGCGTGAGGTCTTCGACGAGGACGCGCTGGCCGAGCTTGTCACCTCGATCAAGGAGGTCGGGCTCCTCCAGCCCGTCGTCGTCCGGCAGCTCGGTCCCGCGCGCTACGAGCTCATCATGGGCGAGCGGCGCTGGCGGGCCTGCCGTGAGGCGGGGCTCGCAGCCATTCCGGCGATCGTGCGGGCTACGGATGACGAGAAGCTTCTCCTGGACGCCCTGTTGGAGAACCTGCACCGGGCCCAGCTGAACCCGCTGGAAGAGGCAGCCGCCTACGACCAGCTGCTGAGAGACTTCAACTGCACGCACGACCAGTTGGCGGACCGGATTGGCCGGTCCCGCCCGCAGGTCTCCAACACCCTGCGTCTGCTGAAGCTCTCGCCGGCCGTGCAGCGCCGGGTCGCCGCGGGGGTTCTTTCGGCCGGACACGCGCGGGCGCTGCTCTCCGTCGAGGACTCGGAGGAGCAGGACCGGCTGGCCCATCGGATCGTCGCCGAGGGACTGTCGGTGCGGGCGGTCGAGGAGATCGTGACGTTGATGGGGTCGCGGCCGGCGGCTCCTCGTTCCAAGGGCCCGCGTGCCGGTGGGCAGGTCTCTCCGGCCCTGTCCGATCTCGCGACGCGTCTGTCCGACCGTTTCGAGACGCGGGTGAAGGTCGACCTGGGACAGAAGAAGGGCAAGATCACCGTCGAGTTCGCCTCCATGGAGGACCTGGAACGCATCCTCGGCACGCTGGCTCCGGGCGAGGGTCCGGTCATGGAGAAGAGTCTTCTGGACGACGAGGCGTTGGACGAGGAGACGGAGGGCTGAGCCCACTGAGCCCGTCCGAGGGACGCTTTCGGCTCGGCCGATCGGCACAGGCGGGTCGTGTCCGGTGTGTACCGGAACACGGCCCGCTCTTTGCTTTCAGGCGGTATCGATGCAATCGCATGGTCGATACGATGCGTTCGGGTATGACGCATCCACCCGGCGGCTCCCGCGCGGCATCGTGGGTGCAGGAAGCGAGGAAATGCCTCCATGGGCCGTAGGCTCGTACCGCTCACGCTGGACAACCTTCAAGACCTGCCTCAGCGCTGCCGTGCGTGTGTCTTCTGGGAGCTGGACCCCGTCAGCGGCGAAGCAGCGGTGACGGCGGGCACCGCCGCGGCGGAAAAGGAAGCGTGGATCTCCGCCGTCCTGCTGGACTGGGGATCCTGCGGCCGGGTCGTCTATGTCGACGACGCTCCCGTGGGCTTCGTTCTCTACGCTCCCCCCGCCTACGTCCCTCATTCCACGGCGTTCCCCACGAGCCCCGTCTCTCCGGACGCGGTGCAGCTGATGACCGGCTTCATCATGCCGGGCTACCAGGGCCAGGGGCTGGGCCGTGTGATGGTCCAGACGGTCGCGAAGGACCTGCTCCGGCGGGGCTTCAAGGCCATCGAGGCGTTCGGGGACGCCCGCTGGAAGGAACCCACCTGCATGCTTCCCGCCGACCATCTGCTGGCCGTGGGGTTCAAGACGGTCCGGCACCACCCGACCCACCCGCGGCTTCGGTTGGAACTGCGGTCGACGCTGTCCTGGAAGGATGACGTGGAGATGGCGATCGACCGGCTTCTGGGAGCCGTGCAGAAGGAACCGGCGCTGAGGCCGCTGTAGGCGAGCTGCCTCATGGGAATGGGCCAACCCGGAAGGGTTGGCCCATTCGTGTTTCACGTGAAACATCGCCGCCGTCTCGGCGGCCCTGCCGCGCTTACTCGGCGACGAAGTCCTCGAGGTCGCGAACGATCGCGGCCTTCGGCTTCGCGCCCACGATGGTTTTGGCGACCTCGCCGTTCTGGTACACGTTCAGGGTCGGGATGGACATGACCCCGTACTTGGCGGCGGTGTTCGGGTTCTCGTCGATGTTGAGCTTGACGACCTCGATCTTGTCGCCGTACTCGGCGGCGATCGCCTCGAGGGACGGAGCGATCTGGCGGCAGGGACCGCACCAAGCGGCCCAGAAGTCCACCAGGACGGGCTTGTCGCTCTTCAGGACGTCCTGCTCGAAGGAGTCGTCGGTCACGTTCTTCAGGGTGCCGGCCACAGCGGGCTCCTTAACTGGTCGTGCGGTGGGGTGGTGGGATCTCAGACGGTGGACTTCTCGGACTCGGCCTTCTGCTCGTTGTCCGCGAGGGCCGCGAGGAAGCGTTCGGCGTCGAGGGCGGCGGAGCAGCCGGTGCCGGCCGCGGTGATCGCCTGGCGGTAGGTGTGGTCGACCACGTCGCCGGCGCCGAAGACACCGGTCAGGTTGGTGCGGGTGGACGGCGAGTCGACCTTCAGGTAACCCTCCTCGTCCAGGTCCAGCTGACCCTTGAAGAGCTCCGTACGCGGGTCGTGGCCGATCGCGATGAACAGGCCCGTCACCGGCAGGTCCGAGAGCTCGCCGGTCTTGACGTTGCGCAGCTTCAGGCCGGAGAGCTTCTGGTCGCCCTGGATCTCCGCGACCTCGCTGTCCCAGACGAACTTGATCTTCGGGTCGGCGAAGGCACGCTCCTGCATCGCCTTGGAGGCACGCAGGCTGTCCCGGCGGTGGACGACCGTGACGGACTTGGCGAACCGGGAGAGGAAGGTGGCTTCCTCCATGGCGGTGTCACCGCCACCGATCACGGCGATGTCCTGCTCCCGGAAGAAGAATCCGTCGCAGGTGGCGCACCAGGAGACCCCCCGGCCGGAGAGCGTGTCCTCGTTCGGCAGACCGAGCTTGCGGTGTTGCGAGCCGGTGGTGACGATGACGGCCTTCGCCCGGTGCACCGTGCCCGCGGTGTCCGTGACGGTCTTGATCTCACCGCTCAGGTCGACGGAGACCACGTCGTCCGGGATGAGCTCGGCGCCGAAACGCTCGGCCTGCGCACGCATGTTGTCCATGAGATCGGGGCCCATGATTCCGTCGCGGAAGCCGGGGAAGTTCTCCACGTCGGTGGTGTTCATCAGAGCACCACCCGCGGTGACCGCACCCTCGAAAACCAGCGGCTTCAGCGACGCGCGCGCGGTGTAGAGCGCCGCCGTGTAGCCGGCGGGCCCGGAGCCGATGATGATCACGTTACGGACATCGCTCACGGCTTGATTCCTCGTCTCTGGACTGTGTCGTACGGCCGGTGGGAGCCTCTCTCACAGCTCTCACCCCACCCAACGGATCCTAAGGGGCGCGCATTCCCGGTGCGCCGGGGCACACGGAGGGGCGCCAGCACAAGGGAGCCCCGCAGCGCGAGGAGCCGAGCGTGTCGGCTCAGGAACGCGCGTAGGAGTGCGACAGCAGCACCTTGGCCGCGACCGCCGGGTGGCGGACACAGGTCGCGTCGACCAGGTAGGCCGTGACGTGGGTGCTGTCGCCGGAGGCGTCGGGCAGCACGACGAGATAGGCGTCCTTGCCGTCGTAGATGCCCGCCCGGGCCGCGATCGGGATGCCGCTGTCGTTGATGCTCTGCCGCACGCACGAGGGGACCGTCGGGGGCCGGCTCTTCAACAGCTTCGGCTGTTCGGTGCCGGTACCAGGAGCGGAGTCCACTCCGAAGCTGTGCGGGGCATGGGTGTCGCTCTGCTGCTCCTGGCCGAGGAGATCGGCCACCTCGTTCTTGAAGGTGCCCGCGGAGAAGGTGTCCGCGGACGCGCTTGGACGGCCGTGCGCAGCGGTGTCGGCTGCGTTGTCGTCGTGGAGCGTCGCCAGTACCACGGACGTCACGCCCAGGGCGGCGAGGGCGACGACGGACCCCAGAACGGCAACCCTGCGGCGTCCCCGCCGGGTGCCCGTCTTGCGGCCCGGTCCGGTGCTGGAGGCGCGAGGGTGACCGGAGGGGCGGTCCGCGGCCGAAGTTTCACGTGAAACACGCACGCCACCGTCGACGGTGGTCTCGGCCGCGAGAGCCGCATCGATACGATCCGCCACGTCGGCCGGCATGGCGGGCACATCCGGGAGGGTGCCGAGCAGGTCACGGACCTCCGTCAGCGACGCGTGGACATCGGCGCACAGCTCGCACTCGTCCAGATGGCGCCGGAGGTCTGTGGTCCGGGAGGGGGTGAGGAGGCCTTCGGTGAGGTCGGAGATCTCCGTGACGTCCGGGTGCCCGGCCTCGTCTGTCGTGGATGTCACGCTCGCCCACCTCCGCCCTTCACAGCAGCTGAATCGCTTGATCCCGTGCCCCGCGGGTGTCTGCCCTCAGGCTCCGTCGCCGGTGGGACGGATGTCCCCTGCGCGCGGTTCCGTCCCGCGTCTGATTCCTTCTCGTCTCCGGTACGTCCCGGTCGTAGATGGGTGAGCAGCGGCAGGAGCCTGGCTCTGCCCCGGGCGCAACGGCTCTTCACCGTTCCGGTCGGCACATCGAGGATGCGGGCGGCCTCGGCGACCGGGTAGCCCTGCATGTCCACGAGCACCAGGGCGGCGCGCTGGTCCGGCGGGAGCGTGTCCAGCGCCTCGACGAGCTGCCGCTGCACGTCGTTCCTCTCGGCGGGCGCCGAGGCCGACTCGTGCGGCTCCAGCAACTGCTCCAGGCGCTCGGTGTCACTCACGGGCGAGGTCTTGCGGGAGGCGGCCTTGCGGACCCGGTCCAGGCAGGCGTTCACCGTGATCCGGTGCAGCCAGGTCGTGACGGCCGACTGGCCGCGGAAGGTGCCCGCGGCCCGGTAGGCGGAGACGAACGCGTCCTGCACGGCGTCAGAGGCCTCCTCGCGGTCGCCCAGCGTGCGCAGGGCGACCGCCCAGAGACGGTCGCGGTGACGGCGTACGAGCTCACCGAAGGCTTCGGGGTCGCCCTCCACATGACGGGAAAGCAGTTCCTGATCGCTCGCACCGCCGTATCCGGCGCCGTCCGCCATCTGACCCCTTCCCCCTCGGTGGGATGTCAGCCCAAGAGTTTCACGTCGGTGATGCCCTGCTTGTATCCGCTGTTGCTGTACTGGTCCCCGGAAGCGAACGGCAGGGCGGTGAGCCACACCAGCACGTACTGGGTCTTCACCTGCTTGGTGACCTTCACGGTGGCGGTGGTCCCGCTCGTGGTGACCATGCCGATCTTCTCCATCGAGCTCAGCGAGGAAGGCGTCAGGGAATCCGCCGCGTACAGCTCGACCGTGGTGTGGGGCCCGCCGTAGTAGAGCCCTATGGTCGCCGTGGAGAGCTCCTTGGCCGCGCCCAGGTCATAGACGATGCCCACGCCCGGCTTGTAAGGCGCCAGGACCGGACCGTCGAGGAAGCTGCTGGTCCGCCAGTACGTCGAACTGTCTCCGTCGTACGTCTTGGCGACGTCATTGGGGTGCTGGGCGTCCCCCTTCGCGACGTACTCCCGCGCCCCCTGGATCTGGATCGGCTGGGCCGGCTTCGGCTGCTTGTCCTTCTTGTCGCTGCCGTCCTGCGTCTGCGTCTGGGTGTCGTCGGAATTGCCGCCCCGGTCCAGCAGCGCATCCGCGAGCTGCCAGCTGCCCAGGCCCAGGGCCGCGATGAGGAGGGCCGAGACGGCCCACTTCAGGGCCTTGCCGGTGCGGCTCTGCAGCGGAGGCGGCGGGGCCGGGACCGGCTGGGTGACGCCGGGATGCGGTGACGGACGGCCGTAGGAGCCCTGCTGGTACGACGTGCTCTGGTACTCCGGCGGCGCCGTGAACGTCGGCTCCGGGGGGCGGATGCGCGGCATCTCGCCGATCGCCTTCACCAGTTCCTCCGGCGTGGTGCACGCCGACTCGTGGCGGGAGGCGGTGGCGCCGTCGTTGGCGAGGGCGCGCATGGCGAGTTCGGACAGACCGCGGTGGACGCCCGCGCGCACCTGGTCGGGGGGGATGAGGCCGATGTCCTTGGGCAGGCCGGACAGGCCGTAGGCGTCGCTCTCGTACGGCCAGCGCTGGGTGAGCGCCGCGTACAGCAGGGCGCCGATCGCCTCGGTGTCCGTGCGCTGCGGGGTGTCGGAACTGATGCCGCGCAGCGCGGCGTTCACGGCAAGGCCGCGGATCCGCCACTGACCGGTGGAGGTGCGCAGGACGGCGTTGGGGTTCAGGCGCAGATGGGCCAGGCCCTCGCGATGCGCGGCAGCCATGGCGGAGGCGGTCTGGCTGACCAACTGGTAGGCGTCGTGCGGCTCCAGGGGGCCCGAGGCCAGAAGTGTGGTCAGCTCCGTCGCGTCGGGCAGCCACTCGTGGACGACGTAGACGAGGTCGTTCTCCTCGACGGCGTCGAGCACCTGCACGAAGCGGGGATCGCCGAGCAGTGCCGAGGAGCGGGCCGCGGCCAGCACGGACCGGGCTCGCGCATGGTCGGCGGGCAGGATGTGCACCCCGACGGCGCGACGGAGTTTCTCGTCGACAGCTCGCCAACTACTGAATCCGTCCAGACGGGTGACGCACTCCTCGAGGCGGTAACGTCCGGCCAGCTTGTGACCGCTGTGAAGTTCGGGCGGTGAGGTCTTCCTCCCGGGCCCTTCCGTCCCGCCGCTCCCCTTTGACTCGTCGTGGTCCGTGCCCCGCTTGCGATTCTGGGCCACCCCGTCGGACGTGGACTGGTCCGCCTCGGCGGTCAGCGGCTGCTCGCCGCTGTTGTCTGCCACGTCGACGGCAGCCGTGATCCGTTCCGCCACCGTCGCTCCTGCCTCCCCATCCATCGCGCGCTGTCCGACGCCGAATCCAATTGTGCCCACAGTCCGCCGCTATGCACGACACACGGCTGCGGACGATGGTTGTGCGCCTACCCCCGACTCAACGTCCCAGGCGCCCGCGGACCATGCCCACGAGCCCGTTGATCTCCTCGATGCGCATCCGGCGGGCGGCGACGAAGAAGACTCCGAGCAGCAGTGCTCCGCCGGCCAACAGCGCGACGAACGACCCGAAGACACCCTGGCCCAGCGAGTGGCCGATGCCGTAGCAGGCCGCTCCACTGATCAGTGCCGCCGGCACCGAGGCGATGCACAGCCGTGCGTACGTCCGCAGCACCCGGGAGCCGTCGAGGTCGCCGCCCAGCCGCTGGCGCAGCCGGCGCCAGGCGACGCCGACACCGATCGCGTATGCGAGACCGTACACGGCCGCCATGCCGGCCACGGCCCAGCGGGCCGGAAGCAGCAGGTAACAGAGGACTGAGGCACCCGCATTGACGGCGGCCACGATGACCGTGTTGTAGAAGGGCGTGCGGGTGTCCTCGTAGGCGTAGAAGGCCCGCAGGACGACGTACTGCACGGAGTACGGGATCAGGCCGAGCCCGAACGCCATCAGCATGTAGCCCATGTTGGTGGCGGCCCCGGTGCCCGAGGAGCCGAAGATCAGCGTGCACATGGGGATGCCGAGGGCGAGGAACCCGAAGGCGATGGGCACGATCGCGACCGCCGTCGTCCGCAGACCCTGCGAGATGTCGTCGCGGACGGCGCCGGCGTCGTTCTCGGCGGCCGAGCGCGAGAGGCGGGGCAGCAGGGCGGCCATCAGCGAGACCGTGATGATGGCCTGGGGCAGTCCCCAGATCAGCTGGGCGTTGGCGTAGGCGCTGAAGCCGGTGCCGTCGATGTGCGTGTTGGCCACCGAGGCGGTGGCCAGCTGGGTGACCACCAGGGCGCCCGCCTGGTTGGCGAGGACGAAGAGGACCGTCCACTTGGCGAGCATGGCCGCCTTGCCGAGGCCGTGCCCCTTCCAGTCGAAGCGCAGACGGAGCTTGAACCCGGTCTCGCGCAGGTACGGGATCATCGCGAGTGCCTGCACCACGAGGCCGAGGAGCACGCCGACGCCCAGCAGGCGCTGGCCCTCCGGCGGGATGTTCGTGACGGTCATGTGGGAGTTGGCGGACGTGCCGTAGACCCACAGGAACGTGCTGAGGGTGACGATGATGACGATGTTGTTCAGGACCGGCGTCCACATCATCGCGCCGAACTTGCCCCGGGCGTTGAGGATCTGCCCCATCACCACGTGAACGCCCATGAAGAAGATCGAGGGCAGGAAGTACCGGGTGAAGGTGACGCCGACCTCGTTGGCCGCCGGATTGCTGGCGACCGGGTTGGAGAGCATCCGCACCAGGAGCGGCGCCGCGAACATCGTGAGGGCGGTGAGCGCGCCCAGTGCGACCATCACCAGCGTGAGCAGCCGGTTGGCGAACGCCTCGCCCCCGTCGTCGTCCTCCTTCATGGCGCGCACGAGCTGCGGGACGAACACGGAGTTCAGGCCGCCACCGACGGTCAGGATGTAGATCATCGTCGGCAGCTGGTAGGCCACCTGGAAGGTGTCGCCCAGCAGGGCCGTGCCCAGCGCGGCCACGATCATCGCCGAGCGGATGAACCCGGTGAGCCGGGAGACCATCGTGCCCGCCGCCATGACGGCGCTCGACTTCAGCAGTCCTGAGGCTTTCCCGCCCTTCTTCGCCGCCGGAGCGGGGGCGGGCTCGGCCTCCGGGGCGGGGGCCTCGGCGACGGCCGGTGCGGAGCCGTACGGCCCCATCGGTCCCGGACCGGATCCCGGTGCCGGGGCGGCGGGACCGGGAACCGAGGGGACCGCCATCTGCGGGCGTCCACTCATGTCCTGCGGTGGCTGGTAGCCGTGCTGTCCCGGGCCCTGGTGGCCGTACCCGCCCTGGTGCATGTCCGGACGCCCGCCGTGCTGCTGGTCCCGGAAGAGGTGGGCGAAGGCGTCCGGCTCGTGGTGCTCCTCACCGGCGTGGCTGACCAGGTCGTCGACGCCCACGAACTGCGTGGTGCGGGGATCCTCGCCCTGCGGCAGGTGCTGTGTGGGGCCCGACGGCTCCGGCGGCGGGGTCTGCGCCCACACGCGGGGGTCGGGGGCGTACGGCGAGGGCGCGGGGCGGCCGTACAGGGGCTGCTGCGGCCCGTTCGTGCCCGGGGGAGGCGGAGGGTGCGCGGCACGGTCGTAGAGCGCCTCGTCGACCGGATCCTGGGCGGTGAGGTCCTGCGCCCGGTAGGGGTCGTCGTCGTAGGCGTCCTGGAGATACATGTCCGCGGGAGGCTGCGGCGGCAGCTGGCCGTGTCCGGGCGGCGGCGCGTCGGGGTGGCCCGGGCCGCCCACGGCCTGGCCGCGGTCACCGTCGTACGGCGCGTTCATGCTTACCCCACCTCATCGTCCCGGGCCCTCCGGGCCACGACATCCTCAACGGTCCACCTTCTCACCCGTGCCGGACGGGTCTGTGCTTTCCGCTGCGGTGTTTGGTGTCGGGTCACTCGGCTGCTCCGGGGCGTCTGCCCGGGACCGGGTGCCGGACTCTTCTGTGAGACGACCGGCGGTGCCTTCGGGGTTCTCCGGCGTGCCGCTTTCCGACTCGTCCGCGCCGTCACCGGCTTCTTCTCCGGTGGCTTCCCCACCGCTTTCGGCGTCCTGCGGGTCCTGGGCGGCCTCCTTGGCCGCCGCGCGCTTGCGCTGGGTGTACATGCGGAAGCCGGCGAGGACGAGCAGCAGGACGCCGCCGCCGATGACCAGCATCACCGTGGCCGTGATCTCGGTGACCTTCACGTCGAAGGTGACGGGCGCGCCGTATTCCCGGCCGTCCTGCGTGTAGAGCTGGGCGACCACCGTCACGGGGCCGTTGGCGTTGGCCGACGTGGTGAACTTCACGGACTGGCTGTGCCCGCCCGAGACCGCGACGCCCTGCTCCGCGTACGCCTTGCCGCCGATCTTGAGGCGGGTGGGGTTGGTCGAGGTGAGGCGCAGCACCAGGTGGTCGACGCCCTGGACCAGGTTGTTCTGTACGGTCACCGGGATCGTGGCGCTGCGGCCGGAGAGCTTCGTCTCCGACTTGTCGATCAGCTTGACCTGCTCGGAGAGGTCGTCGAGGTACGCCTCCACGCCGTCGCGGAAGTTCGTCGCCTCGCCGGACCTGCCGCGCCAGGACGTGGCCATCTCACGGTTTATGGCCCGTCCGAAGGGCGTGGCGACCCGGGACGGGTCGGTGAGGACGACCTTGAAGTTGTCGACCTTGTCCTGCGTTCTGGCGATCGTCCAGAAGGCGGTTCGCCCGATCTCCTTCTTGCGCAGCGAGGAGGGGTAGTCCGCGGTGGACGGGATCTTTGTGGTGGCGTCGGGGTCCGGCTTGGCCGCGGCGGCCGCGGTCAGGTCCTGCGACTGGGACCATGTGCTCTGCTGGAGGGCGGTCAGTGCCTGCGCCATGGCGTGGGCCTGGTCCCCGGTGGGCATGCGCTGCGGGGCCACGACGATGCTGCGCTGCATGCTCGTCTGGTTGTCCAGCTCCAGGCTCTGGGCGAGGAACTCCTGCACGGCGAGCGTGGTGGCGCCGGCCTGTGTCAGGTCGCCCTCAAACGCCGTCGACAGGCGGGCGTCCGCGACGACCGCCGTGGTGCCGCCGCCGATCGGGCGGGCGGCGGAGGGCGTGTAGGTCAGCCCGCTGGTCTCCTGGAGGCTGTCGCTGCGTGTGATGACCTTGTCGGCGCCCGCGGAGGTGGCGACCTTGACGATCGAACCGTCGATGGCGCCGTCCACGGGCCAGGCGAAGTCCGTGCTCGGTTTCACGTGGAGCACCGTCTCCACCGTGCTGGCGGCGACGTCGGTGGCGTCCTTGAGCTGACTCAGTGAGCCGGTGACACTCGTGCCGTGGTGGGCGAGGGAGGCCAGGTCCGGGTCGGCGAAGGGAAGTGCCACGACGTCCTTGCCCGCCACCGCCTGCTGGAGCTCGGCCAGCCACTTCTTGGCGACATCCTGATGGGTGCCCGGCACGGACGTGCCGTCGCCGGCCTGGATGCGGTAGTTGCGGGTCATGGCGTCGACGGACGCCAAGAGGTCGGGGTCGATCACCCAGGTGACGTCGAGGGCCTTGCCCAGCGACAGCATCTGCTCCAGGCGCCCGCCGGGAGCGATGTCCTTGGCGAGGCCGTCGTCGAGGAAGACCGGTGTCTGCTGTGCGCCGGGGCCCGTCTCGGCCGTCATGTGGATGCTGGACACGAGCGGCCACAGATAGGTCGTCTTCGTCTTCGTGCCCGCCTCGTCCGGCTGCCACGGCAGGAACGTGCGCTGGATGCCCAGGACCTGCTCCCAGGGCTGGACGGAGGTCTGGCCGGACAGCGAGACGGAGAGTTCGTAGACGCCGTTCGTGACGAGGTTCAGCTTGCCGACCGGCACGGAGATGCTGAAGTGCTCGGCCACGCCCGGAGTGAGCCGGGTGAACTTCTGGACGTACTTGCCGCCGATCTCGGGCCCGTCGGCGCCCGGATCGAATGTGGTGCGCTGGGCCACGGTGTCGATCGCCGAGCGGGTGTTCAGCTCCGGCCCCAGACGCAGGCCCACATGGGCGTCGGTGACGGCCTGCTTGCCCTTGTTCGTCACCGTGCCGGAGACGGTCAGTGTGTTCCCGTCCGTGGGGGCGCTGGGACTGAGCGAGTCGAGAGAGACGGCCACCGTGCGCGAGCCCGATGCGGCCTGCGGGGACTCCTGCCCGGCGGCGTGTACGGACGGTGCGGCGGGCAGCTGGAGCAGAGCGGCCAGCAGCGGTGCTCCAGCGAGCAGCGCCCCGGCACGCCGCAGCCGGCGGCGGGCAGGTGAGGGACTGGTCCCCTGGAAGTCTGCCGCCTCGGCCACGCGCTCGCCCGTCCCTCGTCGTCAGTGGTCGTCGGAATGTGCGTCCACGCATGGTAACGATGTGCGCCGAGGGGAAGTGCCTCGGAGGCGGTCACATGATCGTTGGACGCTGGTGGACGCCCTGGATATGCCTGTATCCCGGGATGCTGTTCGTTACGTCACAAAGGCATGGCTTGAGTCGGTAATAAGCAATAAGGAGTCCACCGGGTCTGCCGCCGCGGCCCCGATGGTGCCGTTTCCGCGCATCGGCCGAGCCCGGCCCCCGAACAATGACGGCGCGGCCGCGTGCCCGGGCCACGTACCCTTTTCTGTTGTGCCGAACGCCAACGAAGACACTTCCCCTGCCCTGAGCCAGGTGCAGCAGCGCGCGGTGAGCGAGCTGCTGCGGGTGGCCCCCGTCGCCGACGACCTCGCGCGCCGTTTCCAGGAGGCCGGGTTCTCCCTCGCCCTGGTCGGCGGCTCGGTCCGGGACGCGCTGCTCGGCCGGCTCGGCAACGACCTGGACTTCACGACCGACGCCCGCCCCGAGGACGTACTGAAGATCGTGCGGCCCTGGGCGGACGCCGTCTGGGAGGTCGGGATCGCCTTCGGCACCGTCGGGGCACAGAAGCAGGCCCGCGTCGGGGACGTCGACCGGTGCTTCCAGATCGAGGTGACCACCTACAGGTCGGAGGCCTACGACCGCTCTTCGCGCAAGCCCGAGGTGTCGTACGGCGACTCCATCGAGGAGGACCTCGTCCGCCGTGACTTCACGGTCAACGCCATGGCCGTCGCGCTGCCGGAGAAGACGTTCATCGATCCGCACGGTGGGATCGGCGACCTCGAGGCACGTGTGCTGCGCACCCCGGGCACACCCGAGGAGTCCTTCTCGGACGATCCGCTGCGCATGATGCGGGCCGCGCGTTTCGCCGCCCAGCTCGACTTCGCCGTCGCCCCGGAGGTCGTGACGGCGATCAAGGAGATGGTGGGGCGCATCGAGATCGTCTCGGCCGAGCGGGTCCGGGACGAGCTGAACAAGCTGGTCCTGTCGGCCCACCCGCGCAAGGGCCTGACCCTGCTCGTCGACACCGGTCTGGCCGGTCATGTCCTGCCTGAGCTGCCCGCCCTGCGTCTGGAGAGGGACGAGCACCACCGGCACAAGGACGTCTACGACCACACGCTGATCGTGCTGGAGCAGGCGATGGCGCTGGAGGAGGAGCCCGACCTGACCCTCCGCCTTGCCGCCCTTCTGCACGACATCGGCAAGCCGCGCACGCGCCGCTTCGAGAAGGACGGCCGGGTCTCCTTCCACCATCACGAGGTGGTCGGCGCGAAGATGACCAAGAAGCGTATGACCGCGCTGAAGTACTCCAACGAGCTGGTGAAGGACGTTTCACGGCTGGTCGAACTCCATCTGCGTTTCCATGGCTACGGCACCGGAGAGTGGACGGACTCGGCGGTGCGCCGCTATGTCCGCGACGCCGGCCCGCTGCTCGATCGCCTTCACAAGCTGACCCGCTCGGACTGCACCACCCGCAACAAGCGCAAGGCGGGTGTGCTGTCCCGGGCGTATGACGGCCTGGAGGAGCGCATCGCCCAGCTTCAGGAGCGGGAGGAGCTCGACGCGATCCGCCCGGAGCTCGACGGCAACCAGATCATGGAGATCCTCGGCGTCAAGCCCGGACCGGCCGTCGGCAAGGCGTACAAGTACCTGCTGGAGCTCCGTCTCGAGAACGGCCCGATGGGGCACGACGCGGCGGTGGCGGCGCTCAAGGAGTGGTGGGCCGAGCAGGAGGAGCAGGGCTGAGGCCGTGCGAAGAGGGCTCGTGTTTCACGTGAAACACGAGCCCGGGAAACACCAAGGGGCGATGTTCCACGTGAAACATCGCCCCTTCGTCATGGGTCATACGGCTGCTACTGCCCCGCGCCGGCGCCGGTCTCCTTCAGGCACAGCACCACGTCGTGCCCGCCTCCGGTCTGGACGTAGGAGACGGTCCACCCCTTGACGCTTTCGCACTTGTTCTCGTCGGAGGAGCCGTCGAACTTCTGGATCACCTTGTACTCGGCCTCACCCGAGGAGCAACCGACCTCCTTGAGATCGGGGTCGGAGTCGGTTCCCTTGTTGTGCAGGCAGGCACCCACCGAGGTCGTCTCGGCGTCGCTCTGGCTGAACCACCAGCCGATACCGAACTTGACGAGGAAGATGGCGACAGCGACGACAATCGCCCCGATGATGCGCAGCGCCTTCTTGCTCCCGGACTTCTGCGGAACGGGCGGCGGGACCGGTGCACCCTGCTGCTGCGGGAAGGGGGCGTACGGCGCCTGCGGCGGGTAGGGCTGCTGCGGGGCTACGGGCTGACCGGGCTGCTGCCCCAGGGGAGCGGTGGGCGCCTGGGCGTGCGGGTTCTGGCCCTGGGGCGGCGGAGTGGTCACTTGGGGATCCCCCTGGAACTTGAGCATGATGGCTGGAACATGCTGTCGAAATAAGACGCACGTAAGTTACAGGTCAGGACTGACACTGCCGTAGCCCGCGGGGGACTCTGTGTCATTGATGTGACACTTACCGGCCTACAAAGCGGGTCATAGCTGCCGCGACCGCTCCATAGATCACGGCGACCAGGACGACGAGTGCGGCCGAGCGGCCGTCCGTCGGGAGTATCAGCGCGGCGACCCCCGCGGCGCCGACGAAGGCCACGTTGAACAGCACGTCGTACACGGAGAAGATCCGGCCGCGGAAACCGTCGGCGACCGCAGACTGCACCATCGTGTCCGTGGCGATCTTGGCGCCCTGGGTGGTCAGCCCCAGCACGAACGCCGCGACCAGCAAAGGACCCGCGGCGAACGGCAGGCCCAGCGCGGGCTCGAGAACCGCGGCGCAACCGGCGCACACGGCGATCCAGCGTGCCGGCCCGAGCCGGCCCGCCGCCCACGGTGTCACCACGGCGGCCGCGAAGAAGCCGACGCCGGAGAGGGCCAGTGCCAGCCCGAGCAGACGCAATCCCTCCCGTGTGTTCGAGGCCAGGCCGTAGCGGCACAGCATCAGCACCAGGACGGTCAGTGCCCCGTAGCAGAACCGCATCAGCGTCATCGAGGCCAGCGCCCAGGCGGCCCGCCGCCGTGACGGCGCGGCGAGGTGCCGGACAGCCGCCATCAGGTCGCGTGCGGTGACGGTCAGTGCCGTGCCCAGCCGTGGCCGCTTCGGCTCCCGGTCGGGCCCGAGCAGATCCGGTGCCATGAGCAGCGAGGCCAGGGCCGCGCACAGATACAGGGCGGCCCCCAGCAGCACCACGGCCGCGTCGGAGTCCGCTCCCACCAGCCGTACGGCGAAGGCGAGACCGCCACCCGCGAACGCGGCCAGGGAACCGGCGGTCGGCGACAGGGAGTTGGCCATCACCAGCCGCTCGGCGTCGACAACACGCGGCAGCGCGGCGGACAGGCCGGCGAGGACGAAGCGGTTGACGGCGGTGACACACAGCGCGGAGACGTAGAACAGCCAGCTCGGCACGGCGGCGACCATCAGCACGGCCGTGGCCGTCGCCATCACGGCACGCGCCAGGTTGCCGTAGAGGAAGACCTGGCGGCGGCGCCAGCGGTCCAGCAGCACGCCCGCGAAGGGGCCGACCAGGGAGTACGGCAGGAGCAGCACCGCCATCGCGGAGGCGATCGCGGCGGGCGAGGTCTGCTTCTCCGGGGAGAAGACCACGTAGGTGGCGAGCGCGACCTGGTAGACGCCGTCGGCGCTCTGGGAGAGCACCCGTACGGCGAGCAGGCGCCTGAAGTTCCTCAAGCGCAGCAGGACACGCAGGTCACGGACGACGGCCATGGGGCACAGCCTCACATGTGGGAGGGCCCCCGGGTGCACGCGCGGCGTACACGGACGGGGGCCCAACAGCCCTGGCAGGAGCGGTTTTGCGAAGCGCTCTCTAGCGCTCGACCTCGCCGCGGATGAACTTCTCCACGTTCTCGCGGGCCTCGTCGTCGAAGTACTGCACCGGCGGGGACTTCATGAAGTACGAGGACGCCGACAGGATCGGACCACCGATGCCCCGGTCCTTGGCGATCTTCGCGGCGCGCAGGGCGTCGATGATGACACCGGCGGAGTTCGGGGAGTCCCAGACCTCGAGCTTGTACTCCAGGCTCAGCGGAACGTCGCCGAAGGCGCGGCCCTCGAGGCGGACGTAGGCCCACTTGCGGTCGTCGAGCCAGGCCACGTAGTCGGACGGGCCGATGTGGACGTTCTTCTCGCCGAGGTCCCGGTCGGGGATCTGCGAGGTGACGGCCTGGGTCTTGGAGATCTTCTTGGACTCCAGCCGGTCGCGCTCCAGCATGTTCTTGAAGTCCATGTTGCCGCCGACGTTCAGCTGCATGGTGCGGTCCAGGACGACACCGCGGTCCTCGAACAGCTTCGCCATGACGCGGTGCGTGATGGTCGCGCCGACCTGCGACTTGATGTCGTCGCCGACGATCGGGACGCCCGCCTCGGTGAACTTGTCCGCCCACTCCTTGGTGCCGGCGATGAAGACCGGGAGCGCGTTGACGAAGGCGACCTTGGCGTCGATGGCGCACTGGGCGTAGAACTTCGCCGCGTCCTCGGAGCCCACGGGCAGGTAGCAGACCAGGACGTCGATCTGCTTGTCCTTGAGGATCTGGACGACGTCGACCGGGGCCTCGGCGGACTCCTCGATGGTCTCCCGGTAGTACTTGCCGAGACCGTCGAGGGTGTGGCCGCGCTGGACCGTCACACCGGTGCTGGGGACGTCGCAGATCTTGATGGTGTTGTTCTCGGAGGCGCCGATGGCGTCCGCGAGGTCCAGGCCGACCTTCTTGGCGTCGACGTCGAAGGCGGCGACGAACTCGATGTCACGCACGTGGTAGTCGCCGAACTGCACGTGCATGAGACCCGGGACCTTGGACGCCGGGTCGGCGTCCTTGTAGTACTCGACGCCCTGCACCAGCGACGCGGCGCAGTTGCCCACGCCGACGATGGCTACGCGAACCGAACCCATTCCGGTTGCTCCCTGTGTGTAATCGGTGAAGCCCCGACGGGACCTCACGTGGCGGTGTCGTCGGGCGTATCCGGCCGGGGAGACTCCCCGGACCGGGGCAGGCCGCCCGTCGCTCCAGTGGTGGTGTCCAGCGACGCGGGTCCCCCGGAGGCGGAACCCTTGAGGTCCCGCCCGGCCCGCTCGCTCTCGATGAGCTCGTTCAGCCAGCGCACTTCGCGCTCCACGGACTCCATTCCGTGGCGCTGGAGCTCGAGTGTGTAGTCGTCGAGGCGCTCCCGGGTCCGCGTCAGGGAGGCACGCATCTTCTCCAGACGCTCCTCCAGGCGGCTGCGGCGGCCCTCCAGCACACGCATGCGTACGTCGCGCGAGGTCTGCCCGAAGAAGGCGAAGCGCGCGGCGAAGTGCTCGTCCTCGTAGGTGTCGGGGCCCGTCTGCGAGAGCAGCTCCTCGAAGTGCTCCTTACCTTCGGCCGTCAACCGGTAGACGATTTTGGCGCGGCGCCCCGCGAGCGCGGCGGAGACGGCGTCCTCGAGAGCGTTCCCCGGCTCCTCGATCAACCAGCCGTTGGCGACCAGCGTCTTGAGGCAGGGATAGAGCGTCCCGTAGCTGAACGCACGGAACACACCCAGTGACGTGTTGAGTCGTTTGCGCAGCTCGTAGCCGTGCATCGGGGATTCGCGGAGCAGGCCGAGTACGGCGAACTCGAGGATGCCGGAACGCCGGCCCATCGTCGCCTCCTCTCTGCCGCGATCCGGTGGCGGCGGGGGCCGCTCCGGGTGCCGTGACGGTGCTTATCTCACACTGATGTATCGACTCGATACATCACGACGATAGATCCCAGCCCGGGATGCGACAAGAGGGGGCAGGGTGAACGGGATCACATCGCAGGTTGGTCCGGGGCAAGTTGCCTGGTTTGGGGTGAACTTCGGGGCTCAGCGGGTTTTGACAGTGCGTAGTCTGTGCGCCATGCACACCGACGGGAACCATGTGACGCCTGGGGAACGTCCTCGTCCCCGGTGCGGTACGGGTGAATACGCGACCGACCACATCCGTACTTCGGGGGGACCGGAAACCAGCCGCCGTTTCCAGGCGCGCAAGGGTGCGCCTGCCCGAGGAGTAATCGTTCGATGAGCGAGCACCGTCGCAAACCGCCGCAGCCGCAGGAAGGCGGACGTGCCGCGGCCCGACGTGGCCAGTCCGGCTCGTCCCCCGGTCGCCGTGCGGCACCGCGAGGCGCCAGCGGATCTCCTGCCGACTCCTATGGATCCGATCCCCACGGGCCGGGTCCGAGGTCGGGTTCGCGCGGCGCGGGGGGTGAGGAGCGCCCGTACGAGGGCCGTGCCGCCGCTCGGCGGGCGGCGCAGAGAGGTGGCGGCCGCCGCGGCCGGCCCGGCGGCCCGAACGGGCCCGGGCGCGGCCGTGGCCGAGCGGCGCCGCCCGCCAAGAACCGCTTCGTCGACTACCCGCGCGCGGGCAAGGACGGGTGGCAGCGCTGGATGCCGTCCTGGAGGCTCGTGACGGGGCTGTTCATCGGCTTCGTGGGGAGCCTGGTGGCGGTCGCCGGCATCGGATACGCCATGGTGGGCGTGCCCGATATCGCGAAGACCGCGACCGCGCAGAACAACGTCTACCTCTGGTCCGACGGTTCGCAGATGGTCTCGACGGGTGGTGAGACGAACCGGCAGATCATCAACCTGTCGCAGATCCCCGAGGCGATGCAGTGGGCGGTCATCTCCCAGGAGAACAAGACCTTCTACTCCGACGGCGGCGTCGACCCCAAGGGCATCGCCCGCGCGTTCTTCAACATGGCCACCGGCGGCCAGACCCAGGGTGGTTCCACCATCACCCAGCAGTACGTGAAGAACGCGATGTTGGACGACCAGTCGCAGACGATCTCCCGTAAGTTCCGGGAGATCTTCGTCTCGGTCAAGGTGGGCGCCACCGTCGACAAGAAGGAGATCCTGGCGGGCTACCTGAACTCGGCCTACTACGGCCGGGGTGCCTACGGTATCCAGGCGGCGGCGCGCGCCTACTTCAACAAGGACGCCATCGATCTGAACCCGGGCGAGTGCGCCTTCCTGGCCGCGACGCTCAAGGGCGCCACGTACTACGACCCGGCGGGACAGACCTCCATCGACCCCGTCCAGGCCACCGCGGAGAAGAACGCCAAGCGGGCCCTGACGCAGATGCAGGACACGCTCGACAAGATGGTCGAGGGAAAGCATCTGGACCTCACCGAGCGGGAGAAGTACACCACGCTCCCCGCCTGGAAGAACCCGCGGTCGAACACCCAGCTGAGCGGTCAGATCGGCTACCTCGTGGACCTGGCCAACAGCTATCTGGTCACCCACAGCGACGAGACCGGCATCACCGCGGACAAGCTGCGGCTGGGTGGCTACACGATCAAGACGACCTTCAACAAGAAGAAGGTCACGAAGCTGGAAGACGCGGTCAAAAAGGTCCAGAAGGAAAATATCAACCCCAAGCTGCGCCCGAAGACGGACACGCACGTCCAGTTCGGCGGGGCCTCGGTGGACCCCAAGACGGGTGCCATCGTGGCGATCTACGGCGGTGAGGACGCGACCAGGCACTTCACCAACAACGCCGACGCGACCGGTGCCCAGGTCGGCTCGACGTTCAAGCCCTTCGTGCTGGCCGCGGCCATGCGTGACGGTGTCCGTGATCCGCACGGGGAGGCGTCGCAGGCACAGGACGAGCGCACCCAGGTGTCGCCCAAGAGCCGCTACAGCGGTCAGAACAAGCTCAAGATCAAGGACTACGACGGGACCGTCTGGAGGAACGAGAAGGGCAAGGAGTGGCTGCAGCGCAACGACGGCAACGACTCGCTCGGAGATCCCCCGGACTACATGATCGACCTGCGCGAGGCGATGCGGGAGTCGGTGAACTCCGCCTTCGTGCAGCTCGGCATGGACGTC
This sequence comes from Streptomyces sp. NPDC052043, assembly GCF_044548235.1. Classification (NCBI taxonomy): domain Bacteria; kingdom Bacillati; phylum Actinomycetota; class Actinomycetes; order Kitasatosporales; family Streptomycetaceae; genus Streptomyces; species Streptomyces sp. NPDC052043. The sequence goes on from NZ_JBIUBT010000006.1 coordinate 306,078, forward strand.
GGCCTGGACAAGGTCAAGCAGGCCGCCCTGGACGCCGGCCTGAAGGAGAACAGCCTGGCCGGCACCAGCTTCCCGACCTTCTCCATCGGCACCTCCGACCCCAGCGCCATCCGCATGGCGGGCGCCTACGCCACCTTCGCCAAGAGCGGTGAGCAGAACGACCCGTTCTCCGTCCTGGAGGTCAACAGCAAGGACGGGCAGGTCTACACGCACGAGAACAAGCCCAAGCAGGCCTTCGAGCCGGCCGTCGCCGACAACGTCACGGACGTCCTCAAGACCGTGGTCGAGAAGGGTACGGGCACCAACGCCCGGCTACCCGGGCGTGAGGTGGCCGGCAAGACCGGTACCACCGACGGAAACAAGTCAGCCTGGTTCGTCGGCTACACCCCGCAGCTGTCCACCGCGATCGGCATGTTCCGGATGGACGACGACGAGAAGAACAAGTCGCGCAAGTTCGAGAAGATGTACGGCACGGGCGGCCAGGACAAGATCCACGGTGCCTCGTTCCCCTCCGAGATCTGGCACGACTACATGATGGAGGCGCTCCAGGGCATGCCGGTCGAGAAGTTCCCGACGCCGGAGCCCATCGGCGAGATCGTCAACGCGGCGCCCAGCCCGACGCCGTCCCCCTCGGCCACCGAGTCCGAGGAGGCGAGTCCGACGCCGTCCCCCACGCCCAGTGACATCGAGCCCAGTCCGACTCCCACGCCGTCCCGATCGCGCTGCGGCTTCTTCGGCTGCAACGACACCGGCGGCGATACGAGCGACGGAGGTACGGACGGCGGTAACAGTCCGTCGCCGTCACCGACCGATTCAGGCATCGACAACAACGGCAACGGCAATGGCACGGGAGGCGGCAACCGGGGCAACGGCAACGGCGGCGGAAATGGCTTCTTCGGAGGCACGACCAACTAGCCGCCTGACCGCCCCACGAGGGTGTTTCACGTGAAACAAGGGCCGCCGCACCCACCGGGTGCGGCGGCCCTCGGCTTTTTCTTGGACGTGTGCGGCAGGATGTGCCTCATGCCCAGTGCTGAATCGACACAAGCGAGCGTGCACGAGCCGGACCCGGTGCGGCCCACCAAGGAGGACGAGGTCGCGGCGGCCGGCAGCGAGCTGATCGGCGGCCCCGTCGGGCGGCGTGCCCTGCTCGGGAGGTCCTGGTGGACCCCCGTACGGGTCGTCGCGCTCGTCGCGATCGGTGTGTTCGCCCTCGGCCTGGTCCAGAAGGTCCCCTGCTACCAGGGCGCCTGGTTCTTCGGCGCGAGCTCGCAGTACACGAAGGCCTGCTACTCGGACATTCCGCACCTCTACCAGGGACGCGGCTTCGCCGAAGGCCTCGTGCCCTACTTCGACAGACTCCCCGGCGACATGCCGTACCTGGAGTACCCCGTACTGACCGGGGTCTTCATGGAGGTGGCCTCCTGGCTGACCCCGCACAGCAGCAGCATCCAGCACCAGGAACAGTGGTACTGGATGGTCAACGCCGGGATGCTGATGGTGTGCGCGGCCGTCATCGCCGTCTGTGTGGCCCGCACCCACGCCCGGCGGCCGTGGGACGGCCTGCTGGTCGCCCTCGCGCCGGCCTTCGCGTTGACCGCCACCATCAACTGGGACCTGCTGGCGGTCGCTCTGACGGCCGCCGCGATGCTGATGTGGTCCCGCGGACGCTCGGTCGCCTTCGGCGTCCTGCTGGGCCTCGCCACGGCCGCCAAGCTCTATCCCGTCTTCCTGCTCGGCCCGCTGTTCGTGCTGTGCTGGCGCGCGGGGAAGTGGCGGGACTTCGGCAAAGCCCTGGCGGGCGCGGTCGTCGCCTGGCTGGTGGTGAACCTGCCGGTGATGGCCTTCGCCTCGGAGGGCTGGTGGCAGTTCTACAAGTTCAGCCATGACCGGGGCGTCGACTTCGGCTCCTTCTGGCTCGTCTGGGCCCAGAACTCGAGCAGTCCGCCGAGCACCGACTTCGTCAACACCTCGGCCACCCTGCTGGTGGTGCTGTGCGGCCTCGGTATCGCCGTGCTGACGCTGTACGCCCCGCGCCGTCCGCGCTTCGCCCAGCTCGCCTTCCTGATCGTGGCGGCCTTCATCCTCACCAACAAGGTCTACTCGCCGCAGTACGTCCTGTGGCTGGTCCCGCTGGCCGCGCTGGCCCGCCCCAAGTGGCGGGACTTCCTGATCTGGCAGGCCTGCGAGGTGGCGTACTTCCTGGGGATCTGGATGTACCTCGCGTACACGACCAGCGGAGACGCCCACAAGGGTCTGCCGACCGACGGCTACCACGGGGCGATCGTCGTGCACCTGCTGGGCACGCTGTACCTGTGCGCGGTCGTCGTGCGCGACATCCTCATGCCGGAGCGGGACGTGGTGCGCCGAGCCGGGGACGACGACCCCTCGGGCGGGGTCCTCGACGGCGCCGAGGACGTCTTCGTCCTCGGCACCCGGGCCCGTCCGCCGCACCCGGAGGCCGACTTCGAGGGGCCGCAGGTGGAGTGGGGCGGGCAGGGCACGTCCGTACCCCAGGGTGGTTCGCTCTGAGCGAACAGGGTTTCAGGAGGTCATGAGAAAGGCCGTACCGGCACCGCCGGTACGGCCTTTCGCGTCGGAACGGGGCCCGGGGGCTCAGCGGTCCATGAGCCGGTCGAACTGCGTGGTGGTGTGGCGCAGATGGGCCACCAGTTCGTCGCCGACCTTGGGCTCCTCCGCGTCCGAGGGAACGAAGAGGATCGACACCTGCATGTGCGGCGGCTCCGCGAACCAGCGCTGCTTGCCGCTCCAGACGAACGGGGAGAGGTTGCGGTTCACCGTGGCCAGGCCGGCGCGGGCGACGCCCTTGGCGCGCGGCATGACGCCGTGCAGCGCCTTGGGGGCCTCCAGGCCCACCCCGTGCGATGTACCGCCCGCCACGACCACCAGGAAGCCGTCCGAGGCCGCCTTCTGCTGGCGATAGCCGAAACGGTCGCCCTTGTTGACCTGTGTGACGTCCAGGACCGCGCCGCGGTACTCGGTGGCCTCGTGGTCCCCCAGCCAGAGCCGCGTGCCGATGCGGGCACGGAAATGCGTCTGTGGGAACTGCTGCTGCAACCGGGCGAGTTCCTCCGCCTTGAGGTGGCTGACGAACATCGTATGCAGCGGCAGGCGGGCCGCGCGCAGCCGGTCCATCCAGCCGATGACCTCCTCCACGGCGTCCGAGCCGTCCGTGCGGTCCAGCGGCAGGTGGATGGCGAAGCCCTCCAGCCGGACGTTCTCGATGGCGGCGTGCAGCTGCGGCAGGTCCTGCTCGCTGATGCCGTGCCGCTTCATCGAGGACATCACCTCGATGACGACACGGGCCCCGACGAGGCCGTACACCCCGTCGACCGAGGACACCGAGCGGATCACACGGTCGGGCAGCGGCACCGGCTCCTCGCCGCGGCGGTACGGCGTCAGCACCAGCAGGTCACCACTGAAGAAGTCCTTGACGCGTGCGGCCTCGTACGTCGTGCCGACGGCGAGGATGTCGGAGCCCAGCCGAGTGGCCTCCTCCGACAGCCGCTCGTGCCCGAATCCGTAGCCGTTGCCCTTGCAGACCGGGACCAGGCCGGGGAACTGCTCCTGCACGTGCTTGTGGTGCGCCCGCCAGCGCGCGGTGTCGACGTAGAGCGTGAGCGCCATGGCCGGACCTGGAACCTTTCTGGTGGCTGCGGTGTATCAGAAGTATGGAAGGTGTCGACGGGGTCGAAGCGAAGAGCCTCGGGTCAGCGGCGCGACATGTAGATGTCGAGCGCCTTGTGAAGCAGCTTGTTCAGTGGGAAGTCCCACTCTCCGAGGTACTCGGCGGCCTGGCCGCCGGTGCCGACCTTGAACTGGATCAGGCCGAAGAGGTGGTCCGTCTCGTCCAGCGAGTCGGAGATGCCGCGCAGGTCGTAGACCGTGGCGCCAAGGGCGTAGGAGTCGCGCAGCATCCGCCACTGCATCGCGTTCGAGGGCCGGACCTCACGGCCGATGTTGTCGGAGGCGCCGTAGGAGTACCAGACGTGCCCGCCGACGATCAGCATCGTCGCCGCTGCCAGATTCACGCCGTTGTGCCGGGCGAAGTACAGCCGCATGCGGTTGGGGTCCTCGGTGTTGAGGGCCGTCCACATGCGCTGGAAGTACGACAGCGGGCGGGGCCGGAACTGGTCGCGCACCGCCGTGATCTCGTACAGCCGCTGCCATTCCTCGAGGTCCTGGTAGCCGCCCTGGACGACCTCGACCCCAGCCTTCTCCGCCTTCTTGATGTTGCGGCGCCAGAGCTGGTTGAAGTTCTTGTGCACCTCTTCCAGGGACCGGTTGGCGAGCGGCACCTGGAAGATGTAGCGGGGCTGCACGTCGCCGAAGCCGGCGCCGCCGTCCTCACCCTGCTGCCAGCCCATGCGGCGCAGCTTGTCGGCGACTTCGAAGGCGCGGGGCTCGATGAAGTCGGCCTCCAGGTCGCGCAGGCGCTTGACGTCCGAGTCCTGGATGCCCTTCTTGATGGTCTCGGAGTTCCAGCGGCGGATGATCACCGGCGGGCCCATCTTCACCGAGAAGGCGCCCTGCTGCTTCAGATGCGCCAGCATCGGCTGGATCCAGTCGTCGAGGTTCGGCGCGAACCAGTTGATGACCGGACCCTCGGGCAGGTAGGCGAGATACCGCTTGATCTTGGGCAGTTGGCGGTACAGGACGAGACCCGCGCCGACCAGTTCGCCGGTGCGGTCGTCGAACCAGCCGAGGTTCTCCGAGCGCCACTCCGCCTTGACCTCTGCCCAGGCCGGGACCTGCATGTGACTCGCCGCGGGCAGGTTCTGGATGTAGGCCAGATGCTGCTCTCGACTGATGGTCCTCAGGGTCAGGCTCATTCGGGGCGCTCCTCGGGCTGGCGTGTCCCCATGGGTACAGGGGCTCCGGCTCTCGCGCCGAAGCCTACTGCGCCCTGGGAGCGCGCAGACTGGCCGCACGCAACCTTCGCCGCGGCCTGTTCACCGTCGTGGCGCCGGTCGTGCGGTCATACCGGCGGCGTCCGCGGTCTTCGGCGGACGCCGTCCGTGAGGAGCGGCCGGGCGTGCCCGGTGTCAGCCGAACAGGCCGCCGAAGAGGCCGCCGTGTGCCAGGCCGAGGTAGAAGCCGACCGCGGAGGCGCCGAGACCGAGCACCAGCCCGAAGCGCTCGCGCGTCGTCACGGAGATCCATTGTCCGTAGGCGCCGGTGAGGATCCCCACCAGACCGGCCCAGGAACTCAGCAGGTGCAGGCTGTGGAAGAGGAGCCCGGTGATGAACGCCAGCACGCCCAGTACCAGGGTCACCACGAGCAGGGTGTCCTGGACCGGGTGGGACTTGCCGTCGGTGGAGAAGAGGCCACCGCCCGCGGCGGTGTTCGGTCGCATCGTCTGTGCCATGGGGCACCTCCAGCGAAAAGCGGCGCATCTTAGCGCCGTGCACACCCGAGGTGTCCAGGTTGACGGGTTCGGCGCCCCGATTTCAACCGGAAGCGGGTGTGCGGGTAGTCTGTACGTTCTGCACGGTGTCTGCCCAGGCTGAGCCACGGCGAACCTGGAGAGTCCGTCAGTCGGCCCTCGTTGTCAGTGGCGGCTGATGTACTGCAAGCACCGTTGCGTACGCATCACAACCCTCCTGCCACGGAACGACCGTGGCCGTTGAGTCCAGAGGAGGTGGGTTCCACATGCGTCACTACGAGGTGATGGTCATCCTCGACCCCGATCTCGAGGAGCGTTCTGTCTCCCCGCTGATCGAGAACTTCCTTTCTGTCGTCCGTGACGGCGGCGGAAAGGTCGAGAAGGTCGACACCTGGGGCCGTCGTCGTCTCTCGTACGAGATCAAGAAGAAGCCCGAGGGCATCTACTCGGTCATCGACCTGCAGGCCGAGCCTGCGGTCGTCAAGGAGCTCGACCGCCAGATGAACCTGAACGAGTCGGTCCTCCGGACCAAGGTCCTCCGCCCCGAGACCCACTGAGCCCTTCGCTCAGCTGATCTCGGGATTCGAGTAGCAAGCAGCCAGAGCAAACCCGCCGAGAGGTTCCCCCATGGCAGGCGAGACCGTCATCACGGTCGTCGGCAATCTTGTCGACGACCCCGAGCTGCGCTTCACCCCGTCCGGTGCGGCGGTCGCGAAGTTCCGCGTCGCGTCCACTCCCCGCACCTTCGACCGCCAGACGAACGAGTGGAAGGACGGCGAGAGCCTCTTCCTGACCTGCTCGGTCTGGCGTCAGGCGGCGGAGAACGTCGCCGAGTCGCTCCAGCGAGGCATGCGCGTCATCGTGCAGGGCCGGCTGAAGCAGCGGTCCTACGAGGACCGTGAGGGCGTCAAGCGCACGGTCTACGAGTTGGACGTCGACGAAGTCGGTGCCAGCCTGCGCAACGCCACGGCCAAGGTCACCAAGACCTCGGGCCGCGGTGGTCAGGGTGGTTACGGCGGCGGTGGCGGCCAGGGCGGCGGCCAGGGTGGCGGCGGCTGGGGCGGTGGCCCCGGTGGCGGCCAGCAGGGCGGTGCTCCCGCCGACGACCCGTGGGCGACCGGCGCTCCTGCCGGTGGCAACCAGGGTGGCGGCGGCTGGGGCGGCGGTTCCGGCGGCGGTGGCGGCTACTCGGACGAGCCCCCCTTCTAGGTGGGCCGTACCCCAACTTCTTGATCACACAGGAGAAACACCATGGCGAAGCCGCCTGTGCGCAAGCCTAAGAAGAAGGTCTGCGCTTTCTGCAAGGACAAGGTCACGTACGTGGACTACAAGGACACGAACATGCTGCGGAAGTTCATTTCCGACCGCGGCAAGATCCGTGCCCGTCGCGTGACCGGCAACTGCACGCAGCATCAGCGTGACGTCGCCACGGCCGTCAAGAACAGCCGTGAGATGGCGCTGCTGCCCTACACCTCCACTGCGCGCTAAGGGAAGGGTGAGCCACTCATGAAGATCATCCTCACCCACGAGGTCTCCGGCCTCGGTGCCGCGGGCGACGTCGTGGACGTCAAGGACGGTTACGCTCGCAACTACCTGATCCCGCGGAAGTTCGCTATCCGCTGGACCAAGGGTGGCGAGAAGGACGTCGAGCAGATCCGTCGTGCTCGCAAGATCCACGAGATCCAGACCATCGAGCAGGCCAACCAGATCAAGGCCCAGCTCGAGGGCGTGAAGGTCCGCCTGGCTGTCCGCTCCGGCGACTCCGGCCGCCTGTTCGGTTCCGTCACCCCGGCCGACATCGCCTCGGCGATCAAGGCCGCCGGCGGTCCCGAGGTCGACAAGCGCCGCATTGAGCTGGGCACGCCGATCAAGTCCCTGGGCGGTCACGAGACGTCCGTGCGTCTGCACCCCGAGGTTGCCGCCAAGGTCAACATCGAGGTCGTCGCCGCGTAAGGCACGCCGCTCGGCTTGAGCAGTTGGGAAGGGGCCGCATCCGTCGAGGATGCGGCCCCTTCCGTATGACTGAGGCCAGTGGCGCTGAAGTCAGCGGCGTGGGAAACGGCGTTTCATGGGGAATGACTCAGCCCGCGGTGTTTCACGTGAAACGGTCAGCGCGTCGCTCCCGTGACGATCCAGCGACCCGAGCGGGAACGCAGCCACAGAGTCACCATCCGCACGGTCATCATCAACGCCATGGCCGCCCAGAGCGCGGTGAGCCCGCTGCCCAGAACGGGGACGAGCAACGCCACGGGAGTGAAGACCACCAGGGTCACCAGCATGGCGCCGGCGAGATACGGCCCGTCTCCCGCGCCCATCAGCACACCGTCCAGGACGAAGACCACGCCGCAGATCGGCTGGGAGAGCGCCACCAGAATCAGTGCGGCCACTGCCGCGTCCTTGACGACGGCGTCACTGGTGAACAGCGACAGGAAGAGCGGTCGGCTCAGCATCACCAGGAACCCCAGGGCGAATCCGACGGCTATCCCCCACTGCACCATGCGCCGACAGACCTCGCGCGCGCCCTGGGGATCGTCGGCGCCGAGATAACGACCGATGATGGCCTGTCCAGCGATGGCGATGGCGTCAAGGGCGAACGCGAGCAGGCTCCAGAGGGACAGGATGATCTGGTGGGCCGCGATGTCCGCGTCACCGAGACGGGCCGCCACGGCTGTGGCGATCATCAGGATCGCGCGCAGGGAGAGCGTACGGACGAGCAGTGGGGCACCCGCCTGTGCGGACGCCCTGATGCCGGCCCGATCGGGCCGCAGGGAGGCCTGGTGACGGCGGGCTCCACGAATGACCACGCCGAGGTACACCGCCGCCATCCCGCACTGGGCGATGACGGTGCCCCAGGCCGAGCCCGCGATGCCGAGTCCGGCGCCGTAGACGAGCCCGACATTGAGGACGGCGTTGACGACGAAACCGGCGACGGCCACGTACAGCGGTGTCCGGGTGTCCTGAAGCCCGCGAAGGACCCCGGTCGAGGCCAGTACGACGAGCATGGCCGGAATGCCGAGTGAGGAGATGCGCAGATACGTCGTCGCATACGGTGCCGCAGTGTGCGAGGCACCGAAGAGGTCCACGAGAGCGGGGGCCGTGGGCAGGACGACCGCGATAACGGCGGCCCCGAGCAGCAGCGCCAGCCAGATGCCGTCCATGCCCTGGCGGATGGCGGCCGGGATATCGCCCGCCCCGACGCGGCGGGCGACGGCCGCCGTAGTGGCGTAGGCGAGGAAGACGAAGATGCTGACGGCGGTTGTCAGAAGGGCCGAGGCGATGCCGAGTCCGGCGAGCTGCGCCGTGCCGAGATGGCCGACGATCGCGCTGTCGACCATCACGAAGAGCGGCTCGGCGACGAGTGCGCCGAAGGCCGGTACGGCCAGCGCGACGATCTCTCGGTCGTGCCGGCGCAGAGCCGTCGGGCGGCGTGCGGGGGCCTGTGTCATGAGCACCAATGTAATCGTCCACAGGTAAGAGATGCAAAGCCATTGCGCTCCTTACTTTGAGTTTCGTGGCGTTCGCTTGTGCGTACCGTTCGAGGCGATCTTGGTCCGACTGGGAAAGTTTTTCTTCTGCACAGCCGGTGGACTGGAAAACGGCAGGTCAGAGGGGTCTTGCGGGTGGGGCCGAGGGCTTTTTCACAGGGCTGTCCACCGGCTCGTGCACAGGATTCGCCGAGTTCTCCACAGCATCGGGGCCGTCGTCCACATGGCCTGTGGATAACCAGATTGGCTGACGCCGTTCTGGGCCCTACCGTGGTCCGGCGCCCGCTCCGTCCGCCGGCTTCCAAAGCGTCATAAACCTGACGCGCCTGAAGCGGAGTTGGGCCTCTCATTTGTCAGTGCCGTCCCGTACAAAAGAGGGGCACGGCGAGGTCCGCTCGGCGGACGGGAGGAGGTTGCTCGGTGAGCATTTCCGAGCCCTTGGACGACCCGTGGGCCGACAGCGGTCCAGGTGATCGTCTGCCCGCCTCCCGCCGCCCCGGCGCGGACCGCGGCCGAGGCGAGCAGCACGACCGCGGCCGGGAGAACGGCGCCTGGGACGACGGGGGCTCCGCCTTCGAACGTGTCCCGCCACAGGACCTCGATGCCGAGCAGTCGGTCCTCGGCGGCATGCTCCTGTCCAAGGACGCCATCGCCGACGTGGTGGAGATCCTCAAGGGTCACGACTTCTACAAGCCGGCGCACGAGACGATCTATCAGGCGATCCTCGACGTCTACGCCAAGGGTGAGCCGGCCGACCCCATCACCATCGCCGCCGAGCTCACCAGACGCGGTGAGATCAACAAGGTCGGCGGTGCGTCGTACCTGCACTCGCTCGTGCAGACCGTGCCGACGGCGGCGAACGCCGCGTACTACGCCGAGATCGTCCACGAGCGTGCGATCCTGCGCCGCCTGGTCGAGGCGGGAACGCGCATCACCCAGATGGGATACGCGGCCGACGACGACGTCGACGAGATCGTCAACCGGGCCCAGGCCGAGGTCTACGCGGTCACCGAGCAGCGCACCAGCGAGGACTACCTGCCGCTGGGCGACATCATGGAGGGCGCGCTCGACGAGATCGAGGCGATCGGCTCGCGCAGTGGCGAGATGACCGGTGTGCCCACCGGATTCACCGACTTCGACTCGCTGACGAACGGTCTGCACCCGGGCCAGATGATCGTCATCGCGGCACGCCCCGCGATGGGCAAGTCCACGCTCGCGCTGGACTTCGCGCGGGCGGCGTCGATCAAGAACAACCTGCCCAGCGTCATCTTCTCGCTGGAGATGGGGCGCAACGAGATCGCGATGCGTCTGCTGTCCGCCGAGGCCCGGGTCGCCCTGCACCACATGCGGTCGGGCACGATGACCGACGAGGACTGGACGCGGCTGGCCCGCCGGATGCCGGACGTCTCGGCCGCCCCGCTCTACATCGACGACTCCCCGAACCTGTCGATGATGGAGATCCGCGCCAAGTGCCGGCGGCTGAAGCAGCGCAACGACCTCAAGCTGGTCGTGATCGACTATCTCCAGCTGATGCAGTCCGGTGGTTCCAAGCGCGCCGAGAGTCGGCAGCAGGAGGTCTCGGACATGTCCCGGAATCTCAAGCTGCTGGCCAAGGAGCTGGAGGTCCCTGTCATCGCGCTCTCCCAGCTCAACCGTGGCCCCGAGCAGCGCACCGACAAGAAGCCGATGGTCTCCGACCTGCGTGAGTCGGGATCCATCGAGCAGGACGCCGACATGGTCATCCTGCTGCACCGCGAGGACGCCTACGAGAAGGAGTCGCCGCGCGCCGGCGAGGCCGACCTGATCGTCGCCAAGCACCGTAACGGTCCGACCGCGACGATCACGGTCGCCTTCCAGGGCCACTACTCGCGGTTCGTGGACATGGCACAGACCTGATCCGGCGGCTTGTAGGGTCTCAGATTTCGCTGCACAGTCTCACGGCTGACTGCATATCGCCTGCACTTATGAAGCAGTCGTGAGATGCCGATTGACGCCCGTGGCTAATGTCGTTAGCTTCTGAGCTATGGTTGTTAGAAGGTCGCTGACGCCGGCCGCCGTGGTCGACGTGGCACTCGGCATCGTGGACGAGCACGGGCCGGACGGCCTCACGCTCGCCGCCGTGGCGCACGGCTGCGGGGTCGCCACGCCGTCGCTCTACAAGCACGTGGCGAGCCTCGGCGAACTGAAGACGCTTGTCGGAGCGCGGGTGCTGGAGGACATGACCGACCGGATCGCGACGACCGTCCTGGGCACCGGCGGCGACGAGGCGGTCACTGGGTTGATGCGCGCCTACCGTGCGTACGGCGCCGCGCACCCGAAGCGGTACGCCGCGCTGCCGATGGACCCGCTGCACGACCCGATCCAGGAGGCGGCCGGCGCGAAGCTCGTTGGCGTCATGTACGCCACGCTGCGCGGCTACGGGCTCGAGGGCTCGGCGGCCGTGCACGCGACCCGGCGCCTGCGGGTGCTCGTGCACGGCTTCGTGTCCATCGAATCCGAGGGCGGCTTCGGCCTGCCGGAAGACCTCGACGACACCTACGACCAGCTCATCCAGATGTATCTCGCCAGCCTGAGGAGCGAATCATGAGGATCCCGCTGTCCGTCGCAGGCGTACTGTTCCTGCTCTACCCCGCCCTCCGCCCGTGGGAGGACGAGTCCACCACCTCGGGTGCCGCCGCCGCGATGGGCTCCACCGCGTGGATCGTCGCGCACCTGTGCGCGATGATCGGGTTCATCCTGGTTGCGATTGCACTGCTGTCGATCAACCGCGTGGCGGCGATCGTGTTCTGGATCGGCGCCGGCCTGACGCTGCCGTACTACGGCGCCGAGGACTTCGGCCTGCATGCGATGGCCAACCAGTCGAACGTCCTCGACCTGGCTGAGGACGTGCGCTACAACCCGTTCGCGATGACGATGTTCGGGCTCGGGTTGCTGACCATGGCGGCGGGCGCGATCCTCGTCGCGGTCCGGATGCGCACGGTGCCGGCGATCCTGTTCGCGGTCGGGTTCGGGCTGTTCCTGCCGCAGTTCTTCGGTCCGCCCGCGCTGCGGATCGCGCACGGCGTGCTGCTCGCGGCCGCCTGCGTGTGGCTGGCCTGGGACGCGAAGCGGGTCCAGCCCGCGCCGGTGCCGGCCTGACTTGAGGTCGTTGCCTCGTGCGGATCTGCCAGCACAGTGAGACTGATCTTGTACACACAGCCCTGAGACAGAAGGCATGTCCCCAGGTCAGCACCTCACGCATAGGCAACAGAACGCGAGACCCTGCAGATGTCGTATACGGCATCACCGTAAGACCAGCGCGTGGGTGCTGTTGCTCAGCGCCTTGTCTCGTACCTGGTCAGGACCACGCCGCCGGGAAACGTCCGCGTCTCCACCAGGTTCAGGTTCACCCAGCTGTCCAGCGCGGTGAAGAACGGCGTGCCGCCGCCCACCAGGACCGGATGGGCGGCGATCACGTACTCGTCGATCAGCCCGGCCCGCAGGGCCGCCCCGGCGAGCGTCGCGCCGCCGATGTCCATCGGGCCGCCGTCCTCGGCCTTGAGCCGGGTGATCTCGGCGACCGCGTCGCCGGTGACCAGGCGGGTGTTCCAGTCGACCTTGTCGATCGTCGAGGAGAACACCACCTTCGACATGTCCCGCCAGCGGCGCGCGAACTCGCTCTCCGCCGGGGTGGCGTGGGGCTGCTGGTCGCCGGTCGGCCAGTAGGAGCTCATCGTCTGCCACAGCTTGCGCCCGTACAGCGACAGGTCGGTCGCCTGCAACTGGTCGGACCAAAACTGGAACAGCTCGTCGCTCGGCGGTCCGCTCCAGCCGATGTCGTCGCCGGCCGCGGCGATGTAGCCGTCCAGAGTCAGGTTCATGCCGTAGATCAGTTTCCGCATGGTCCAGCCTTCCGTCCGTGGGTGTCCCGGCGTACAGACCAGCGCGGCTCGGGAAACTCATCGGTGCAGCGAGCGGCGAGACCCTACACCTACGCGGCCGCGGTCTGCCCGGGAGCGGTTCTCCGTGACCGTCCGGAAAAATGGGCTCGACGTGTGCCGGACGCACCGGGTGGACTGGGGGCATGACGACATTCCAGGATGACCTGCTTCCCGGTACCCGCCGGGCGCTGCTGCACCGGATCGCCGTGGCCCAGGCCGAGGGACGGGCGCCGTCGCTCGTCGCCACGGTCGTGCGGGACGGGCGGACGGTCTGGCACGGTGCGCGGACGTCGGTGGACGGACACGCACCGGACGAGAACACGCAGTACCGCATCGGCTCGATCACCAAGACCTTCACCGCCGTGCTCGTTCTGCGGCTGCGCGACGAAGGCGTACTCGATCTCGGGGACCCGCTGGAGAAGCATCTGCCGGGCACCGGCGTGGGGGAGGCGACGGTAGCCGAGCTGCTGGCGCACACGGCCGGGCTGGCCGCTGAGGCGCCGGCGCCCTGGTGGGAGAGATCGCCGGGGGCCCTGCGCCCCGAACTGGCCGATGTGCTCGGGGAGGAGCCGTTGCGGCATCCGGTCGGCCGGCGGTTCCACTACTCCAATCCCGGCTACACCCTGCTCGGCGCGCTCGTCGAGGAGTTGCGGGGCGCTCCCTGGGAGGAGGTCCTGCGGCGGGACGTGCTCGAACCCCTGGGTCTGCACCGCACGGGTGCCCGCCCCGAGGCGCCGCACGCGGGGGGCTGGGCGGTGCACCCCTGGGCCGATGTGCTGCTGCCCGAGCCCGCCGAAGACCTCGGGCGGATGGCTGCGGCCGGTCAACTGTGGTCCACGACAGGGGATCTGGCCCGCTTCGCCGCCTTCCTGGTCCAGGGGGACGACCGGGTGCTGAGCGCCGAGTCGCTTCGGGAGATGAGGACTCCGGCGGCTCCGCCCGAAGCGACGGATGTGGCGTCCGGGTACGCGTACGGTCTGGGGCTCGAGGTGCGGCGGTGGGGCGAGCGGCTCCTCGTCGGGCACAGTGGGTCGCTTCCGGGCTTTCTGGCCTCGCTCACCATCGGTGTGGAGGACGATGTGGCCGCGGTGGTGCTGGCGAACTGCACGTCCGGGCCGGCGCTCTCCACGGTGGGGGCCGACCTTGTGCGGATCGTCGCCGACGCCGAGCCGCGGATTCCGGAGCCCTGGCGGCCGCTGCGGAAGGTCGAGCCGTCGGTGCTGGAGCTGACGGGGCCGTGGTACTGGGGGACCTACGGGTTCGGCCTGCGGTTGACGGCCGACGGGCTCGTCTCGCTGGAGCCGCTGTCCGGCAACGGCCGGCGTTCGCGGTTCCGGGCCAACGGTGACGGGACCTGGACGGGGCTGGAGGGCTACTACGCCGGAGAGGTGCTGCGGGTGGTGCGGCGGCCGGATGGGTCCGTGGACCATCTGGACCTCGGGTCGTTCGTGCTCACGCGTCAGCCGTACGACGTGGAGGCTTCCGTGCCCGGCGGCGTGGACCCGGAGGGTTGGCGGGGCATCGGATAGGGACCGGGAGGCCTCCACGGTCCGAGGGGCGGGCGTTTCACGTGAAACGCCCGCCCCTCGGCGTGCCCGTGTTCGAGATGCTCACAGCGGGAGCTTGAAGCCCAGGTGCGAGGCTTCGAAGCCCAGCCGCTCGTAGAAGCGGTGGGCGTCGGTGCGCGTCCTGTCCGAGGTCAGCTGGACCAACTGGCAGCCCTCGCGCCGTGAGGTGTCGACGGCCCACTCGATGAGCCGCGTGCCCAGCCCGCTGCCGCGCTCGTCCGCGTGGATGCGGACGCCTTCGATGATCGACCGGGTGGACCCGCGCCGGGACAGGCCCGGAATGATCGTGAGCTGGAGCGTGCCGACGACGCGGTTCCCGCGTACGGCGACCACCAGGTGCTGGTGGGGATCGGCGCTGAGCCGCTCCAGCGCTGCCAGATAGGGCGCGAGGTCGTCCGGGGACTCGCGCCGCGCCCCCAGCGGGTCGTCCGCCAGCATGGCGACGATGGCGGGGACGTCTGCGGCGGCGGCAGCTCGTATCGCGAGGTCTTCCATGTCCCGCACCCTACGCGGTGGTTCGGCTCGCGCCGGGCCTGTGCCGGGGTGGTGGCCTGCAGGGGGGATTCGGCCCGGGGCGGTTGCCTCAGCCCGCCGCCACGGTGAGCGGTGCGAACCGGCGGGTCCAGTCCCCGGGCGGTTCCGTGCTGCCGTACATCATGACGTCGTTGTGGAACACCGGTGCCAGCCCGCGTTCCGTCACCCAGGCCAGCAGCTCCTCGTGGCGTACGTCGATGTCGGTGCGCAGCCGGCGGTCGGTTCCGGCGGCGAGGGAGGCGATCAGGGCCTTGGCCGTCTCCGTGTCCCGGGCGATCAGGGGACCGACGACCTGGGTGTCCATGTTGGGCCAGGCCGCCGCGTACCCGATGATCCGGCCGCGTTCCTCGGCGACACGCAACTGGTCGGCGAACGCGGGCAGTCGTGTGATGACCGGGGTTCGGTCGATGCCGAACACCTCATCGTCGAGCCGGAGGATGCCCGTGAGGTCCGCAGCGGTGGCAGCGCGCGTGTCGATACGAGGGCGCGGCTCGTCCGGTGTGAAGTGCCCGACCACCGTGGCCGCCCTGCCGGTGACCTTGAAGCCCAGCTCCTCGTAGAGCGGGCGGCCGAACGGCGTCGCATGGAGGGTCAGAGGGGTGCTGCCCATCGTGGAGAGGACGTGGCGCATCAGCCGCCGCCCGATGCCCTGGCGAGCATGCCGTTCCGCGACCAGGACCATACCGATGGCGCCGAGATCGGGGCGGTCCTGCGGTCCGTACTCGCTCACCACGCACGCGGCGACGAGTCCTCCGTCCGGGTCGTCGATGCCGTAGCCCGTCCCGGCCGTCAGGAGGAAGCCCCACTTGTGCTCCTCCCGCGGCCATCCCCGGTTCTCGGACAGGTCGGCGCAGGCAGTGAGATCGCGAAGCGTCAGGCGGCGGATGGGGGAATGAGCGGGAGAAGGAGTCGACACGCAGGTCAGGCTGTCCGAAGGACCCCCTCGGCGTCCACCCGTTTGGGACCGGACGTACGTGCTTTTGGCCACGCCGCGCCGACCGGCTGCTCAGCCCAGGTCGGGAGCGTGCATGGCCCGCACGCCCTCGATGTTTCCGTCGAGGTAGTGACGCAGGGACAGCGGGACCAGGTGGACGGAGGCGATGCCGACCCGGGTGAACGGCACCCGTACGATCTCGTACTCGCCCGCGGGCTGGTCCACTTCGGGGCCATGCCGCTCGGAGGGGTTCATGGACTCCAGCCGGCAGACGAAGAAGTGCTGCACCTTCACGCCGGTCGCGCCGCCGTCCTCGCCGATGTGCTCCACGGTGTCCACGAAGCAGGGAACCACGTCGATGATCTTGGCGCCGAGTTCCTCGTGCACCTCGCGGTGCAGAGCGTCGACGACGGTCGCGTCTCCGGGCTCGACCCCGCCACCGGGAGTGACCCAGTAGGGATCGACACCGGGCTTGGTGCGCCTGATCAGGATCAGGTCGTCACCGTCGAGGAGAACGGCGCGGGCGGTGCGCTTGACCACGGGTCGGACGGTCATGGGAGAAATGTGGCCCGACTGGTTCCACGTGAAACATCGCACGCCTTTCCGGTCCGCCCCGTCTCCTCCGCTCAGCACCAGGCGGCGGCCGCCCGCAAAAGCCACTCATGGGCCCGCGCGATGTGCGGCATCGCCAGTGTTCCGGTGCGGACCGCGAGGAAGTAGGTGCGCAGCGGTGGTACCGGCGGCTCGTGCAGGGGCACGATCTCGCCCCGGCCCAGGGCGGCCGCGCACAGATACCGGGGCAGTACCGCGAGCCCCGCGCCCGCCACGACGCAGGCGAGGACCGCACGCAGATCGGGGACGATCACGGTGCCGGACGCCGCGGGCCGGGCATCGAAGACGGAGCCCCAGTAGCGGGAGGCGAAGGGGAGCGACTCGTGGACCTCGATCACGGGGACGGTCTCCAGGGCCGGCACCACCGTGCGACGCGGTGTCGCCGGGGCGATCCGCTCGGCCCAGCGCGGAGCGGCGACCAGGACGTGTTCCTCGTCGCACAGCGGAGCCGCCGTGAGCAGTCCGCCGCGGGGCCGGGCCGTGCTGATGGCCAGATCATGATGTCCGGCGGACAGGCCATCCAGGGTCTCCTCGGCGGTCCCGAAGGAGGTGCGCAGCGCGAAGCCCTGCCCGTCGTCGCCGGTCAGCCCGGTCAGCGCGGGCAGTGCCCGTTCCGCGACGAACTCCGGCGGCCCTGCCAGATGCAGCGTCCGCAGGGAGGACTCGTCGTCGAGCCCAGCCTCGGTGATCTCCACGAGGGCGTCCAGGTGCGGTGCGGTCTTGTGCGCGAGTTCGTCGCCGATGGTCGTGGGCGTCACACCGCGGGCCTGGCGCAGGAACAGGGGGCGTCCGAGCTGCCGTTCCAGCGTGCGGATCTGGGAGGTGACGGCAGGCTGGGAGAGACCGAGGAGCGCCGCGGCGCGGGTGAAGGAGCCCGCGCGGTGCACGGTCACGAACGTGCGCAGCAACGCCAGATCCATGGCACGCCCACCCCTCCTGGTGCCCTTTCGCACGACTCTCTGTGGCCCCGCCCAACTATAAATATGTCGATAGGTCTCTGTCGCTACCGTGATTGGACACTGACACAGAGTCAACTAGCCTTGGTCGCGCGGTTCTTCGCGCGCGGAACCGAGGGCGGTCCGAGCCACGAGGGGGGAGGCTCGGACCGCCCGCCTCCGCACGGACGGAAACCGCCGGAGACCCGCCATGGCCCCGCCGGCGTCCGGGAGAGGGTCAGTGGGCCGACTCGTCCAGCGCCCGCAGCACATCCGCCACCAGGTCCTCGGGGTCCTCCGCGCCCACGGACATCCGGATGAAGCCCTCCGGCACCGCGTCGCCGCCCCAGCGTCCGCGCCGCTCGGCCGTGGAGCGCACCCCGCCGAAGCTCGTCGCGTCGTCCACGAGCCGGAGCGCGTCGAGGAATCGCTCGGCACGCGCGCGCGTGGGCAGCGTGAAGGACACCACGCACCCATAGCGCCGCATCTGCCGGGACGCGAGCTGGTGCGAGGGGTCGTCGGGCAACCCGGGGTAGCGCAGCCCGGTCACCTCGGGCCGTCCGCGCAGCGCCTCGGCGAGAGCGAGGGCGGAGGCGTTCTGCCGCTCGACGCGCAGGTGCAGGGTGGCGATCGAGCGGTGCGCGAGCCATGCCTCCATCGGCCCCGGGATCGCGCCGACGATCTTGCGCCAGCGGCGTACGGCCGCCATGGCCTCGCCGCCCTGGCCGACGACGTACCCCAGCAGGAGGTCGCCGTGCCCGGTGAGCTGCTTGGTGCCGCTGGCCACGGAGAAGTCCGCGCCCAGCGTCAACGGCCGCTGCCCGAGCGGGGTCGCCAGGGTGTTGTCGACGGCGACCAGGGCGCCACGCGCGTGTGCCGCCTCGACCAGCCGCCGGATGTCGCACACGTCCAGCCCCGGGTTCGAGGGGGACTCGATCCACAGCAGCCGGGCCCCGTCCAGCGCGTCGAGCTGGGCGTCCCCGCCGGTCGGCGCCGTGCGCACCTCGATCCCGTACTCCTGAAGCTGCTCGCGCACCAGGGGCAGTGCCTGGTACCCGTCGCTCGGCAGCACCACCGTGTCCCCGGTACGCAGTTGGGAGAAGAGCACCGACGAGATGGCGGCCATGCCGGAGGCGAACGTCAGTGTCTCGACGTCCTCCTGCCTGGGTGCCTCCAGCTCGCCGATGGCGCGCTCCAGCAGCGTCCAGGTCGGGTTCTCGTCGCGGCCGTAGGTGTACGGCCCCGTGGGGTCGCCCGGCAGATGGAAGTGGGCGGCGAACACCGGCCCCGGAAGGGTCGGTTCGTGCTTGACCGGCTCGGGCAGCCCGGCCCGCACCGCACGCGTGCCGTCACCGGCGCCGGTGGGGAAACGGGGCCGCCCCGGGGTGCCGTTCGGATCGTTCGCAGCGGAGTCGTTCATGTCGGTTCAGTCCTCTTCCGGCAGGACCAGGTTCAGCGCCCAGGAGACGACCGAGACGATCAGGCCGCCCAGAACGGCCGTCCAGAAGCCCTCGACGTGGAAGCTCAGGTGGAGCCTGCCGCACACCCACGACGTCAGCATCAGCATCAGGGCGTTGACCACCAGGGTGATCAGGCCCAGGGTCAGGATGAACAACGGGAAGGTCAGTACCTTCACGATCGGCTTGACCAGGAAGTTCACCAGCCCGAAGATCAGAGCGACGACGATCAGCGTCCCGGCCTTCTTGGCGGTGCTGTCCCCGGTCAGGGTGATCTTGTCGAGCAGCCACACGGCGACCGCCAGGGCGCCCGCGTTGGCGATCGTCTTGACTACGAAATTCTTCATGTGTCTGATCGTGGCAGACCAGATCGACTACGAGTACGGGCGAGGGCGATGAAGGCATTCCGGCTGGACGAACTGGAGACGGAACGAGCCGCCAACGAGGGTGCCTACCTTCAGTTCCTGCGCGAGCGGAACATGTCGGTCGGTCTGTACGCGCTCGACGCAGGCGGGAACGATCCGCAGAAGCCGCACGGCCAGGACGAGGTGTACTTCGTCGTGAGCGGCCGCGCCTCGATCACGGTCGGTCTGGAGACGACCGAGGTGGCACGCGGCAGCGTGGTGTACGTGCCGGCCGGCGTTGCCCACAAGTTCCACCACATCAGCGAGGATCTGCGGGTCCTGGTGGTGTTCTCTCCCCCGGAGGCCTGAGGCAGCGGCGTCTCGGGGTTCCCTAGGGGACGGCTCAGGGCAGGACAAGGGATGCGAGGGCTCCGCGGGACGCCCTCCGGGCTCTAGCATCGAGTACAGAGCATCGACAGGGCCCGCACCGGGGAGTGCGGGACGCCGACAGGGCCCGGCACCGCGCCGGCAAAGAGATGAGGACGAGGGCAATGCGAGAGATCTTCGCGGGTCTGCCGTGGTGGGTGAAGTGGATCGCGGTGCCCGTCATCGCTCTGGTCGTCTTCGGCGGCGTGATAGCGAGCGTGATCGGCTTCGTGGTCTGGCTGCTGTTCAAGGTGCTGATCTTCGTCGCCCTGGTCGGCGGGCTGATCTACATCGTGCGGAAGTTCCTGGCGGGTTCGTCCTCACGCAGCGACTGGTGAGTGCCGGGGGGCACCGGTGATCGGTAACGGAAATCGCCGGTTCCCTCGCGGGAGGGAAGTTTCCCGGACAAGCCGTCCGTGTGCGGTGACAGGCGGATAAGGTCCGGGGATCGACGCGGGGACCGGCCCCCGCGGGGGGCGTACACCCCCTTCGTGTTCCCCGCACGGCTGCCCCCTCGCGCTACGGGAGTGACCCCTTGGCCACGGTTGACACCGCACCCGCAGAACGGCACGCGCCGCCCGCACCCCGGGGGCCGTCCCGCTCGACGGCCCTCCCGGCGCAGCCACGTTCGTCGGGCCGCGTGGAACGGCCCGGGGCCACGGTCCCCGAGCAGCCGCGACCCCAGCAGCCTCCGACCCTCATCGGGTCCGTCCAGCGCGCGATGCGCCTACTGGAGACCGTCGCGCGGCACGAGCACGGAGCACCCGCCAAGCAGCTCGCCCGTGAGACGGGCCTGGCCCTGCCCACCGCCTACCACCTGCTGCGCACCCTCGTCCACGAGGGCTATCTGTGCCGCGATCGGGGCCTGTTCTTCCTGGGCGAGGCCGCCGAGCGGCTGAGCAGCAGCGGAGCGGCGCAGAAACGGCGCACCACGCTCGTCGAGGTGCTCGCCCAGTGGCGGGATTCCCTCGGCGCCCCGCTGTACTACGCGATGTACCGCGAGGGCGAGATCGAGCTCATGTGCGTCTCCGCCACCGCGGCCATCCCGGCGGTCGAGGAATGGGCCGGCTTCCGCGAGACCGGGCACGCGCACGCGATCGGCCAGTGCCTGCTGTCCCAGCTGGACGACACGGCCCGCCGCGACCATCTCGACCGCTACCCCGTGCGGTCCCTCACCCCGTACACGGTCCGTGACGATCGCACGGTGCTGCGACGCCTGGAGCGGACCCGGCCTCTGGAGCCGGTGACCGAGCGGCAGGAGTACGCGCTGGGGGCGGTCTGCGCGGCGATTCCCCTCACGGTGGGTACCACGGCGGCCGCGATCGCCCTCTCTCTTCCGGCCCACCAGGCGGACCGGCTGATGCCCGCCGCGCGCCGGCTGCAGCACGAGGTGGGACGGCGTCTGGGCTCCCTGGCGCTCTCTATCAGTATCTGAAAACTCACTCCTTGTGATCTGACGTGCACGTTCAGCAAGATGCACCATTGTCACGGGATGGATTCCCGGCCAGTCGACGGCAAACACCGGGGTAGCGATGCGCGAGTCCGTACAGGCAGAGGTCATGATGAGCTTTCTCGTCTCCGAGGAGCTCTCCTTCCGCATCCCGGTGGGGCTGCGGTACGAGACCTGTGATCCCTATGCCGTACGGCTGACCTTCCATCTGCCCGGAGACGCCCCGGTGACCTGGGCGTTCGGGCGGGAGCTGCTGATCGACGGGGTGGGGACGCCGTGCGGGGACGGTGACGTGCGCATCTCGCCGGCCGGCCGCGACGCGCTGAGCGAGGTCCTGATCCGGCTTCAGGTCGGCGGCGACCGGGCGCTGTTCCGTTCCTCGACGGCGCCGTTGGTGGCGTTCCTTGACCGTACGGACAAACTGGTGCCGCTGGGGCAGGAGGGCGCGCTGGCCGACTTCGACGCCCACCTCGACGAAGCCCTGGACCGCATCCTCGCGGAGGAACAGAGCGCGGGCTGAGGCGCCACAGCAGGGGACGAGGACGCTGGAGTAACGCTTCACCACGGCCTCAGGGGGTGCAGGAACGCTTCGCCGACCGGTCCGGACGGCCCCGGGCCCCGGCCCCGCCTCGGGCCCGGCATCAGCGCCTGCGGCGCCTGCCCCTTCCGCCGCGTGCCGGAGCGGGCACGGTGGCCGGTGCCGCGGCCTGCGCCCGCCCCGGGCGGTCGGCCGAGACCACGAGTGCCGCCAGCGCCGTGGTGACCGGCACCGAGGCGACCAGGCCGATCGAGCCCACCAGCGTGCGCACGATCTCCTCCGCGACGAGCTCACTGGTGGCGACGGTCGACATGCTGCTCTGCGCGATGGAGAACAACAGCAGCAGGGGGAGCGCGGCACCCGCGTAGGCGAGGACGAGGGTGTTGACGACGGAGGCGATGTGGTCGCGCCCGATGCGGATGCCCGCGCGGTACAGGCCGCGCCAGCCCATCGCGGGATTGGCCTCGTGCAGCTCCCAGACCGCCGAGGTCTGTGTCACCGTCACGTCGTCCAGGACACCGAGCGAGCCGATGATCACACCGGCGAGCAGCAGGCCGCTCATGTCGATGGACGGATACAGGCCATGGATCAGACCGGTGCTGTCGTCGGTGTTGCCGGTCAGCGCGGCCCAGCCGATGAACAGCGAGCCCAGGACGCCGATCAGCATCAGCGAGATCAGCGTGCCGAGCACCGCGACCGAGGTACGGGCGGACAGGCCGTGACACATGTAGAGCGCGATCAGCATGATGGCGCTGGCCCCCACGACCGCCACGACCAGCGGGTTCGAGCCCTGGAGGATCGCGGGCAGGACGAAGAGGTTCAGCACCATGAAGCTGATGACCAGCGCGACCAGCGCCATGACGCCCCGCATCCGCCCGACGACCACGACGGCGAGTGCGAAGAGACCGGCCAGCAACGCCATCGGGAAGCGCCGGTCGACGTCGGTGACGGAGTACTGCAAGTCCTTGGGCGCCGAGGGCTCGTAGGCGACCACGACCTTCTCGCCCTGGTGCAGTTGCCGGGACTGGTCGGGCTGCACGACCTCCGTGAACGTACGGCCCTTGTCCTGGCCGGTGTCCATCCGGACCGTGGCCTTCCTGCAGGTCCCGGACTGCTGCTGTTGTGCGGAGGATCCCTCGGCGGTGGAGGTGTCGCCGGTCGGGGTGTCCCCGGAGCTGTTCACCGATCCGCAGCTGAGCTCGACCACCTTGACCACGGTGGCCTGCTGCGTCTGCCGGTCGAACCCCACGCCGGTGCGCTCGTGCGACGGGGCGCCCCCCGGCCACAGCACGGCGAGTCCGGCCGCCACCATGGCGGCGAACGGGATCAGGATCGCCGCGATCACCTTGCGGAGGTGCTTCGACACCGGCGCGGCCGGTCCGTGGCTGTGACTGTGCCCGTGCCCGCCACCGCTCCCCGGGCCGTGTCCATGCCCGCCACCGCTTTCCGGGCCGTGCCCGGCACCGGTCGCGGGGCCGTGTCCGTGGCCGGGACCGGTGGCTTCCTGGCCGTGCCGGAAGTCCTGACCGCGTCGGGGTTCGGGCGGCGGATGGGGGAACTGCTCTGTCGTGGTCACCGCCCGATCATCGCAAGAACGGCACAGGCCCACTGTTCACCGCGCCACAAATGACGCTAGCGTGGTGTCACCTTTGCACACGCGGGAGCTCGGAGCACCGGGCTGAGAGGGCGCTGACCTCCGTCTTCGCGATGTTTCACGTGGAACGTGCGATGTTTCACACGAAACGCCGGCTGACGGACACCGCTGCGTCGACCGCCGAACCTGTTACCGGGTAATGCCGGCGTAGGGAGTAGGTCTCATGACCGACAAGGACGTACGCACGCCTGCCTCCAAGCAGATCTCCGGCGACGAGGAGCGGATCGCTCCCGACGCTTTCGGCGGGGAGGCCGGGAAGTCCATCGGCTGGCACAAGGGCTACGTGGAGGGCTCACGCCCCGATCTGCGGGTGCCGGTCCGTCAGGTGCACCTCACCAACGGGCAGTCCGTCACGCTGTACGACACCTCCGGCCCGTACACCGATCCACTCGTCGGCACCGACGTCCGCAGGGGCCTGCCGCCGTTGCGCGAGAACTGGATCGTGGCTCGCGGCGACACCGAGGAGTACGCGGGCCGTCCCGTCCGCCCCGAGGACGACGGGGTCAAGCACACCTCGCCACGCGGCGGTCTGCGCAACCTCGACGCGGTGTTCCCGGGACGGCCGCGCCTGCCGCGCCGCGGCCGCGCCGGCCGAGCGGTGACGCAGCTCGCCTGCGCGCGCCGCGGCGAGATCACTCCGGAGATGGAGTTCGTGGCCATCCGGGAGAACGTCCCTGCCGAGACCGTCCGCGAGGAGATCGCGGCAGGCCGCGCGGTGCTGCCGGCCAACGTCAACCACCCGGAGATCGAGCCGATGATCATCGGCAAGCGGTTCCTGGTGAAGGTCAACGCCAACATCGGCAACTCCGCGGTGACCTCCTCCATCGAGGAGGAGGTGGAGAAGATGACCTGGGCGACCCGCTGGGGCGCCGACACGGTCATGGACCTTTCCACCGGCCGCAACATCCACACCACCCGGGAGTGGGTGCTGCGCAACTCCCCCGTCCCCATCGGCACGGTTCCGCTCTACCAGGCACTGGAGAAGGTGGACGGCAAGGCCGAGGAACTGACCTGGGACATCTACAAGGACACCGTCATCGAGCAGGCCGAACAGGGGGTGGACTACATGACCGTCCACGCCGGGGTACGCCTCGCCCATGTGCCGCTGACGGCGAACCGCAAGACCGGCATCGTCTCGCGCGGCGGCTCGATCATGGCCGCCTGGTGCCTGGCGCACCACAAGGAGTCGTTCCTCTACGAGAACTTCGAGGAGCTCTGCGAGATCCTCGCCGCCTACGACGTCACGTACTCGTTGGGCGACGGACTGCGACCCGGCTCGATCGCGGACGCCAACGACGAGGCCCAGTTCGCGGAACTGCGCACGCTCGGGGAGCTCGGCCGGATCGCCAGGCGTCTGGACGTACAGACCATGATCGAGGGCCCGGGCCATGTCCCGATGCACAAGATCAAGGAGAACATCGACCTTCAGCAGGAGATCTGCGACGAGGCTCCGTTCTATACGCTCGGCCCCCTGACGACGGACGTCGCACCGGCCTACGACCACATCACCTCCGGCATCGGCGCCGCGATGATCGCCTGGTGGGGCACGGCCATGCTCTGCTACGTCACGCCGAAGGAGCACCTGGGGCTGCCCAACCGCGACGACGTCAAGACCGGTGTCATCACGTACAAGATCGCCGCCCATGCGGCCGACCTCGCCAAGGGGCACCCGGGGGCGCAGGAGTGGGACGACGCCCTGTCCGACGCACGCTTCGAGTTCCGGTGGGAGGACCAGTTCAACCTCTCCCTCGACCCGGACACGGCACGGGAGTTCCACGACGAGACCCTCCCGGCGGAACCCGCCAAGACGGCCCACTTCTGCTCGATGTGCGGCCCGAAGTTCTGCTCGATGAAGATTAGCCAAAGCATCACAGAGCGGTTCGGCGGTGCAGCGGCTGAGGGTGCCACGGCGGAGGAGGTGGCTGAGGGCATGCTGCAGAAGTCAAAGGAGTTCGCGGCGAGCGGGAACCGGGTGTATCTGCCGATCGCCGACTGACGATGGGGAAGGCGGTGCTCTATGGCGTGCTGAACGCGGAGCACCGCCTTCGTCCTCAGCGGCGTTGTGCGTTCGAGGCTGCCTTTCGGCCAGCCTGCTGCCACTGACACCGGCGCCGTAATTGTGTTGCCCCGGTGATCAGGGCTCATGAGACTCGCGGCCATGTCGACTGCCGCGCGCAACCTCACGCTTGAGCACTTCCAGTGGATCGACGGCCATGCCGATGTGTGGAAGATCTTCCGCGATCCTCAGGCGTTGGCCACGGTGGTCCGTGGCCTGGTGGAGCCCTTCAGACGGGAGGGCATCACCGCTGTCTGTGGCATCGAGTCCCGAGGCTTCCTGCTCGGGGCGGCAGCGGCCATCGAACTCGGCGTCGGATTCGTTCCGGTCCGTAAGCAGGCCGGCCTCTTCCCAGGAGGCAAGGTCACCCGCCAGACTGCTCCGGACTACCGCGGCAACCGCCATGAGCTGCGCCTTCAGCGGGCGTCGCTCACCCCGGTGGACCGGGTGCTGATGGTCGACGACTGGATCGAGACCGGCAGCCAGGCGACAGCTGTGAGGTCCATGCTCGATGAGTGCGGCAGCCAGTGGGGCGGTTGCGGCGTGATCGTCGACCAGGCCAGTGACCACTGCCGGTTGGCGCTGGGAGTGCGTGGCATCGTCAGCGCGACGGAACTGCCCGCGTGCAGACCGTCGCACGGGTGTGCAGGTGAAGATCAGGGTCGATGAAGATCTCGCAGGACATTCGTCGTGAGCACGGTGTCAGCCGGGCCGAGATCGTGGAGGGGATGGCGCAGAAGTCGAAGGAGTTCGCGCAGGCGGGGAACCGGGTGTACCTGCCGATCGCGGACTGAGGCTCGCCGATCGCGGGAGGGGCGCTCGTGGTGTGCGGGCGTGCCTGGCGCCCCGGCCCGGCGGATGCGGGGCGGGGCGGTGGGCGCGCACGCCGCCCCTGGGAGCGCGGGCTCGACCCTCGGGCGAGGCGCGGTCCTCGGGGTGAGGCGTGGGTGCGCGGCGCTCGTCAGTCCGGTCGGTGTTCCGGGCCTCCGAAGTCCGGGCTGGTGAAGTCGGGGCTGGAGTAGCGCGGGCGGCGGCTCGGGGCTCCGTCGTCCGGGCTGCTGAAACCTGGCCGGTCGTAGCCGAGTTGCGGTATGCGGCCGGTCGGTGCCGCCGATCCCGTGTGCCCCGGTGCGGGCGAGCGGGGTTCGGCGAGCGCGTCGCGCAGGAACGGCAGGATGCCCCGTTCGAGCAGGGCGTCCTGCCAGGCCTCCCTCGCCTGGGCGACTTCCTCGCCCAGTTCGGCGTAGGCGCCGCTGTCGAACGAGGGACGGTTGCGCAGCGCGGTGAGCAGCAGCCCGGCGGCGGCGGCGAGGATGGCGGCCGCGGTCAGGGCGCCGAACACCCAGCCCGCGGTGATCATGGACTGGGCGAACGCCTGGGTCGGGTCCAGCATCCTCAGGGTGTAGCCGACGAGCAGGAAGAGCGCCGCGGCGGTCCCGGCGAGGACGGGGGCGAGCACCGCGACGACGGCGCCCGCGCCCGCGCCGTGGGTCTCGCCGACCCCGCCCGTGGTGGCGGCGCGCCGGGCGGGCCCCGGCTCGGCGGAACCGGGTTCGCTGAGGCGCGACGGGCCGGCCGGCGCCGGCCGACGCAACTCCTCGCGGACCTTGACGTAGTGGAGGTACTCGGTCGACGCGGCCGCCGTGATGACGGCGGTGGCGCTCAGCGCCATCGTGCGCAGCTGCTCCGAGCTGAGCCGCCGTCCGGCGGCGGCGAGTTCCGGGTGGTGTGGGGCGGAGCGCAGCGCCTCATCGAGGATCCGCTCGTATTCCTGGCGGTCCTCGCTCAGCAGGTGCTGCGGAACGCTGTTCATGTGCATCCCCCGATGCTCCGTAGGGCTTGGGGCTCGCATGGCGGCGAGCCGTCGGGCAGAAACGGAGGGGAGCCTGCTACGGATAAGCCGATGGTAGAGCCGTGACGGCGCGCGGTGACAGGGGGTTTCCACAAATTGGGTGCCGACCGGCGCGGTCGTCTCCGGAGGCGAGCTGCCCGGTGAACCGTCAGATGTCGAGGGGCAGTTGCCGAACCAGCAGCTTTCCGGCCATGGTCACGCCGCCGTCCATCGCGATGGCGAGTCCGTCGGCGTACACGTGCGGTCCCTCCACGACCGGCCCCGCGGACTCGTCGCCGTCCTCGGAGCCGACCTCGCCCAGCAGATAGGGAATGGGGCTGTGGCCGTGAACGATGCGGGTGCCGCCGTACGTATCGAGCAGGGAGCGTACGGCGTCGGCGCCGCCCTCGTCGCGGAAGGAGAAGCGCTTGGTGAACTTGCGGAACAGATCCCAGACTTCGTTCACGTCGTTGCGGGTGAGCGTCTCGTGGACGGTGTCGTTGACCTCTTCGATCGAGGCACCGTAGTCGAGGTAGGAGGTGGTGTCGGAGTGCACGAGCAGGTAGCCGTCGACCGCCTCGACGGCGTCGAGACGGGCCATCCACTGCAGGTGGTGGTCCTGGAGGCGGTCCATGTCGGACTTCTGGCCGCCGTTGAGCAGCCAGGCCGCCCGGAAGGTCGCGGTGCCCGCGCCGGAGTTGACGGGCGTGTCGCCGTACCGTTTGGCGCCGAGCAGCAGCAGTTCGTGGTTGCCCATGAGGGCCTTGCAGTAGCCGCCGGCCGCGGCCGCCTCCGCGGACAGCCGCATCACCAGGTCGATGACGCCGATGCCGTCCGGGCCGCGGTCGGTGAAGTCGCCGAGGAACCACAGCCGCGCGGTGCCCGCGCACCACTGGCCGGCGGAGTCGATGAGTCCCTCGTCCTGGAGGGCGGCGACCAGCTGGTCGAGGTAGCCGTGCACGTCACCGACGACATAGAGGGGGCTGGGGGCGGCGGCGGACTGCCGGGTCGGCGCGGCGACCGGGTCGACCGCCACCTGGAGCGTGTCACCGCGCTTGATGACCGGCAGGTCGCGCTCGGTGGGCGTGTACGCGGCCGGGTAGCCCTCCTTGGGCGCCGCGGGGGCCGCGGGGGCCGTCTCGGCAGACCGGGCCGTCTCGGCGGGGTGCGCGCCGCGGGCGTACGGACCGGTCTCGTTCACGTATCCGGGAACCCGGAAGTCGCGCAGCGTAGCCGTCCGCTCCGCCTCGGGTCCCTGACCGGCCCCCTGAGTCATCGACCCCTCCACCATCGCGCCGCCTCTGCACCGCTTCGGACTGCCTGGTCGCAGCGGCCCGCGGTGTCGTGGGCCCATCATAGGAACGCGGATCGCGCCGTGTGATGACCCAGGGGTGGTGAATCGGGACTGGACTCCGGTTCACCGTGGCTTTCGCCCCGATTGGACAGTCTTCGGCGACCCCGCGGCCACCCGTGTTCCGCGACACGGTGTTCTGCGACACGGTGTTCCGCGATGCCGTGTCCTGCGACACCCTGTCCCGCGATTCCGCGGCCGCCCGTCTCCTAACGGTCCTCCGACACACGTGGCGGGCTGACCGTTCTGCGCTGGGTGCGCCGCTGGGACGAGGTGCGCACGATCAGCTCGGTCGGTATGACCTGCTCGACCGGCTGCTCCGACTGGACCCCTTCGATGGCGTCGATGAGGAGCTGGACGACCGCCGTGCCGATCCGGCGCGGCTTCAGGGACAGCGTGGTGATGGGCGGCTCGGTGCTGGCGTACACCGTGGACTCGCTGCAGCACACCAGCAGCAGGTCGTCGGGGACGCGCAGGCCGTAGCGGCGCGCGGCGGCGAGCAGGTCGGTGCCGTTGGGGTCGAACAGTCCGTAGACGGCGTCGGGTCGGTCGGGCCGGGCCAGCAGCCGGTCGGCGGCGACGGCGCCCGCGCACGGGTCGTGGGCGGGGTAGGCCTCGTACACCGGGTCCTGGCCGACGCGCTTGCACCACTGGAGGTAGGCGGTCGTCGACAGGTGGGTGTAGGTGTCCGTCGTGGTGCCGGTGAGCAGGCCGATACGGCGGGCGCCGGCCTCGGCGAGGTGGTCGAGGATGCCGAGGACGGCGGCTTCGTGGTCGTTGTCGACCCAGGCGGTGACCGGGAGCGCGCCGGCCGGGCGGCCGTCACTGACCACCGGTAAGCCCTGCCGCACCAGTTCGCTGACGACCGGGTCCTGGTCGGAGGGGTCGATGACGACCGTGCCGTCCAGGGCGACGTTCGACCACACGTCGTGGCGCGAGGTCGCGGGCAGGATCACGAGGGCGTAGCCGCGGGCGAGCGCGGCCGAGGTGGCGGCGCGGGCCATCTCGGCGAAGTACGCGAACTCGGTGAAGGTGAAAGGTTCATCCCCGTACGTCGTCACGGTCAGGCCGATGAGGCCCGACTTGCCGGTGCGGAGAGTCCGGGCCGCGGCCGAGGGGCGGTACCCCAGCCGGTCGGCGACCTCGCGGACATGGCGCCGGGTGGCGTCGGGGAGGCGCCCCTTGCCGTTGAGGGCGTCGGAGACGGTCGTGATGGAGACTCCGGCGGCGGCGGCCACGTCTCTGATGCCCGCCCGGCCCGGTCGGCTGCCTCGGCGTGAGGTTTCCGCGCGGCTCACCTGGTGCTTCCCTGCTGCTGTCATGGCGAGCCGATAGTAGGGCTCTTGCGGTGGGGTAGTGCGGACGCATATGCACGCGTTGACAGGCACGTTTCTGCATGGTCATCAGGGCCCAAGTGCCTTTGAAAACATGTCAGTTACCCGGTGTCATGTTAGGACGTGACGTGGTGGCACGCATGGGCCTGTCGAGCACTCGATGTCTCGAAGAGGTCTCAACTCACCTTCACGAGGGATGCGCGCCACGGCGCAAGCCACCGGCGCACAGATATATGTGTGACGCGCCCCCCGATTCGTGCCTGTTCGTCCGGAGGTGCCGCTGATGTCGCTGTGACGGACGGAGTCGGCCCTCGAGGGGGTGATGGCTTCCGCCCCATACGCAGCGGCGCCCAATCCTCATAAGGTGTGCAGTATTGGATGCCGGTGGTGGTCACGAGGAGGACTGCGGTGAGCGAGACAAGCCCGAAGCTGCGTGCCGAGCTGGAGGGTATCCCCACCTACAAGCCGGGGAAGCCCGCCGCGACCGGCGGTCCGGTGGCGTACAAGCTGTCCTCGAACGAGAACCCCTACCCGCCGCTGCCGGGGGTCATGGAGACGGTGACGGCGGCCGCCGCCACCTTCAACCGCTACCCGGACATGGCGTGCACGGCCCTGACCGAAGAGCTCGCCGAGCGCTTCGCCGTGCCGGCCTCGCACGTGGCCACGGGCACCGGATCCGTCGGTGTCGCCCAGCAGCTGATCCAGGCCACCAGCGGCCCCGGCGACGAGGTCATGTACGCCTGGCGGTCCTTCGAGGCGTACCCGATCATCACGCAGATCAGCGGGGCGGCCTCCGTGCAGGTCCCGCTGACGCCGGGCGACGTGCACGACCTGGACGCGATGCTGGACGCGATCACCGAACGCACGCGTCTGATCTTCGTCTGCAACCCGAACAACCCGACCGGCACGGTGGTGCGGCGGGCCGGGCTGGAGCGGTTCCTCGACCGGGTGCCCTCCGATGTGCTGGTGGTCCTGGACGAGGCCTACCGCGAGTTCATTCGCGACGCCGAGGTGCCGGACGGGGTGACGCTCTACCGCGACCGGCCGAACGTCTGCGTGCTGCGCACGTTCTCGAAGGCGTACGGCCTCGCCGGGCTGCGCGTCGGCTTCGCCATCGCCCACGAGCCGGTGGCGGCGGCGCTGCGCAAGACGGCCGTGCCGTTCGGCGTGAGCCAGCTCGCGCAGGAGGCGGCGATCGCCTCGCTGCGCGCCGAGGACGAGCTGCTGGGCCGGGTCGGCTCGCTGGTGTGCGAGCGCACCCGTGTGGTCGACGCGCTGCGCGGACAGGGCTGGACGGTGCCCGAGACGCACGCCAACTTCGTGTGGCTGCGGCTGGGGGAGCGGACGGCCCCGTTCGCCGCGGCCTGCGAGCGGGCCGGCGTGGTGGTCCGGCCGTTCGCGGGTGAGGGCGTGCGGGTGACCGTCGGGGAGACCGAGGCGAACGACATCTTCCTGAAGACCGCGGAGGAGTTCCGCAAGGAGGTCTGATCCGGTCCGTCACTTGGCGGAGCGCGGCGCAGGGACTCGCGAGACGGGGGTCCCCCCAGGGTTCGGGGGGACCCCCCTTCGCTGTTCGAAAACTGGTGCGCCATAATTGCTTGTGAATGTGAACGCGTTCACAAGCGAGCCCGATTGTTGCCTGTTGTGTAGGACACATCGGGATGAACCGCCGCCGTGATCGCGGTGACGTAAGGAGAGTGACGACGTGGACCTGGCTTTGGCGCCGGAGACACTGGCGCGCTGGCAATTCGGCATCACGACCGTCTACCACTTCCTGTTCGTTCCCCTGACGATCTCGCTGGCCGCCCTGACGGCCGGGCTGCAGACCGCCTGGGTGCGCACGGAGAAGGAGAAGTACCTCAGGGCCACCAAGTTCTGGGGCAAGCTCTTCCTGATCAACATCGCGATGGGCGTGGTCACCGGCATCGTGCAGGAATTCCAGTTCGGCATGAACTGGTCGGACTACTCGCGCTTCGTCGGTGACATCTTCGGTGCCCCGCTCGCCTTCGAGGCACTGATCGCGTTCTTCTTCGAGTCCACGTTCATCGGACTGTGGATCTTCGGCTGGGACAAACTGCCCAAGAAGATCCACCTGGCCTGCATGTGGATGGTGGCGCTCGGCACGATCCTGTCGGCGTACTTCATCCTCGCGGCCAACTCGTGGATGCAGCACCCCGTCGGCTACCGGATCAACGAGGCCAAGGGGCGCGCCGAACTCACCGACTTCTGGGCGGTGCTGACCCAGGACACGGCGCTCACCCAGGTCTTCCACACGCTGTCGGCCGCCTTCCTGACCGGTGGCGCCTTCATGGTCGGCATCGCCGCCTACCACCTCGCCCGCAAGAAGCACGTGCGCGAGATGAAGACCTCGCTGCGGGTCGGCCTGGTCACGGTCGTCATCGCCGGCCTGCTCACCGCGGTCAGCGGTGACGTCCTCGGCAAGGTCATGTTCAAGCAGCAGCCGATGAAGATGGCCGCGGCCGAGGCGCTGTGGGACGGACAGGAGCCGGCGCCGTTCTCGGTCTTCGCCTACGGCGATGTGGACAAGGGTCACAACACCGTGGCCATCGAGGTCCCCGGCCTGCTGTCCTTCCTGGCCAACGACGACTTCACCTCCTACGTCCCCGGCATCAACGACGTCAACAAGGCCGAGCAGAAGCAGTTCGGGCCCGGCGACTACCGGCCCAACATCCCCGTCGCCTACTGGGGATTCCGCTGGATGATCGGGTTCGGCATGACGTCCTTCGCCATCGGCCTCGCGGGACTGTGGCTGACCCGCAAGAAGTTCCTGCTGCCGCAGCATCTGCGCGTCGGCGACGACGAGGTGCCCCACCTGGTGCTGCTGCCGAACCAGGCGCTCGGCCCGCGGCTGACCACCTGGTACTGGCGCATCGCGATCGGGACGCTGGCCTTCCCGCTGATCGCCAACTCCTGGGGCTGGATCTTCACCGAGATGGGCCGCCAGCCGTGGGTCGTCTACGGCGTGCTGCAGACCCGGCACGCGGTCTCCCCCGGTGTCTCCCAGGGCGAGGTCCTCACCTCGATGACCGTCTTCACGCTGCTCTACGCCATCCTCGCCGTCATCGAGGGCAAGCTGCTCGTGAAGTACGTCAAGGCCGGCCCGCCCGAGCTGACGGAGGCCGACCTCAACCCGCCCACGAAGATCGGCGGCGACGAGCGTGACGCCGACAAGCCGATGGCCTTCTCGTACTAGGCCGAGGGAGCTGCACAGCCATGGAACTGCACGACGTCTGGTTCGTCCTCATCGCCGTCCTGTGGACCGGCTACTTCTTCCTGGAGGGCTTCGACTTCGGGGTCGGCATTCTCACCAAGCTGCTGGCCCGGAACCGGACCGAGAGGCGGGTGCTGATCAACACCATCGGCCCGGTCTGGGACGGCAACGAGGTCTGGCTGCTCACGGCGGGCGGCGCCACCTTCGCCGCCTTCCCGGAGTGGTACGCCACGCTCTTCTCCGGCTTCTACCTGCCGTTGCTCGTCATCCTGGTCTGCCTGATCGTGCGCGGGGTCGCCTTCGAGTACCGGGCCAAGCGGCCGGAGGAGAACTGGCAGCGCAACTGGGAGAACGCGATCTTCTGGAGCTCGCTGATCCCCGCCTTCCTGTGGGGCGTGGCCTTCGGCAACATCGTGCACGGGGTGAAGATCGACCGGAACCTCGAGTACGTCGGCGGGGTCGGCGACCTGCTCCACCCGTACGCGCTCCTCGGTGGACTGGTCACCCTGACGCTGTTCACCTTCCACGGCACGGTGTTCACGGCCCTGAAGACCGTTGGTGACATCCGTGAGCGGGCGCGGAAGCTGGCCTTGCGCGTGGGTCTGGTGACGGCCGTGGCGGCGCTGGTCTTCCTGCTGTGGACGCAGGCCCACACGGGCAACGGCAGGAGCCTGGTGGCGCTCCTCGTGGCGGTGGTCACCCTGGTGTCCGCGCTGGCGGCGAACCAGGCGGGGCGCGAGGGCTGGGCGTTCGGGCTGTCGGGCGTCACCATCGTGGCCGCCGTGGCGATGCTGTTCCTGTCGCTCTTCCCGAACGTCATGCCGTCCACGCTCAACCCGGACTGGAGCCTGACGGTCACCAACGCCTCGTCCAGCCCGTACACCCTGAAGATCATGACCTGGTGCGCCGGGATCGCCACGCCGATCATCCTGCTCTACCAGGGGTGGACCTACTGGGTGTTCCGCAAGCGGATCGGCACGCAGCACATCGCCGAACCCGCGCACTGAGTCCGGTGAGGGTGTGTTTCACGTGAAACACACCCTCGGGGCCGAAGGGCATGTTCTCCATGAAACCGATCGATCCACGACTTCTGCGGCACGCCCGTGCCACCCGGCTCTTCCTGGTGGCCGTCGTCGGGCTGGGTGCCATCGGGGCATGCCTGGTCATCGCTCAGGCGATGCTCGTCGCCGAGGTGGTGGTGGGTGCCTTCCAGCACCGGATGCCGGTCACTGAGCTCCGCACTCCCCTGCTGCTGTTGGCCGCGGTCGCCTGCGGCCGTGCGCTGGTCTCCTGGCTGACCGAGCTCGCCGCGCACCGGGCGAGCGCGGTGGTGAAGTCGGAGCTGCGCGGGCGGCTGCTGGAGCGCGCGGCGGCGCTCGGCCCCGGCTGGCTGAGCGGGCAGCGCACGGGCTCGCTCGTGGCGCTGGCGACGCGGGGTGTGGACGCCCTGGACGACTACTTCTCGCGCTATCTGCCGCAGTTGGGGCTGGCCGTGGCCGTCCCGGTGGCGGTGCTCGCCCGGATCGTCACCGAGGACTGGGTCTCGGCGGCCATCATCGTCGGCACCCTGCCCCTCATCCCCCTCTTCATGATGCTGATCGGCTGGGCCACGCAGTCCCATATGGACCGCCAGTGGCGCTTGCTGTCCCAGTTGTCGGGGCACTTCCTGGACGTCGTCGCCGGACTGCCGACCCTGAAGGTGTTCGGCCGGGCCAAGGCGCAGGCGGAGTCGATCCGGCGCATCACCGGGGAGTACCGGCGGGCGACCATGCGCACGCTGCGGATCGCCTTCCTGTCCTCCTTCGCCCTGGAACTGCTCGCCACGCTGTCGGTGGCGCTGGTCGCCGTGACGATCGGCATGCGCCTCGTGAGCGGCGACCTGGACCTCTACATCGGGCTGGTCATCCTCGTGCTCGCGCCCGAGGCGTACCTTCCGCTGCGTCAGGTGGGCGCGCAGTACCACGCGGCGGCGGAGGGACTGGCGGCGGCCGAGGAGATCTTCGCCGTGCTGGAGACCCCCGTGCCGGAGTCCGGTACCGGGGCCGTGCCCACCGGGGCCCTGACCTTCGAGGACGTGAGCGTCCGCTATCCCGGACGGTCCGCGGACGCGGTGACGGGTGTGTCCTTCTCCGTGCGGCCCAGGGAGACGGTCGCGCTCGTCGGGCCGAGCGGTGCGGGCAAGTCGACGCTGCTGAACGTCCTGCTGGGGTTCGTGCGGCCGAGTGCGGGCCGGGTGCGCGTCGCGGAGGCCGATCTCACCGACGTCGATCTGGAGCAGTGGCGCTCGCGCATCGCGTGGGTGCCGCAGCGGCCGCATCTGTACGCGGGCACGGTCGCCGAGAACGTACGCCTGGCACGGCCCGACGCGGACGACGCCGCGGTGCGCGGGGCGCTGGCCGACGCCGGTGCGCTGGAGTTCGTGGACGCGCTGCCGGAGGGACTGGACACCCGGCTCGGAGAGGACGGGACCGGGCTCTCCGCCGGGCAGCGGCAGCGGCTCGCGCTCGCCCGGGCCTTCCTCGCCGACCGGCCCGTCCTGCTGCTCGACGAGCCGACGGCCGCCCTGGACGGAGCGACCGAGGCGGAGGTCGTGGAGGCGGTGCGCCGGCTGTCCGCGGGCCGGACGGTGCTCCTTGTGGTGCACCGGCCCGCACTGCTGGACGTGGCGGACCGGGTCGTGCGTCTTGCCGGGACCGAGTCCCCCGCGCCGGTGCCGGCCGTGGCCGGCCCGGCCGAGCCGCGTCCCGCGCGCACGACGGAACCCGGACCGGCCTCGACTCCGGTTGCCGAAGCCGGGACCGAGGTCACCACCGTCACGCGGGGTGTCCTCGCCCGGGTACGGGCCATGTCCGGCCCCCGGCGCGGCCGGCTCGCCCTCGCCCTGCTGCTGGGCAGCCTGGCGCTCGGCAGCGCGGTCGGGCTGATGGCGACCTCCGGCTGGCTCATCTCGCGGGCGTCCCAGCAGCCGCCCGTGCTCTACCTGATGGTGGCCGTCACCGCGACCAGGGCCTTCGGCATCGGACGGGCGGTCTTCCGGTACGCGGAGCGGCTGGTCTCGCACGACGCGGTGCTGCGGATGCTCGCCGACACCCGGGTGGCCGTCTACCGGAGGCTGGAGCGGCTGGCACCCGCCGGGCTGCGCCGGATGCGCCGCGGCGATCTGCTGACACGGCTCGTCGCCGACGTGGACGCCCTCCAGGACTACTGGCTGCGCTGGCTGCTGCCCGCCGGTGCGGCCCTGACCGTGTCCGTCGCCTCCGTCGCCTTCACGGCCTGGCTGCTGCCGGAGGCCGGGGCGGTGCTCGCGGCGGGCCTGCTCGCCGCCGGGGCGGGCGTCCCGCTGGTCACCGGGGCCGTGGCCCGGCGCGCCGAGCACCGGCTCGCCCCCGCGCGTGGCGCCCTGGCCACCCGCGTGACCGAACTGCTCACCGGAACCGCCGAACTGACCGTCGCCGGCGCCCTGCCCGCCCGCACCGCCGAGACCCGGCGGGCCGACCGGCTGCTCACCCGGATCGCCTCGCGCGCCGCCGCCGCCACCGCGCTCGGCGACGGGCTCACCGCGCTGGTCTCCGGACTGACCGTCGCAGCGGCCGCCCTGGTCGGCGCCCAGGCGGTCGCCGACGGGCGGCTCGGCGGCGTGAGCATGGCGGTGGTCGTCCTCACCCCGCTGGCCGCCTTCGAAGCGGTCCTCGGCATGCCGCTCGCCGTGCGCTACCGGCAACGGGTGCGCCGCAGCGCGGAGCGGGTGTACGAGGTCCTGGACGCCCCCGAACCCGTCCACGAGCCCGAGCGGCCCCGGCAGGCGCCCGCCTCGCCGTTCCCGCTCTCCGTCAGGAACCTGACGGCACGGCACGCGGGGCAGGACCGGGCGGCGCTCACCGGACTCGACCTGACGCTCCGGGAGGGCCGCAGGGTCGCCGTGGTCGGTCCGTCCGGCTCCGGCAAGACGACGCTCGCCCAGGTCCTGCTGCGCTTCCTCGACCCGGAGACGGGCACCTACACCCTTGGCGGCGTCGACGCCCGCGCCCTGGCCGGCGACGACGTACGGCGGCTGGTCGGTCTGTGCGCCCAGGACGCGCACCTCTTCGACAGCTCGGTCCGCGAGAACCTGCTGCTCGCGAAGAAGGACGCGACCGAGGCCGACCTGCGGGACGCCCTCGCGCGGGCCCGGCTGCTCGGCTGGGTCGACGCCCTGCCCGACGGGCTCGACACGCTCGTCGGCGAGCACGGTGCGCGGCTGTCGGGCGGTCAGCGTCAGCGGCTGGCGCTGGCCCGTGCGGTCCTCGCCGACTTCCCGGTGCTGGTGCTCGACGAACCCGCCGAACACCTCGACCTGGCGACCGCCGACGCGCTCACCGCCGATCTGCTGGCCGCCACCGAGGACCGTACGACGCTGCTCATCACCCACCGCCTGGCCGGGCTGGCGGCCGTGGACGAGGTGATCGTCCTCGACGAGGGACGTGTCGTCCAGCGAGGACCGTACGCGGAACTGGCCGCGCTGCCGGGACCGCTGCGGCGGATGGCCGAACGGGAGGCACAGACGGAGCTGCTGGTGGGCGCGGGCCAACGGCCCGTTCGCGGGCCGTTGCCGGCGGGCGGGTCGCCCGCTACGGCCGCTCCCCCAGCAACCGCTCGATGATCACCGCGACGCCGTCCTCGTTGTTGGCGACCGTCCGTCCGGACGCCGCGGCGACCGCGGCGGGGTGCGCGTTGCCCATGGCGTAGGAGCGGCCGGCCCAGGTGAGCATCTCGACGTCGTTCGGCATGTCGCCGAAGGCGACGACCTCCTCGTGCGAGATGCCGCGCTCGGCACAGCACAGGGCCAGCGTGCTCGCCTTGGAGACGTCCGGGCCGCTGATCTCCAGCAGGGCGCTGGGGCTGGACCGGGTGACGGTGACGCGGTCGCCGGCGGCGAGGCGGGCGACGGTGAGGAAGGCGTCGGGGTCCAGCGTGGGGTGGTAGGCGAGGATCTTCAGGATCGGCTGGTCGGCACCGACTCCGTCCGGCGCCAGCAGTTCCTCGGCCGGTGCGAGGACGTCGGCCGACTCCATGTGCAGCTTCGGATAGACCGGTTCCTGATGGAAGCCGTAGGTCTGCTCGACCGCGTACACCGTGCCCGGTGCCGCCTCGCGCACCAGCCGTACGGCCTCCAGTGCGTTCTCCCGGGCCAGCTCCCGCACCGTCACGAAGCGATGGGCGCCGGGACCGCCGTGCAGGTCGACCACGGCGGCGCCGTTGCCGCAGATCGCCAGACCGTGGCCGTGGACGTGGTCGCTCACCACGTCCATCCAGCGGGCCGGGCGGCCGGTGACGAAGAAGACCTCGATGCCCGCCTCCTCGGCCGCCGCCAGGGCGGCGACCGTGCGCGGGGAGACCGACTTGTCGTCGCGCAGCAGGGTGCCGTCGAGGTCGGTGGCGATCAGCCGAGGCGGAACGCCGGGGGTGCCACCCCGTTCGAACGAGGTCGAGAGCTGGGGTGAGGCCGGGGTCTCGGGTCGTCGAGTCGCTGAGGTCACCGCGACATTGTCGCCTATATGTCCGCACGATCGTGCGAGAGTTCGCACATCTGAGGGGTTGCCTCGGTCACGTCAGCTGGGAGGACGCTTCCAGCGCGATCTGTTCGAAGACCTTCTGGTCCGCGGCGAAGTCCGAGTCCGGGATCGGCCAGTGGATCACGATCTCGGTGAACCCCAGCTCCCGGTGCCGGCCGGCGAAGTCGACGAACGCGTCGAGGGACTCGAGGGGACGGCCGCGGTCGGGGGTGAATCCGGTGAGCAGGATCTTGTCGAGCGCGGAGGCGTCACGGCCCGCCGCGGCGCACGCGGCCGCGAGCTTCTCGGTCTGGGCGCGAAGGGCCTGGACGGACTGCTCCGGTGTGCCGTCCTCGTAGAGCTTCGGGTCACCCGTGGTCACCCAGGCCTGCCCGTACCGTGCGGCGAGCCGCAGCCCGCGCGGTCCGGTCGCGGCCACGGCGAACGGCAGCCGGGGCCGCTGGACACAGCCGGGAATGTTCCGGGCCTCGTGCGCCGAGTAGAAGTCGCCCTCGTACGACACTCCGTCCTTGCCGTCCTCGGTCAGCAGCCGGTCGAGCAGCGCGACGAACTCCGCGAAGCGGTCGGCCCGCTCCCGGGGCGTCCATGGCTCCTGCCCGAGCGCGGTGGCGTCGAAGCCGGTGCCGCCCGCGCCGATGCCGAGGGTGATCCGCCCCCCGGAGACGTCGTCGAGGGAGATCAGCTCCTTGGCGAGGGTGACCGGGTGCCGGAAGTTCGGCGAGGTCACCAGGGTTCCCAGCCGGATCCGGTCCGTCACGGACGCGGCGGCGGTCAGCGTCGGGACGGCCCCGAACCACGGGCCGTCCCGGAAGCTGCGCCAGGACAGGTGGTCGTAGGTGTAGGCGGCGTGGAAGCCGAGCTGTTCGGCACGCGTCCATGCCGATCGGCCGCCCTCGTGCCAGCGGCGGTACGGAAGGATCACGGTGCTCAGACGCAGACTCATGGACCCGAGCCTAGGGCCTCTCGTGTGGACACTCGCGGTTGTTTCACGTGAAACGGTCACCGCGGGCGACCGGCGGCCGGGGCTGAGGAGGGTCAGTGGGTCGCGGAAAACCGCAGGTAGCGAGGCGGCACGGACTGCGTCAGCCACACACCGTTGGCGCTGACCCGGAAGACATGGCCGTCGCGGTGCATGGCGGCCGCGTCCACCGCGAGGACGACCGGGCGGCCGCGGCGGGCGCCGACCCGGGTCGCGGTCTCACGGTCGGGCGAGAGGTGCACGTCATGCCGGTCCATGGGCCGCAGTCCCTCGCTGCGGATCGCCTCCAGGTTGCGGACCACGGTCCCGTGGTAGAGGTACGGCGGCGGTGTCGCGGTCGGCAGGCCGAGATCGATGTCGATGGTGTGGCCCTGGCTGGCGCGGATGCGGCTGCCCTCGATCGCGAAGCGCCGCTTGTCGTTGGTGGCGACCACGTGGTCCAGCTCCTCGCGGGTGAACCGGAAGCCGTGCGCGGCCGCCGCCGTGATCAGCGTGCCGATCTCGACCCAGCCGCCCTCGTCGAGTGTGAGCCCGATCCTCCCGGGCTGGTGGCGAAGGTGCCTGGCGAGGTACTTCGACACCTTCACGACGCGCTGTTCGTCCATGCCACCAGCGTGCCGGGAGAGACGCGGATCACGCAGGTCAATTTCGCCCGGGAGGTTTGATCCACAGCAAAGTGATGTTGTCCACAGGCTGGAGACCCCAAGCTGTGGACAACTGGGCGCCGATTCAGGCGTGTTGGCCCGGATCCGCGGTACCCAGTGGCGGTTTCACCCGCGCGAGCCGGTGCCGCGCCCGCGGGCTGAAGCGGGACACCACGCGCAGGAGACGGGCCTCCGGCGTCACCGCCACCACCGCCTCGTCGCGTACCACCGCGCGCAGGATCGCGTCGGCCACCTTCTCCGGCGGGTAGCCGCGCCGTCCGTACAGGCGGGCCGCACGCCGCCGACGGCGCTTCTCCTCCTCCGCGTCGACGCCCGCGAAGTGCGCCGTGGACGTGATGGCGGTGTCCACGAAGCCGGGGCAGACCGCCGTAACGCCGATCCCCCGCCCGGCCAGCTCCGCGCGCAGGCACTCGCTCAGCATCAGCACCGCCGCCTTGGAGGTGCTGTAGGCGGGCAGGGCCTTCGACGGCTGGTAGGCCGCCGCGGACGCGGTGTTGACGATGTGGCCGCCCTGTCCCCGCTCGGCCATCCGTCTTCCGAACAGGCGGCAGCCGTGGATCACTCCCCACAGATTGACGTCGAGGACGTTCCTCCAGTCCTCGGGGGTGTGGTCGAAGAACGAGCCGGACAACCCGATGCCCGCGTTGTTCACCAGGACGTCCACCACGCCGTACTCGGCGTCGACCTTCTCGGCCAGCTTCTCCATGGCCTGCTCGTCGGAGACGTCCACCGCCTCGGCCCAGGCGGCCGGCGCGCCGAGCAGCCGGGACTGCTCGGCGGTGCGGGCCGCGGCCTCGGCGTTCCGGTCGACGGCCACCACGCGCGCGCCGGCCCCGGCGAAGGCGTACGCCGTGGCCCGTCCGATGCCGCTGCCCGCGCCGGTGACCAGCACGAGCTGCCCGGCGAAGCGGTCGGCGTACCGCCCGGTGGCGGCCGGCCGCGGCCGCCCGTCCTCGGTGGCCGTGACGAACTCGGTGATCCAGGCCGCCAGCTGGTCGGGCCGGGTGCGCGGGACCCAGTGCCCGGCGGGCAGCGTGCGGCGCACCAGCTCGGGGACCCACTGCTCCAGGCCGTCGTACAGGCACTCCGAGAGGAAGGCGTCGTCGAGCGGGGTGATGAGCTGCACCGGCGCGTGCGCGCGGGCGTCCGCCCGTGGTCGGCGCAGCCGGGCCCGCACGTTGTCCCGGTACAGCCAGGTGCCGTGCGCCGCGTCCCGGGGCAGCGACGAGGTCGGGTAGTCGTCGCCGGGGACCTTCTCGACGCGCCTGAGGATGCCGGGCCAGCGCCTGCCGAGCGGGCCGCGCCAGGCCAGCTCGGGCAGCCTGGGCGTGTGCAGCAGGTACACGTACCAGGACTTGGCGCCCTGGCCGAGGAGCTGGCCCACCCGGCGCGGGGTGGGGCGCCTGACGCGCCCGGCGATCCAGTGGCCGAAGTGGTCGAGGCACGGGCCGGACACCGACGTGAAGGAGGCGATCCGGCCCTCGGTGCGCCGGACGCTGACGAACTCCCAGGACTGCACCGAGCCCCAGTCGTGCCCCACCAGGTGCACCGGCCTGCCGGGGCTCACCGCGTCCGCGACCGCCAGGAAGTCGTCGGTCAGCTTGTCGAGGGTGAAGCCCCCGCGCAGGGGCCGCGGCGCGGTGGAGCGGCCGTGGCCGCGGACGTCGTAGAGCACCACGTGGAAGCGGTCGGCGAGACGCTCGGCCACCGGGGACCAGACCTCCTTGCTGTCCGGATAGCCGTGCACCAGGACGACCGTCGGCCGCTCGGCGTCGCCCAGTTCGGCCACGCACAGCTCGACCCCGCCCGTGCGTACCCAGCGCTCCCGCGCGCCCTTCAGCGTCGTCACGTCTCCTCCGCCCGGGTCGGATCCGGCTGCGTACGTGCCTGTGATGCGGTCCTGGCGACTCTGGCACTTGTTAGACCGACCGTCAACAGGGCGATCCGGGTGCCGGCACTCCGTGGGGTGCCGGGTCCCCTGGGGGCTGACCCCTAAGGTTCCCGTACTACTCGAGAGGGACCCCAAGACGGCTCTGGGGTCTGACGACCGGAGTGGCCCGGATCACTACTGTCG
Organism: Streptomyces sp. NPDC052043; assembly: GCF_044548235.1. NCBI lineage: Bacteria > Bacillati > Actinomycetota > Actinomycetes > Kitasatosporales > Streptomycetaceae > Streptomyces > Streptomyces sp. NPDC052043. Next base: position 348,417 of record NZ_JBIUBT010000006.1, read on the forward strand.
AGGATGTGACTGTGATCGCGACCGAAAGCCTGAGCAAGCGGTTCCCCCGGGTGACCGCGCTTGACCGGCTCTCCGTGGACGTCGGACCGGGTGTGACCGGGCTCGTCGGCGCCAACGGAGCCGGCAAGTCCACACTCATCAAGATCCTGCTGGGTCTGTCCCCCGCCACCGAGGGCCGCGCCGAGGTGCTCGGCCTCGACGTCGCCACCGAGGGCGCCGCCATCCGTGAGCGCGTCGGCTACATGCCGGAGCACGACTGCCTGCCGCCCGACGTCTCGGCCACCGAGTTCGTCGTCCACATGGCGCGCATGTCGGGCCTGCCCCCGACCGCCGCCCGCGAGCGCACCGCGGACACCCTGCGCCACGTCGGTCTGTACGAGGAGCGCTACCGCCCCATCGGCGGCTACTCCACGGGCATGAAGCAGCGCGTGAAGCTCGCCCAGGCCCTCGTGCACGACCCGCAGCTGGTCTTCCTCGACGAGCCGACCAACGGCCTCGACCCGGTCGGCCGCGACGACATGCTCGGCCTCATCCGCCGCATCCACACCGACTTCGGCATCTCCGTCCTGGTCACCTCCCACCTGCTGGGCGAACTGGAGCGCACCTGCGACCACGTCGTCGTGATCGACGGCGGCAAGCTCCTGCGCTCCAGCTCCACCACCGACTTCACCCAGACCACGACCACCCTCGCCATCGAGGTCACCGACAGCGACGAGCACCCGGACGGCACCCGCGCGGTGCGCGAGGCGCTCCAGGCGCGCGGGGTGGAGACCCAGGACGGCACCGGCCTGCCGGGCGCGGGACACGTCCTGCTGCTCACCGCCCAGGGCGAGGAGACGTACGACCTGGTGCGGGACGTGATCGTGGACCTCGGCCTCGGCCTGGTGCGCATGGAGCAGCGACGGCACCACATCTCGGAGGTCTTCCGGGACAGCGACGAACAGCGCGACGCAGAGCGGAAGGAGGCGGTCGGCCATGGCGGTTGAACACACCGCGCCGGCGCCCACGGGCGACCAGACCCGGATCCACAACATCGGCTACCGCAGCTACGACGGCCCCCGCCTCGGCCGCGCCTACGCCCGTCGCTCGCTGTACTCGCAGTCCCTGCGCGGCGCCTACGGCCTCGGCCGCTCGGTGAAGTCCAAGGTGCTGCCGATGCTGCTGTTCGTGGTGATGTGCGTGCCCGCGGCCATCATGGTCGCCGTCGCGGTCGCCACCAAGGCCAAGGGCCTGCCCATCGAGTACACGCGCTACGCCATCATCATGCAGGGCGTCATCAGCCTGTACGTCGCCTCGCAGGCACCCCAGTCCGTCTCGCGCGACCTGCGCTTCAAGACCGTGCCGCTGTACTTCTCACGCCCCATCGAGACCGCCGACTACGTGCGCGCCAAGTACGCGGCTCTGGCCTCCGCGCTGTTCATCCTGACCGCCGCTCCGCTGCTCGTTCTCTATGTGGGCGCGCTGCTGGCGAAGATGGACTTCGCCGACCAGACCAGGGGATTCGCCGAGGGAGTCGTCTCCGTGGCACTGCTCTCACTGCTCTTCGCCGGCATCGGCCTCGTCATCGCCGCCGTCACCCCGCGCCGCGGCTTCGGCATCGCCGCCGTGATCGCCGTGCTGGTCATCTCCTACGGCGCCGTCTCCACCCTCCAGGCCATCGCGGAGGTCCGGAACAACTCCGGCGCCATCCCCTGGATCGGCCTGTTCTCACCGGTCACCCTCGTCGACGGCGTGCAGACCGCCTTCCTGGGCGCGACCTCCTCGGCACCCGGCGGTGTCGGGCCGGGCAGCGGAGAGGGCATCGTCCACCTCCTCGTCGTCCTGGGCCTCATCGCCGCCGCATACGGCCTCCTGCTGCGCCGCTACAAGAAGGTGGGACTGTGACGACCCTCAGCATCGACCACGTCTCCCGCTGGTTCGGCAACGTGGTCGCCGTCAACGACGTCACCATGACGATCGGCCCCGGCGTCACCGGACTGCTCGGCCCCAACGGCGCCGGCAAGTCCACGCTGATCAACATGATGGCCGGCTTCCTCGCCCCCTCCACCGGCACGGTCACCCTCGACGGGCAGCAGGTGTGGCGCAACGAGAAGATCTACCGGCACATCGGCATCGTCCCCGAGAGGGAGGCGATGTACGACTTCCTCACCGGCCGCGAGTTCGTCGTCGCCAACGCCGAACTGCACGGCCTGGGCGACAAGGCCGCTCAGAAGGCGCTCGCCACCGTCGAGATGGAGTACGCGCAGGACCGGAAGATCTCCACCTACTCCAAGGGCATGCGCCAGCGCGTCAAGATGGCCTCCGCTCTGGTCCACGACCCCTCGCTGCTCCTGCTCGACGAGCCGTTCAACGGCATGGACCCGCGCCAGCGCATGCAGCTCATGGACCTGCTGCGGCGCATGGGCGACCAGGGCCGCACCGTGCTGTTCTCCTCCCACATCCTGGAGGAGGTCGAACAGCTCGCCTGGCACATCGAGGTCGTCGTCGCCGGACGGCACGCCGCCAGCGGCGACTTCCGCAGGATCCGCCGTCTGATGACCGACCGGCCGCACCGCTACCTGGTGCGCTCCAGCGACGACCGGGCACTGGCGGCCGCGCTGATCGCCGACCCGTCGACGTCGGGCATCGAGGTCGACCTCGCCGAGGGCGCGCTGCGCGTCCAGGCCGTCGACTTCGGCCGGTTCACCACGCTGCTGCCCCGGGTGGCCCGGGACCACGGCATCCGCCTGCACACGGTCTCGCCCTCCGACGAGTCCCTCGAGTCCGTCTTCTCGTATCTGGTCGCGGCGTAGGAGGCCGAAGATGTACGACCCCACAGTCGCCCGGCTCACCTACCGGGCCCTGCTCGGCCGTCGCCGGGCCCTCATCCTCGGCGTGCTGCCGCTGCTGCTGATCGTGATCGCCACGGCCGTCCGCGCCCTCGCCGGAGCCGACGACCAGACCGCGGTGAACGTCCTGGGCGGGTTCGCGCTCGCCACCATGGTGCCGATCATCGGCGTCATCGCCGGCACCGGAGCGATCGGGCCGGAGATCGACGACGGCTCGGTGGTGTACCTGCTGTCCAAGCCGATCAAGCGGCCGACGATCATCTTCACCAAGCTGATCGTGGCGATCGCGGTGACCATGGTCTTCTCCGCGGTGCCGACCCTGGTCGCCGGGCTGATCCTCAACGGCAACGGGCAGCAGATCGCCGTCGCCTACACCGTGGCCGCGCTGGTCGCCTCCATCGCCTACGCGGCCCTGTTCCTCCTGCTGGGCACGGTCTCCCGGCACGCGGTGGTCTTCGGGCTCGTCTACGCGCTGGTCTGGGAGGCGCTGTTCGGCTCCCTGGTGCCCGGGGCGCGCACGCTGAGCGTCCAGCAGTGGGCGCTGGCCGTGGCGCACAAGGTCTCCGGCGGGGACATGGTCACCTCCGACGTCGGGCTGACGACGGCGACGGTGCTGCTGGTGGTGGTGACCGTCCTGGCCACCTGGTACGCCGGGCAGAAGCTGCGGTCGCTGACCCTCGCCGGCGAGGAGTGAGGCATCCGATCGGGGCCGGGCGGTCCTGCCCGGCCTTGACGGAGGCTTCATCTCCACCCGGGCACACTGGGCAAAGCGTGGCGAAGGAGGAGGGCGTGATGGCGGGCGAAGTGCCGGAGAGCGACGGCCCGGGGAGGACCGGTGACGCGTGGGACGACGTCGTCCTGGACGCCGACTTCATACGGGCCGCCGGCACCACCGAGCCGTCCGCCCGGGCGCGGATGCTCGCCGCGCGCTGGCGGCGCGAGGAGCCCGAGCCCCAGCCGTGGCGCTCCGACGAGCCGCCCGCCGGATGGTTCTTCAGCAAGGCGCGCCGGCGTCGGTGGCGGCGCCGCTGACGAGGGCGTGGGGCGCCCGGTAATTCGGTGGCGCCGAAGCCGTCGTGACGGCACAGTGGTGATGTCCACCGCGCCGGATCGAGTCGGCGCCACGTTCTGGGAGAGGAGCTGGGCGATGTCGATGCACGGCAGTACGCCGAGCTCCCGACAGGGCAGCCCGCGGCGGGCTCCGGAGTAACTACCGGCTCCGTCGAGCCCGCCCCGCACGGGGAGCTGCCCGGGGCGGCCGCTTCGAGCACGCGAATCCCTTCGCGTGGGCCGCCCACCCGGAGGATTGGCCGAGTGGCAAGGCACCGGCTTGGTTCAAGCCGCGGTCGGGGTCACCCCCCGCGCACGTTCGATCCGTGCATCCTCCGCAGAGACCGAAGGCTCAGCGCACCAGCTTCTCCAGCAGCACGGCGATGCCGTCCTCGTCGTTCGAGGCCGTCACGTCGTCGGCGACCGCCTTCAGTTCCTCGTGGGCGTTGGCCATCGCCACGCCCCGGGACGCCCAGGAGAACATCGGGACGTCGTTGGGCATGTCGCCGAAGGCGATGGCGTCCGCCGCCTTCAGACCCAGCCGCCGGGCGGCCAGCGAGAGTCCCGTCGCCTTCGACAGGCCCAGCGGCAGCAGCTCGACGATGCCCTCGCCGGCCATGGTGACGGAGACGAAACCGCCGGCGGCCCGGCGGGCCACCTCGGCCAGTTCGTCGTCCGTGAGGTCCGGGTGCTGGACGTAGATCTTGTTGAGGGGCGCGCTCCAGAGATCCTCGACGTCCGTGAACGGCGTCGCCGGAAGCGGGCCCCCGACCGCGTAGCCGGGGCCGACCAGCACCTCGCCGTCCAGGCCGTCGCGGCTGGCCGCCAGGTACAGCGGACCGACCTCCGCCTCGATCTTGGCCAGGGCCAGCGCCGCCAGTTGCCGGTCCAGGGTCACCGAGGTCAGCAGACGGTGCTGACCGGCGTCGTACACCTGGGCGCCCTGGCCGCAGACCGCGAGGCCCTGGTACCCGAGGTCGTCGAGGACGTGCCGCGTCCAGGGGACCGCGCGGCCGGTGACGACGAGGTGCGCGGCACCCGCCGCGGTGGCCGCGGCGAGTGCCTCACGGGTGCGCTGCGAGACCGACCCGTCGGAGCGCAGGAGCGTCCCGTCGAGGTCGGTCGCGATCAGCGTGTAGGGGAACGGGTCGGCGACGGGTCTCACGCGGCCACCGGTTCCAGGACCTCCCGGCCGCCGAGGTAGGGACGCAGGACTTCCGGCACCCGCACGGAGCCGTCGGCCTGCTGGTGGTTCTCCAGGATCGCGACGATCGTGCGCGGAACGGCGCACAGTGTGCCGTTGAGCGTCGCCAGCGGGCGGACCGCCTTGCCGTCACGGAAGCGGATCTGGAGCCGGCGGGACTGGAACTCGGTGCAGTCCGAGGTCGAGGTCAGCTCGCGGTACTTGCCCTGGGTCGGGATCCACGCCTCGCAGTCGAACTTGCGCGAGGCCGAGGCACCCAGGTCGCCCGAGGCGACGTCGATCACGCGGAACGGCAGCTCCAGCGAGGTCAGCCACTGCTTCTCCCACTCCAGCAGCCGGCGGTGCTCCTCCCGCGACTCCTCGGGAGTGACGTAGGAGAACATCTCGACCTTGTCGAACTGGTGGACGCGGAAGATGCCCTTGGTGTCCTTGCCGTGCGAGCCGGCCTCGCGGCGGAAGCACGGCGAGAACCCGGCGTACCGCAGCGGCAGGCGGTCGGCGTCGATGATCTCGTCCATGTGGTACGCCGCCAGCGGCACCTCGGAGGTGCCGACCAGGTACAGGTCGTCCTTGTCGAGGTGGTAGACGTCCTGGGCCGCCTGGCCGAGGAAGCCCGTGCCCGCCATCGACTGGGGGCGGACCAGCGCGGGGGTCAGCATCGGCGTGAAGCCGGCCGCGGTGGCCTGGGCGATCGCCGCGTTCACCAGCGCCAGCTCCAGCAGGGCGCCGACACCGGTGAGGAAGTAGAAACGCGAGCCGGAGACCTTCGCGCCGCGCTCCACGTCGATCGCGCCGAGGCGCTGACCGAGCTCCAGGTGGTCCTTGGGCTCGAAGCCCTCGGCGGCGAAGTCGCGGATCGTGCCGTGCGTCTCCAGCGTGGCGAAGTCCTCCTCGCCGCCGACGGGAACGTCGGGGTGGATGAGGTTGCCGAGCCGGAGAAGGAGCTCCTGGGTCTCGGCGTCGGCCGCGTCGCGCTCGGCGTCGGCGGTCTTGACGTCGGCGGCGAGCCCGCTCGCCCGCTTCAGCAGCTCGGCCTTCTCGTCACCCGAGGCCTTGGGGATGAGCTTGCCCAGCGCCTTCTGCTCGGCGCGCAGCTCGTCGAAGCGGACGCCGGACGACCTGCGCCGCTCGTCGGCAGACAGGAGGGCGTCGACGAGCGCGACGTCCTCTCCACGGGCACGCTGCGAGGCGCGCACACGGTCGGGGTCCTCACGGAGCAGGCGAAGGTCAATCACGCGGTCAAGGCTACCGGTGCCGCGTTCCACCTCACGACCCAGTATTCCGAACCATGCCGTCCATGCCGCTACGAGGGAATTGCCTCCCGTGTCAATTGAGCGGGCCCGCCTCCCTGGAACGAGGCAGGCGGCAGGCGGAGGGTTGACCTGATTTCCTTGCGCGGAAGGGGACTTGAGGTCGAGTTGTCCACAGGAATCCACACCCTCCGGAGAGTTGTCCACAGGCTGTGTGGAAGATCTGTGGATTTCGGAATTGATCACTCCGGAAGCGCTGTCCGGAGGAGGGATTTCCGTCTCGAGGCACCTGGACGCCCACTTTCGGGTGGAAAGGGGTCGCCCCAAAAGATGAACGAAAGGAGACGAGTGGACGAAGGGTGACCTGTGGTGCCTCGACCGCTCTTGTGGCTCGAAGGGCGATTTGTCGACCGAGTCCCCGTTGGGTGTCGACTTGTCCCCAGATCGAGACGGGAGGGTGTGGATAACTTCTGTGGACAACCGCGATCCGCAGGCGGCACCGGCCGGGAGCGCCGGAACCGGCCAGAAGCGGCTAGAAACGGCCGTCCTGGCAGCGTGCCACCCAGTCCGCCGCCGCCACGAACTCCTGGTCCGAGGTCCCGACCAGCGGAGGCCGTACGTCCGCCGTGTCGCCGTCCGCCCGCGGGTACGAGCCCAGGAAGCGCACCTGGAGGCAGATCCGCTTGAGCCCCATCAGGGCCTCCGCCATCCGACGGTCGTTGATGTGGCCCTCGGCGTCGACGCAGAAGCAGTAGTTGCCGATGCCGGCGCCCGTCGGGCGGGACTGCAGCAGCATCAGGTTGATACCGCGGGTGCTGAACTCGCCCAGCAGGTCGCGCAGCCCGCCGGGATGGTCGTCGCGCTGCCACAGCACCACGGAGGTCTTGTCCGCGCCGCTCGGTGCGGCGGGCCGCGCGGGCCGGCCGACCAGCACGAACCGTGTCTGCGCGTTCTCCGCGTCGTGGATGCCCGTCTCCAGGGGCACGAGCCCGTACCGCGCGGCCGCGAACTCGCCGGCGAACGCGGCGTCGTAGCGGCCCTCCTGGACCAGGCGGGCGCCGTCCGCGTTCGAGGCGGCCGACTCCCAGACGGCGTCCGGGAGGTGCGCCGAGAGCCAGTTGCGCACCTGCGGCTGGGCGGCCGGGTGGGCGGTGACCGTCTTGATGTCCGACAGCGCCGTACCGGGCCTGACCAGCAGCGCGAAGGTGATCGACAGCAGCACCTCGCGGTAGATCATCAGCGGCTGGCCCGCGACCAGCTCGTCGAGGGTGGTGGTGATGCCGCCCTCGACGGAGTTCTCGATCGGCACGAAGGCGGCCTCGGCCTCGCCGGCCCGGACGGCGTCCAGCGCCGACTGCACGGACACGTACGGGACCAGTTCCCGCGTGGCCGTCTCGGGAAGGGTGCGCAGGGCGACTTCGGTGAAGGTGCCCTCGGGGCCGAGATACGCATAGCTCGCTGGCATGACCTCACCCTAATGGCCGCGGCCGAACCCGGCGCGCGTGTCTCACGCAAGCCCGCTCCCATGGGTGAACCGGTGTGACGGGCGTGATCTCGCCCGCGCCCGCCGTGCTCACCCCTCCAGCAGCCGCTGCCCCACGTACTCGCCCTTCGCCGCCCCGCCCGGGACCGCGAACAGACCGCTCGCCTCGTGCCGGATGTACGTCGACAGCGCGTCGCCGCGGTCCAGCTTGCGCTGCACCGGCACGAAACCGCGCAGCGGGTCCGCCTGCCAGCAGATGAACAGCAGGCCCGCGTCCGGGACGCCGTCGGCGTCGAAGCCGTCGTGGTAGGAGAAGGGACGCCGGAGGATGGCCGCGCCCCCGTTCTGGTCGGGCCGGGTGATCCGGGCGTGGGCGTTGATCGGGACGACGTAGGTGCCGTCCTTGCCGGTCTTCTCCAGGTCCATCGCGGTCGTCTCGGTGCCCCCGCTGAGCGGCGCCCCGTCGGACTTGCGCCGCCCGATGACGTCCTCCTGCTGGGTGAGCGACAGCTTCTCCCAGTCGTCCAGCAGCATCCGGATGCGGCGCACGACGGCGTAGGAGCCGTTCGCCATCCAGGCCGGCTCGCCGTCCGCGGGCACGAAGAGGCGCTGGTCGAAGTCCGGGTCGGCCGGCTTCGGGTTGCGGGTGCCATCGATCTGCCCCATCAGGTTGCGGGCCGTCATGGGGCGCGCGGTGGCTCCGGGGGAGCGGTTGAAGCCGTTCATCTGCCAGCGGACGCGGGCGGCGCCGCCCGCGTCCTTCTGGAGGGCACGCAGGGCGTGGAAGGCGACGAGCGCGTCGTTCGCGCCGATCTGCACCCACAGATCGCCGTTGCTGCGGGCCTTGTCGAGCCGGTCGGAGGAGAAGTCGGGCAGCGGGTCGAGAGCGCCGGGCCGCTGCCGGCTCAGACCCGTCCGGTCGAAGAAGGAGTGGCCGAAGCCGAAGGTGACCGTCAGTGCCGAGGGGCCCGCGTCCCGTGCCACCCCGGTGTCGTCGTGTGCGGCCGGTTCACCGGCCATCAGCCGCTCGGCCGTCGCCGACCAGCGGCGCAGCAGTGCGGCGGCCTCCCTGCGGCCCGCTCCGGGCACGAGGTCGAAGGCGACGAGATGGCCGCGGGCCTGGAGGGCGTCGGTGATGCCGGGCTGATGTTTCCCGTGAAACATCGCCCGGTCGGCGCCGAGCGAGGTGAGCGGGGTGGCACCGGCGGGTGCCGCCGTGTAACCGAGGCCCGTGCCGGCCGCGCCGAGGACGAGTCCGGTGGCACCGGCCGTGCCGAGCAGCCGTCGGCGTGACACGCCCGCTCCCGCGGCGGCGCCGGCCTGCGCGGGCACGGTCGCGGCGGGCGAGGGGTTCGAGGAGGTGGCCTCCGGGGTGGAGTGGTCGGTCATGGTGTGGTTCAGCCGATCTGCGCGTTCTTGGTGACGGTCACCTGGTCGATGTCGGAGGTCCGCACGGTCACGGCGACCTGCCAGTCACCCGCCATGGGGATCTGCACTCCGCTCGCCACCCAGTGGCCGGTGACGATGTGCTCCGGGTTCACCGGGAGCGGTCCGATGTTCTTCGTGGCCAGGGTGAAGGCGATCTTGAGCTCGGCGACGTCGTGGAGGCGCCCGTTGGGTCCGAGGGCGAAGATGTGCAAGTCGTTGCCGCCGACGCGCGCGGGGTCGATGTCGATCCGCACGACGCCCTTGCCGTCCTTGCCGCCGGTGTCGTACGGCAGGTCGAGGGTGACCGCGCCGGCCCCGGAGGGCGAGGACGAGGACGAGGAGGCCGACGTGGCGGTCTTGGCCTCCGTCTCCGTGCGCCCCGGTTCGGTCTGCGTCAGCACGGTGGCGACGGCGAGCAGCACGACCGCGATACCGGCTTCCAGCAGGACGGACCGGCGCAGCCCGAAGCGGTGGGGGTCGGCGTCCCGCAGCCGCTTCTGCCGCGTGGTGTCCACGGCGGCCTGCTGCCGGGCGAGCTGGGCGGCCCGCCGGGCGGCCTCGCCCTGCGCCGCCTTCCCGCCGGACTGTGCCTTGCCGCCGGCTTTCCGCCCGGCCTCCGCCTTTCCGGCCTCTGCTTTTCCGGTCCCGGCTTTCCCTGCCCCCGTCTTACCGGTCCCGCCCTTACCAGCCCCGGTCTTCTTTGCCCCGGCCTTCCCGGTCCCGCCCTTTCCGGTCCCCGAATCGGCGCCGGACCCGGTCTTCGCGTCGGGGCCGGGCTTCCTGCCCGTGGTCGCCGCGGTCTTCGCGCGTGCCGTGGCCGGTGCCTTCGCGGTGGCCGTCCCGACCAGCCGGCCCGTCCAGCGGCGGGAGGTCCAGGCGACGCCGACCGTCAGCAGCACCAGAGCGATCTTGACGAGGAGCAGCTGCCCGTAGCGGGTGTCGGTGAACGCCGACCAGGAGCCGACCTGCCGCCAGGACTGATAGGTGCCGGTCGCGACCAGCGCGAGGACGCAGCCGAAGGCGAGGCGGGAGAAACGGCGGACGGCCGCGGACTCGATCGGGGTCTCGGCGGGCGCCCGGTACAGCGCGACCAGGAGGGTGGCGAGCCCGCCGAGCCAGGCGGCCATGGCGAGCAGGTGCACGACGTCGACCGGCATCGCGATGCCCGGCTGGAGACCGGTCGAGGCGTGCTCGGCCATGGCCCAGCTGGCGGCGAGGCCGACGGCGACCACGGTGCCGCCGATCGCGAGCCCGAAGGTCAGATCGCGCTTCTCGTCGTCCGCGCGTTTCTGGTACTCCCCGAAGAGCACCGCGACGAACAGTGCCGCCGCGGCGAGCAGCAGCAGCCGGGAGACGAGGGCCGCTCCGGTCTTGGTCTGCAGCACCTGCCCGAGGAGCGTCAGGTCGAAGACGTCGCCGATCTTTCCGGAGGTGGTGTAGGAGCCGCGCAGCAGCAGCAGCGCGAGTGTGGCCGCGGTGAGCGCGACCCAGCCGGAGACGACGAGCCGCTGCACCGCGCGCACCCCGGAGCCGCGCTGCCAGCAGGCCAGCACGAAGGCGCCGCCGCCGGCCAGAAGGATGAAGCCGGCGTACGACACGTACCGCCCGAGCCAGTAGAGCCCGCCGACGATCCCGCCGCCCACCGTCTGGTCACCGACCGCGGCGGACGTCTTGGAGGGGGCGCCGATGGAGAAGGTGTAGGCACCTCCGACGGGGTGGCTGTCGGCGGAGATCACCTGGTAGGCGACGGTGTACGTGCCGTCCGGCAGCCCGCCGTGCAGCCGCACCGCGTACGTGGTCCCGCTGACGTTGGCGGGCTTCCCTGTGTCGACGCGGTTGCCCTTGGGGTCCAGGACGCGCAGCGAGTCGTCGTTCATGGCGACCTGCTCGGAGAACGTCAGTGACACCTGGGAGGGTGCCTTGTCGACCACCACCCCCTGCTGGGGGTCGCTGCCGGTCAGCGCGGCGTGCGCGGAGGCCGGGGCGGCTCCGGCGAGGAGCACGCCGGCGACGGCCAGGAGCAGCATCAGGGCCCGGAAGCGTGGGGCGATGGTCTGCGACAAGGTGGTCCCTCCCTCAGTGTCCGGTCGCGGGGTTGTACGTGGCCGACTTCACCGGCATCTCGACCTTGACGGTGCCGGATTCGGCGAAGTGCAGTTCGACGAGGACCGTCTGGCCCTGCCGGGGCGCGCGCTTCAGCTGGTCGAACATCAGGTGGTCACCGCCGCTCCTGAACACGAGCCGGCCGTGGGCGGGGACGGTGAGGGGGCCGGCTTCCTTCATGACCCCGCCGGTCGTCTGGTGCATGGTGACGTCCTCGGCCTCGGCGCTGGTGACCGAGGTGAGTTCGTCCTTGGCGCCGCCCTTGTTCTCGATGGTCAGGAAGCCGGCCGCCATCTCGTTGGAGACCGGCTGGGGCATGTAGGCGGAGTGGACGGACAGCTCGGCCTTCCCGGCGCCGGTGCCGGAGGACGCGCCGCAGCCGGTCAGCAGGGCGGTACCGGTCAGGGCCGCGGCCAGGAGCGCCGCCGCTGGTATCGGCCGCCTCACGGGTTCTCCCCCTTGACGATCCTGGGGAGGTCCTTGGTGTAGTCGTCGACGGTGGCGTCCTCGCCGTAGAGGACGTATCCGGCGTCGGTCTTCGGGGAGAACGCGATCACCTGGGTGCCGTGCATCGAGACGAGCTTGCCGTTCTTGTCCTTCGTGGTCGGCTCGATGGAGATGCCCAGGGTGCGCGCGCCGGCCTGGATGGTGGAGAAGTCCCCGGTCAGCCCTATGAACTGCGGGTCGATCATCTTGAGCCACTTGCCGAGTTCGGCCGGGGTGTCGCGGTCCGGGTCGGTCGTGACGAACACCACGCGCAGGTCGTCCTGCTCGGCCTTGGGCAGCGCCTTCTTGGCGACCGCGATGTTGTTCATGGTCAGCGGGCAGGCGTCGGGGCAGTGGGTGTAGCCGAAGTAGACCAGCGTCGGGTGGCCTGCGGTCTCCTTGCGGAGGTCGTACTTCTTTCCCTGGGTGTCGGTGAGGACCAGGTCCGGCTTCTCGAACGGCTTGTCGAGGACGGTCGCGGCCTTCTGAGAGGTGTCCTCGGAGACGACGGCGACGGGCCTTTTGCCGTCGTCGCCGCTGCCGCAGGCGGAGAGGGTCGTGGTGGCCGCGGCGAGCAGGGCGGCCGCGACGAGGGTCTTGTTGCGCATAGAGAAATGTCCCAGATGTGAGAACTCCGGCGCGCACCGGGGGCCGGACGCGAGGGCGGCACGACCCCCGGAGCGCGTGACGGACGAGCCGGATCAGGCGGTGGTACGCCTGCGGCCGGCGAGTACGCCGTAGGCCACGCCGGCCGCGCCGACGAGGATGCCGACGATGCCGAGGACGCGGGCGGTGGTGTCGCTGCCGCTCTTGGAGGTGTCGGCGGCGGTGGTCTGGTCGGCGGGCTTGGCTTCGGCGGTGGCGTCCTGGGCCGCCGCGTCGTGTCCGTCGCCCTCGGTGGCCGCGGTCAGCTGAAGCACCGGCGCCGGGTTGTCCGGCTCGGCCTGGCCCTTCTGCGGCACCTCGATCCAGCGCACGACCTCCTTGTTGGAGTACGTCTGGATCGCCTTGAAGACCATCTGGTCGGCGTCCTCGGGCAGGGTGCCGACGGAGACCGGGAACTTCTGGAAGAAGCCGGGCTCGATGCCCTTGCCGTCGGCGGTCCAGGTGACCTTGGTGACGGCCTCGGAGATCTTCTTGCCGTGCATCTCCAGCGGCTTGTCCAGCTGGGACTTGGTGACGTCGATCTTCCAGCCCGTCACCGGCTGCGGCATCACGGAGGCCAGCGGGTGGTCGGTCGGGAAGTTGACCTCGAGCTTGGTGGTGGAGGCGTTGTCGCGCTCGTTGGGGACCTTGAAGTCGACGACGGCGTAGCCGCCCTTGGCGGCGGAGCCCTCCGGCTGGACGGTGACGTGCGCGAACGCGGGGGCGGACAGGGCGAGGACGGCCGAGCCGGCGACGGCGGCGGCGACGACGAGTCGAGAAGCCTTCATAGGGGTGCACTCCGCTTCGAGTGAGTTTCCGGTGTCTGAGGGGTGCGCGTGCGGGGCGGGACCGCTGTGTGCGCGGGACCTGCCGGACGTGCACGCGCGCGCGTGCCGCACGACGGCGGCCGCTCCCCCGGCGGAGGCCCGCTCGGTGGGCTGGTGGTCGCGTCGCGTCAGGCAGCGAGGACGAGTGCGGCGGCGTTCGGCGGGCCGCGGCGGATCACCGTGTGCTGGAGTGCGGTGGTGTGGGGGGTGAGCGGCGCGGAGTCGGCGGTGCGCCGAAGGCGCGGGCCGGTACCGACCGTCGTGGGCAGCCCGGCGCACAGGGCGCGCACGAGAGCGAGCGCCCCGCGCAGGGACCGTACGAGCGCGGCCTCGGTGACTCCGTGCGCCGACAGTTCGATCAGCCGCAGCAGGGCCAGGTCGCCCCGCCGCAGCACCCAGCCCGTGGTGACGGCGGCCAGGACGTGGACGAGCAGCATCGGCAGGGACGGCAGCAGCGCGGCCGCGCCGACGGTGAACGCGGAACCGGCCTGGTGGTGCGGGGCGCTCGGGCCCGTGCCGACGCTGCCCAGGACGTGTGCGTCGACGAGTATCCGGTAGGCCTGGGTCGGGCTGAGCGCGGCGGCGGTGGCCCCGCACACGTACCGGGCGGCCTGCTGGACGAGCTCGGTGTCGGACAGCACGGGCGGGGAACCCGTCGATCCCGCGGAGCCCATGGGCATGGCACCGGAGGTCATGGCGCCCATGCCGCCCTGCCCCATTCCGAACAGGGCGTGCAGCACGGTCTGGCCGACCACGAGCAGTGTCGCGATCCCCGGCAGGGAGCGCGCGCGCCCGGCGAGCGGTGCCACCACGACCAGCGCCCCCAGGAACCCGGCGCCGAGCGTCCACAGGGGCACCGCGGCGCAGGAGGCCAGCGTGTGCCCGGCCGCGGCCAGCACGACGCAGACCGCGGCGAACACCGCGGCCCGCAGGATCCGGAGACCGCGTCCGGCGGGTGCCGTGCGCGGGTGGGGGGCAGACATGGCGGCCTCATCATCCCACTGGACCCGGGTCCGTCGTACAGCAGGTCCGCAAGATGCGGTACATCCGAAAGGTCGTGGTCTGATGCCGTCGGCCCGCACATACACCGATTCCCCGTCCCGCCGCGTCCGCCGATCGTGCGGCGTCGCGTCAACGCCGTGCTTATGGCGGGGTACTCGGGGCAATACGTAACGGTATGTCGAGCCGCGGCCGGGAGGCTGGAGCATGAGCATCTGGTGGTCACTCCATCTGCGGCGCGACGCCGCGAGCGTGCCGCTCGCCCGGCGGCTGCTGCTCGGCACGATGGAGACCGCGGGCGTCGACCCCGACATCTCCTTCGACCTGTCCGTGGCCCTGAGCGAGGCCTGCGCGAACGCGGTGGAGCACGGCGGGGACACCGAGTCCTCGGACGCCTTCCGGGTCACGGCCTTTCTCGACGGGGAGAAGTGCCGCATCGAGGTGGCCGACACGGGCCCCGGTTTTCCACCGGCCGGCCGCCGTCGTCCGGTATGCGCCGCGCGCGCCGAGGCGGAGCACGGCCGCGGCCTGTGTCTCATCCAGGAACTCGCCGACCATGTCCACATCCGCAACAGGCCGGGCCGCCGCGGCGCGGTGGTGAGCTTCGACAAGATCCTCAAGTGGCGTGAGGACGCGCCGCTGCCGGCGCTGTAGCACCGCGGGACACCGGCGGGCCTTCCGGGCGTGTCCCGGACCCGGCGCGGCGGCGGCCGGCGGGGCGGCGACCTCGGCGTCCGGTCCCTGCCGCGCCGTCAGACAGCCCCACGGGAACGGCCGGGCACCCGGCGGGTACCCGGCCGTCACACCCGGGTCAGCTCTTCAGCGACGCCATCCAGGCCTCGACCTCGTCGGAGCGGCGCGGCAGGCCCGCCGAGAGATTGCGGTTGCCGTCCTCGGTGACCAGGATGTCGTCCTCGATGCGGACGCCGATGCCGCGGTACTCCTCGGGGACGGTCAGGTCGTCGGCCTGGAAGTACAGGCCCGGCTCGACGGTGAGGACCATGCCCGGCTCCAGCGTGGCCTCGACGTACGTCTCGGTCCGCGCGGCGGCGCAGTCGTGGACGTCCATGCCGAGCATGTGGCCGGTGCCGTGCAGCGTCCAGCGGCGCTGCAGACCCAGCTCCAGGACTCGCTCGACCGGGCCCTCGACGAGGCCCCACTCGACGAGCTTCTCCGCGAGGACGCGCTGGGCGGCGTCGTGGAAGTCGCGGTACTTGGCGCCCGGCTTCACCGCCGCGATGCCGGCCTCCTGGGACTCGTACACCGCGTCGTAGATCTTCTTCTGGATCTCGTTGTACGTGCCGTTGATCGGCAGCGTGCGCGTGACGTCGGCGGTGTACAGGGTGTGCGTCTCCACGCCCGCGTCCAGCAGGAGCAGGTCGCCGGAGCGGACCTGGCCGTCGTTGCGCACCCAGTGCAGCGTGCAGGCGTGCGGGCCGGCCGCGCAGATGGAGCCGTAGCCGACGTCGTTGCCCTCGACGCGCGCGCGGAGGAAGAACGTTCCCTCGATGTAGCGCTCGCTGGTCGCCTCGGCCTTGTCGAGGACCTTCACCACGTCCTCGAAGCCGCGCACGGTGGAGTCGACGGCCTTCTGCAGCTCGCCGACCTCGAAGGCGTCCTTGACCAGGCGGGCCTCGGAGAGGAAGACCCGCAGCTCCTCGTCGCGCTCGGCGGTGACCTTGTCGGTCAGGGCGGCCTCGACACCGGCGTCGTAGCCGCGCACGACGCGGACCGGGCCGGTGGCTTCGCTCAGCCTGTCCGCCAGTTCGCGCACGTCGGAGGTCGCGATGCCGTACAGGGTCTCAGCCTCGGCCAGCGAGTGGCGGCGGCCGACCCACAGCTCGCCCTGGCCGGAGAGCCAGAACTCGCCGTTCTCACGGTCGGAGCGCGGCAGGAGGTAGAGCGTCCCCTCGTGGCCGCCCGCGGTGGGCTCCAGGACCAGGACGCCGTCCTCGGTCTGGTTGCCGGTGAGGTAGGCGTACTCGACCGAGGAACGGAAGGAGTACTCGGTGTCGTTCGAGCGGGTCTTCAGGTTGCCTGCGGGGATGACCAGGCGCTCGCCGGGGAAGCGTGCGGACAGTGCGGCGCGGCGGCGCGCGGTGTGCTCCGCCTGCTCGACCGGCTTCAGGTCGTGCAGCTCGGTGTCGGCCCAGCCGGACTTCATGTTCTCGGCGAGCTCGTCGGACACGCCCGGGTACAGGCCGTTCTTCCGCTGCTTGATCGGTTCTTCTTCGGCGGTCTCCGGGGTCTCCGGCAGCTCCTGCGCCACGGTCTTCCTCCTCGATGCAGCCATTGGGCCGTCCCCCATCGTACGGTCGTGCGGAAGGGGGCCAGAGGCGGTAGCGCCTGTTACCGGGTGACCGGGCGGCCTACTCGAAGCGCGCCGCCAGCAGCGCCACGTCCTCCGTGCCCTCGGTCATGTCCAGACCGTTCGGCAGGACCGTGCGCAGGATGTGGTCGGCCACGGCTCCCGGGTTGTGGCGCAGCGCGCGCGGGACGCTCGCCGCAGCCGCGTGCAGCCGGGCGAAGGCGCGGTCGGCGGGGTCACCGGTGCGGTGCAGCAGCCCGTCGGTGTAGAGCAGCACCGTCTCGCCCGCGGACACCTGGAACTCCACGCTCGGCGCCTCCCAGCAGGCGAGCATGCCCAGCGGCGCGGACACGGACGTCTCCACGAACTCCGTGCGCCGTTCGCCGAGCAGCAGCGGCGGGCAGTGCCCGGCGCCCGCCACGGTGATCCGGCGCAGCTCGGGTTCGCAGTAGGCGAACAGGGCGGTGGCGGAGCGTGCGGGCTCGGTGAGCCGCAGGAGCAGTTCGAGGTCGGACAGGACGGCGACGGGGTCCTCGCCCTCCATCACCGCGTACGCCCGCAGGGACGCCCGCAGTCGGCCCATCGCGGCGATCGCGCCCGGACCGGCGCCGGTGACCGAGCCGACCGCGAGGCCGAGTGCGGCGTCGGGCAGCGGCAGCGCGTCGTACCAGTCGCCGCCGCCGCGCGGTCCGGTGCGGTGCCGGGAGGCGAGCTGCACACCGGGGACGCGGGGCAGCCGGGAGGGCAGCAACTCCTCGTAGACCGTCGCCATGCACGCGCGCGTGCGCTCGGTGTCGAGCAGGCGCGCCAGGTGCTCGGTGGCGAAGCGGAGGTAGAGGCCGGCGAGGTGGCGCTGCCGCTCGGCCGGTTCGGCGGGCTCGTCGTAGAACCAGACGGCGGCGCCGAGGCGGCCGGCGGCCTCGGTGGACAGGGGCAGCGCGTAGCTGGCGGCGTAGCCGAGGCGGCCGGCCACCTCGCGGTGGCGCGGATCGAGGCCGTCCTCGGCGAACAGGTCGGGGCGCACGTCCTCGCCGTCGCCGCCCGGCAGTCCGGCCGCGGTGTCGAGGAGCGTGCCGTAGGGCATGGCGCTGCGCGGCACGGTCTCGATGTGGCCGAGATCGGCCCGTGCGAGGCCGAGACCGATGGTGGTGTCGGGGCCGAGTCCGTCGTCGGGTTCGAGGACGGCGATGCCGCGCCGGGCGCCGACGAGGGCGGCGCCGGAGCGCAGCAGTTCCTTCAGCGCAGCGTCGAGTCCGTTCGTGCGGGCCAGCCGCTCGGTGAGCTCGTTCAGGGTGGTGAGGTCGAAGACCCAGCCGGCGAGCCGGTCCTGGAGGAGGGCGCCCGGTGGGCGGGGGGCGTGCGGGCCGGGCGGGGCGCTCGGGGAGTTGTCCGGGACGGCGGACGAGGGCGCGACAGTGTGTGCGGGTGCAGGGACCGTTGAATCGATTCCAGCCACTTTCGGGAGGTGGGGGGCGTTCATGGCGTCCGGCCTTCCGACCGGTGCGTATTGCTCAAAAGCATCGCAAACCCCCATGTCATTCTGCGCCGCCAGCAGTGTCTCCACATGTACACGCACTCGTGAGGGGATGTCCAGCATTGTCCTGCCGGGTTTCCTGGTGTCAGAGGGCTTCTCGGGGTCTTCTTCCCAACCTCTTGCGAAAAAGGGAAGTTGGCTTGAAACTGCCTCGGGTGACGGCCCGTTGCGGTCGACTGGGCCTGCTCGACAGAGCGTCACAGCGGTCGTGATGGGTACGTACTCGGAGAAGGCCAGGGGTGGTTGGGGGCTACCCGGAACCTGGCGACGGACCCGGGCGTCTTAACCACCGACGGCCGTGCCCCATCCTTGCGCGATGGAGGCGGAGAGCAGAAGGCAAGACAGCAACAACGCCATGCTCCGCCACCCCGCGCCACGCCCATGCTTCTGGTAGACGCAGTATGGACGAGGCTGCCGTGTAAGCAGCCGATGTTCGGCCCATAGGGGTTCCCCGCGCCTGAAGGCAGGGGTGTGATGCGCCAACAGGTACGCACAGTGCAGTGATCGACACATGGTGTGAGTGGTCCACGGTGTTGCCAGCGGTGCAACGGAAAGGAACGAGCGCTCATGCGCGAGATCCCCGGAAGGCGACGCGGGCTCCCGTCCCAGCCCAGTGACGAGAGGCCTGAGTCGATCGGCGCGGCCCTGACCTTCGCGACCCGGTGGCAGTGGCCCGTGCTGCCGGGCGTGGCACCGGATCCGCGGCGGCGCGGCGGCTGTGCCTGTCCCGACCCGGAGTGCACGGTGCCCGGCGCTCACCCCTTCGAGCCCGGTCTCCTCGCGGCCACCACCGACGCCCGCATGGTGCGCTGGTGGTGGACCAACCGGCCCACCGCGCCGATCGTCCTGGCCACCGGGGGCAAGGCCCCCTGTGCGGTGAGCCTGCCGGCCCTCCCGGCCGCCCGCGCCCTCACCGCGCTCGACCGGGTCGGCATGCGGCTCGGTCCGGTCGTCGCCTCGCCCACGCGCTGGGCGATCCTCGTCAAGCCCTATTCCATGGAGCAGTTGGGCGAGCTGCTGTTCGCCAAGGACTTCGTCCCCGGCTCCCTCCGCTTCCACAGCGAGGGCGGATACCTCGCCCTGCCCCCTTCGGAGACCGGAGCCGGCCCGATCCGCTGGGAGCGCGCGCCGCTGCCTGGCTCCGCCTCGCCCTGGGTGCCCGACGTGGAGGCCGTGGTCGACGCCGTGGTGGAGGCCCTCACTCGTACGGGTGTGAGCGCCCCCGAGTTCTAGGGGTGTCGCGGCCGGGGCGGGCCAACCGCCCGTCCCGGGTCGTTATCGTCCCCTCGTGCCGCGTCGTTCCGCCGGACACGGAAAGCCGGTGCCGTGCGGCGACCCGACCCGACCCGACCCGACCCGACCCGACCCGTGACGCGTCCGCCTGCTCGCCCTCCTGGGCGTCGTCGTCCGGATGCCTTCGGCCGCGCCCGCGCCGCGGACGCCGACCTGACTCCCACCGTTCGCCGAACGTGGCGGGCGTGCCGGGCTGCTGCTGAGGTCCGGGAGCAACTCGCCCACGACGACGGGCCGTTGACGTGCGGCTGCGCTGAGTGAGCGGTGGCGGACATGCAAGCGCCCGGTTGCTGGCGACGGGGGATGCACCAGCAACCGGGCTACTGGAACGGTAACAAGAGATCGGCAGTTCGCAAATTCGATCCCGGATTTCCAGTCGCCGGGGGACGGCCTTTCCGGTCACCGACTCGCCTGTGCCGCCCGCGGGTTGTGACGGGGGTCACTCGCTCTGCCTGGGCCGGGCGGCCGACCGGACAGCCGGCCGGGCGGCCACCGGGCAGCCGGCCGGTCGGCCGAACCGGAGGCCGGCCGCTCCGCCGTCGCTCAGCTCAGCGTGACCTGCCGGTTGGTCAGACCGCCGCGGGCCCGGCGCTCGTCCCCGGTCAGCGGCGTCTCGGTGGCCAGCGCGGCGGCCAGTTGCTCGGCGAACTCGGCGGCCGGCTTCTCCACGTCCTGGGCGCTCATCTCGCTCGGCAGGTCCCACACGGGGACGGTGAGACCGTGCGCCCGGAAGGAGCCCACGAGACGGGTGCCTTCACCGAGGTTCGAACGGCCCGCCGCGTGCAGCCGCGCGAGGGCGTCCAGAAGCTGCTCCTCCGGGTGCGGCATGACCCAGCGCAGGTGGTTCTTCTCCGGCGTCCGGCACCAGTACGCCGCCTCGACGCTCTCCATGCGCACGGTCGGAATGGCCGCCGCGTTGGCGCGCTCCAGGGAGGCGGCGACCTCCGGCGTCGCGTTCTCCGCGTCCGGCACCCAGAACTCGAAGCCCTCGTGCACCACCGGCTCGAAGGGGGCCTTCAGGTCGAGCAGGTCCTGGAGCCGTGGGCCGTCGGCCGGGGCGCGGCGGCCCTGCACCGGGGTGCCCGGCCTGGCCTCCAGCGCGCGCAGCAGGGTGTCGGCGAGGTCCCGGCTGATGTCGCCGGACGACGTGTCGTTCTGGAGGCCGAGCAGCACCGAGCCGTCGTCGCGGCGCAGCGCGGGCCAGGCCATCGGCAGCACCGTGGCGAGCGTGACCGCCGGGACGCCGTCGGGCAGGCCGTCGCGCAGTGCCAGCCCGGCCGTGGCGGCGGGAACCAGCTCGCGCAGCGCCACCCAGTCGCACTCGCCGGGCAGTCCCTCGAAGGGCCGCTGCACCAGCTCGGTCACCGCGTGCGCGGCGGCCCGGCCGTGGCAGGCCTTGTACCGCCGGCCACTGCCGCACGGGCAGGGTTCGCGCGCACCGACGACCGGGATCTCTCCATCCGTGAGCTGCGGGCGCTTGGCCTTCGTCTGGGGTCGCTTCTTGGCCATCTGGGTGTCTCCCGGTTACGGCTCGTCTCGTACGGGCGCGAGCCTAGCCGTTCACGACGTCAATGACGGGACCCTGTGGACGCGGCAGGGGAATGGCGGGCCATGACAGGCGACGGCGGGCAACGGTGGGGAAGGGGGGAGGGGGGAGGGGTGACCGGCCGTCGCCCGCACCCGCGCCCGCGGCCCGACCCGGGTGACGCCCGGGCGCGGCGCACGCGTGCGGGTTCAGTCCAGGTCGCCGAAGGCGTCCGTGAAGCCGAGGTCGGGCAGGGCCGACACCGGCGGTGCGGTGATCCGGGAGGCGAAGTCGTCGCGACGGTGACCGGCGTCCGGATCGTGCACGTCGTCGTGGACGACCACCCATACGGTGACCTCGCCGCCGGCGCCGTCCCGTACCCCCCAGTCGTCGCACAGGGCGGTGATGATGTTGAGCCCGCGGCCGCCGTGCGCGGTGACCGAGGGGGTGGCCGGGGCCGGGCGGGTCGGGCCGCCGCCGTCGGTCACCTCGACGATCAGCCTGCCGCCCGCGTCCACCCGCCACGCGGCCCGGACGTCGCCGTCGCCGGCCAGGGCACCGCGCAGCGGCCGGCCGTGCTTGCAGGCATTGCTCAAGAGTTCGGAAAGGACCAGTACGGCGTCGTCGATGACCGATTCCGCCACGCCACCGCTGCGCAACTGGTCACGCATCCGGTGTCTTGCTTTCCCCACGCCCGCAGGGCCATGGGGTACGGCCATGCTCGACGACGTGGGCACCTCCTGTGCCACCACCAACGCCACCCCCGAGACCTCCTTCGCCCCACGCCACGGTGTGGATGCCCCACCGGCCTGTACCGGAAACCGGCCGAATCGCGTCCGGCGACGCATTTGGAACGGTTGATCACGCACCGAACGCGCCGGAGCACTCCCTGTCATCATGGCTGGATCGGCGGCCGGTCCGTGGCCGGTCCGTGGCAGGTCAGCGGCCGAGCCGGTGCAGGACCGCGCGCGGGCGGTTGGTGATGATGGCGTCCACCCCCAGGTGCACGCAGAGGTCGACGTCCTGGGGCTCGTTCACCGTCCACACGTGCACCTGGTGTCCCGCCTGCCTGAGGCGCTCCACGTACGTCGGCTGGTTGCGCACGATCCGGATCGAGGGCCCCGCGATCCCGACCCCCGCCGGCAGTCGCCCGTCCCGCAGCCGCGGTGAGAGGAACTGCATCAGATAGACCGTGGGCAGGGTCGGTGAGGCCGCCCGCACCCGGTGCAGGGAGCGCGCCGAGAAGCTCATCACCCGCACCGGCGACCTCACGGCCGAGGCCGGGGCGTCCAGTCCGAACCGCTTCAGCAGTTCCAGCAGCCGCTCCTCGACCTGCCCGGCCCAGCGGGTGGGGTGCTTGGTCTCGATGGCCAGCTCCACCGGCCGGCCGGCGTCGGCGACGAGTTCGAGCAGCCGCTCCAGGGTGAGGACGGAGGTGTCCTCGGGGTCCTCGGGCCGCACCTCCCAGTCCGGCTCCTCGACCCGGCCGCGCCAGGGCGCGCGCGTGCGCCAGGAGCCGAAGTCCAGCGTGGCGAGGTCGGCGAGCTCCAGGGCGGAGACCGCTCCCCTGCCGTTGGACGTACGGTTGACGCGGCGGTCGTGCACGCAGACGAGATGGCCGTCCGCGGTCAGACGCACATCGCACTCGAGGGCGTCCGCGCCGTCCTCGATGGCCTTCCGGTAGGCGGCCAGCGTGTGCTCCGGGGCGGCCTCGGAGGCTCCGCGGTGGGCGACGACCTGGATGTGGTGCTGCCGTGCGTGGGTCACCGCGTCATGGTCCCACCGCGGCGGAATGGGCGGGACGGCGGAGAGCCGTCGATAATGTGTCTGTTTCATGTGAAATGACCTATATAAAGAATGTACTCGGACCCACAGCAACGGCTTATGGTGCTCTGACGGCCCGTGGGAAATGCTGACTACGTGCACCTGCACTTGCACCACATGCACAGCTGGAGCGCGCCGGGTCGTCGGCGGGCATGACGAGCGTGACCGAGTGCGACCGACAACGACAGCCGTGGACCAAGGAGAAGAGCTGTGAGCACCGAGAACGAGGGCAACACGGTACCCCCGGCGCCGTCCGCACCTCCCGTGCCGGTGGAGACTCCCGCTGCTTCCCCGCACCCGGCCGCCCCCGTGAGCGGCCCCGCCGCACCCCCGCCCCCGGACGCGCCCCCGCACGTCCCGGGAGCCCACGACGGGGCGGGCGGGCCCGCACCACAGGGCCCCGGCTCGCCCGCCGACGGCTCCTGGCCGCCCCCGGCCCCCACCGTGCCCGCCTACGGGGACGGCGGCGCGGGAGGCTCCGGCTGGGGCGCCGCGTACCAGCAGCACCAGCCCGCGCCCAAGCCCGGCGGCCGGCGTGGGGGCCTGGTCGCCGCGGTCCTGGTGGCCGCGCTGGTCGCCGGCGGCCTGGGCGGCGGCCTCGGCTACACCCTGGCCAGGAACGAGGACGGCGGCTCCACCACGGTCTCCGCCTCCGACTCCGGTGCCTCGCAGATCAAGCGCGACCCGAACTCGATCGCCGGCGTGGCCGCCAAGGCCCTGCCGAGCACGGTCACCATCGAGGCCGAGGGAACGGGCGGCCGGGGCGGCACCGGCACCGGCTTCGTCTTCGACACCCAGGGCCACATCGTCACCAACAACCACGTGGTGGCCGACGCCGTCGACGGTGGCAGCCTCAGCGCCACCTTCCCCGACGGCAGGAAGTACGACGCCGAGGTCGTCGGCCACGCCCAGGGCTACGACGTCGCGGTCATCCGGCTCAAGAACGCCCCCTCGGACCTCAAGCCGCTCGCCCTCGGCGACTCCGACAAGGTGGCCGTCGGCGACGAGACGATCGCCATCGGCGCGCCCTTCGGCCTGTCGAACACGGTGACGACCGGCATCATCAGCGCGAAGAACCGTCCCGTCGCCTCCAGCGACGGCGGCTCCGACAGCAAGGCCTCCTACATGAGCGCCCTCCAGACGGACGCCTCCATCAACCCGGGCAACTCCGGCGGCCCGCTCCTCGACGCGCGCGGCGCGGTCATCGGCATCAACTCCGCCATCCAGTCCGCGGGCAGCGGCGGCCTCGGCGGCGCCGGCCAGTCCGGCTCGATCGGCCTGGGCTTCGCCATCCCGATCAACCAGGCCAAGTACGTCGCCCAGCAGCTCATCAAGACCGGCAAGCCCGTCTACGCCAAGATCGGCGCGTCGGTCTCGCTGGAGGACACGACCAACGGCGCCAAGATCACCGACCAGGGCGTCAGCGGCTCGGACCCGGTCGAAGCGGGCGGCCCTGCCGCCGAGGCCGGCCTCAAGCCCGGCGACGTCATCACCAAGCTCGACGACCGGGTCATCGACTCCGGCCCCACCCTCATCGGCGAGATCTGGACCCACCAGCCCGGCGACAAGGTCACCGTCACCTACAAGCGGGACGGCAAGGAACACACGGCGGAGCTCACCCTCGGCTCCCGCATCGGCGACAGCTGATCCCACGCGCGCCTGCCAACCCGTTAGTCTTGTCCCCGCGCCGCCGCGCACGAGCGGCGCGGGGTGGGTTGCCCGAGCGGCCTAAGGGAACGGTCTTGAAAACCGTCGTGGCGCGAGTCACCGTGGGTTCAAATCCCACACCCACCGCATCGCAGGTCAGAAGCTTGCAGGTCAGAAGGGGTGCCACTCTCCGGAGTGGCACCCCTTCTGCATGACCTTGTCTCACCCTGGCTCGCCGGTTTCCCACCTCTGACCAGTGCGTGCGGCCAACCTGCGGCCAAGAATCAGGGCCCCTCGGCGCCGTCCTCGTGCTCTGCCAACCCCCGCTCGATCAGGGCGTTCATCCTGGCTTCCTCGCCGTCTAGACGAGTGATTCCCAATGCTGACGGTGCGTCCGGTGTGACTGAGCGCCTCAGTTGGCCAGTGAGCGTTTGAGTTGGCCAATACCAGATGTGTGCTCAGCCACGACTCGGTCTCGGCCTGGTGAACAGTGGTGCGGTGCACGGCGTGTCGTACGAGCGTGTGACCATGCCCTTCGAGCCGAGTTCGCGTACACCGCGCATGCCAGGTAACGGTTGTCAGCCCGGACAGCCCTCGGACTCGCGAGGTGACGGGTTCGCGGGTGGCTGCCTGACCCTGATCGCGCTGCTCATCGAGATCCCGGTCGCTTTCCTGCTGGTGGGGACGTTGGTAATCAGTGGATTGGGCCATGCAGATGCAGACGAGCGGGCCGGGACGCCCCCCATGGACTGGGTGCCGATCCTTTGGCTTAGCGGGTTCACACTGGCCGTACTCGTGATCGCCGGAATCTTCCTGTACTTCGCGCATCCGTTTGCCGGAGCGGTCCAACTGCTCATCGCAGCCATTGCACTGATCTTCACGATCACTGCTTGGCACGAGCAGTACGAGCGTGCCCATCCCCCTCCGCTGCCGACGTGCCCAACGAGGGCTGGGGTGCCGTGCGCTCCATCGAACCCCGTGACCGACCAGTAAGACCGCTGTCATGCACGCTCAGCCTGGCCAACTCACAACCTCGGTGGCCAACTGTGCTGCCAAACCGATGACCAAGGTAAGGACCACTGATCACATCGGAATGACTCGTCTAGGGCCCCTGCCTCGTGAGTCGAGGTGGGGGCGTTCTGATGGGAGGACCGCTACCGTGCGGTGGTAGGTACGACAAGGAGATTGGGGGGAGCTCATGCGTCGGCTGTGGCGGGTGGCCGGTAGCGGGTGTGCCCTGCTGATGCTGGGCGTGGGCGGGTGGCTGGGGTTCTCGGACAAGGGGTATCCGTTCGGCGACGCGCGGGCCTGCGAAGGAAGCGATGTTCCGCTGCAGCAGGAGCTCGATGTCGTACGCCTTCCCCTGCCCGCTGGTGCGGAGAACGTCCACTACGTCACGCACTCCAGGGCCGCAGCCGGAGAGGTCCGGTTGGCCGTCGCCTTCCGCAGCACCTCGCAGGAGATGGAGGCGTATCTGCGGGAGAACAAGATCGTGACGGAGGGGCTGCACGACCTCACCGACGGACGGTTCGAACTTGGTGCCACGGCTGCCGACCCGGCGTATCTCGGGCTGTGTGGGAATGTTGCTCAGATCGACGCGCCCGCCGCCCTCATCGACCAGCAGCATGAGGGGCTGCTCCAAGTGAAGGTCGACATTGCCGTCCAGTTGAGCGACAGCAGCAGCATCCGACCCACGACGAACGTCCTCCTCACGGTCGCCGAGAGCTCACGGCGAGAAGACGCTTGGTGATGGTCTAGACCTACGGATCAGAAGCTCTGGCAGCAAGTAGTTGAGTGGCGTCCTGGCCATCCTCTGGCCAGGACGCCACTAGCTAGTCTGGCGCTGTTTGCAAACGTCCAGGTCACGGGCCTAGTCGGGCGCGATCGGCGGCCGGTCTTGAAAACCGTCGTGGCGCGAGCCACCGTGGGTTCAAATCCCACACCCACCGCGCATGTGAACGGCCTCTGACCAGGGATGACGGTCGGGGGCCGTTGTGCTGTGCGCTGGGGACCGTCGCCGTGTATCCCCGTGGTTTCCCGCTCGATCGGGTACGAAAGGCCCGCCCGGGGCACGGGGTCACCGACGCTTGGGTCTGACCTGCGGCGCAGCGGTCCGCAGCCGTGGCGTCCGGTGCGTGCTCTCGGTGTGCCGGGCAAAAGTCCTCTCTGCGAATGCTAAACCGTCTACAAGCATGTAGACCAGCACAGTCTTGATCCGTAGGGTGCCCGGGTGACTTCGATAGCTCGCCATGCCCGTTCGGGCAGCACTGCCGCAGGCGTCTTCCGGGGCGCGGTTCGCGTTCCCGGAATCGTCACCGCCTTCTGGATAGCAAAGGGGTTGTCGACGGCGCTGGGGGAGGGGGCCTCGGACTATCTCGTCCAGGCCATGCTGCCGCAGCTCGCGGTGGTGCTCGGATTCGTCGCCTTTCTCGTCGCGCTTGTGGTCCAGTTCCGCCAGGCTCGCTACCGGGCGTGGGCGTACTGGTTCGCCGTCGTCATGGTCGGCATCTTCGGGACGATGGCAGCCGACGTGATGCACGTGGCCCTCGGCGTGTCCTACACCGTCTCCAGCGCGCTGTACGCGGTGCTGCTGCTGGCCGCGTTCTGGCTGTGGCGGCGAACCGAGGGCACTCTGTCGATCCACGCCATCGACTCCCCGCGCCGTGAGGCGTTCTACTGGGCGACCGTGGTCGCCACCTTCGCGATGGGCACCGCGCTGGGAGACTTCACCGCCTTCACCCTGCATCTGGGCTACTTCACCTCCGCGTCCGTGTTCGCGGTGCTGATCCTCATTCCGGCGGTGGGGTACCGCCGGCTGCGTTGGAATCCGGTGTTCTGCTTCTGGGCCGCCTACGTGCTCACCCGTCCGCTCGGCGCGTCGATCGCCGACGGCCTGGGCAAGCCCCGCTCCGTCGGAGGTCTCGGCCTCGGCGACGGGCCGGTGGCTCTGGTCCTGCTCGCCCTGATCGTCCTGGTGGTCGCCTACCTGGCGGTGACCAAGGCGGACGTTCAGCGTGCGCACGAGCCCGTCGCCGCACCGGAATGGGCCGCCGCGCGGCCTGGGGCACACAGCGGGCACGACGACGATTACGACGGCTCTGCCGGGGTGCGCGCACCCGTCTGACCTGCGGCGGAGGGGGTTCCCGCTGATCGCCGAAAGGTCTTGAAAGCCGTCGTGGCGCGAGCCACCGTGGGTTCACATGGTCATCTGAAGAACCGCGGCTCGGGACAGATCTCCAGGACATCGTCCGGCCGGTCCGCCCATTTCCACCAGGCGTGCCCATCGGCACACCTCCACAGCGACCGGCACGCCCGCCCATCGCCGTCCCGCCCGACCAGGACCAGCCCGCCCGAATTCAGTGGCTGAGTGCACCTGGGGCAGGACATGGTGTCGGTCATGTGACGGCGCACTCCGAATCGGGATGATCGACTGACGGGGATCTCATGGACGATCTCGCAGTGCGCGGCAGGTACCACGATGTCCGCCGGTATCTCATCGCTGACGGTCGGGCGCCGGCTCGATGACGTCGGCCCACACACGGTCGCTCCACGGGTTGCCCTCCGTCCCGAGGCGTGCCGCGACGACGTCGTCGAGAAAGTGCGCCCGAGCCACCTCGACCGTCTCGTCAGGCCACCACATCGAGTCGCACTCGGTGCACAGGAGGAAGGGTGTTCCGTCGGTCTTGAAGCGGTACGGGTGGACCCGGTCCTGCTCACAGCGCGGACAGATGAGTTGGGCTGGCATGTTCGGCACGATACCTGGACGGGAGGGCACGCTTTCCCACTGTGTTGGCGGGGTGGTGAGCCTCGTACAGGGTCGTTCACCTGCGTTCATGGCTGACCGGGTGCCGGGACGAGCCTCGCCCACGGCCCGGTCTGAACGACCCTGTGCGAGCAGGTCTACTCTCCTCGGATGGACGACGCCCCTTGCTTTTGCCTCCTCTGCGCCCCAACGAAATGGGGCGGTCCTGCGTGGGAGGAGCGCGACAGCCGCATAGCCAAGAGTGTCGCGGACTTCGGCTGGCACGTCATGGGTGTGGCCGGCGGTGACGCCCCCGGCGATTGGGGCTACTCCATCGGTCTCTGGCACACACTGCGTAGTCCCGAGGTGAGCGTGTTCGGCCTGCCATCGCAGACCGCGATGCGCGTGGCGAACGCCGCTGGGGCAGCGATACGGGACGGCAACCCACTCGAGCCCGACCAGCGCCGGGGAGACGTCCTCAACGGCTACGACGTGGCCGTCCGGCCCGTGCATCCAAGCTGGTACCACGACTTCTTCGGCGCAGGCATCGACTTCTACCAGACCCCGCCTCTGCCCATCACGCAGCTGTTCTGGCCGGACAAGGCCGGGCGGTTTCCCTGGGAAGAGGGAGCGGACGAGCGCTGCCGCACGGGACAACCACTGCTCTGGATTCCAAAAGACGAGACCACCGGCCCGTGGACCGAAGTCACGTGAGGTCGGTGGAGTCTCAGCGGTCGAGTCAGCCCGCTTGAGCAATCTTGAAAATCGTCACGCGGTATCGGGCTGCCGTACCGATGAATAGAGGTACTGGCCCTTCCCCAGGGGCTGCTCCGGAACGTGCCCGCGCCACAACAGGACCCCGTGATGCCTCTCCCAGTAGGTCCCGTACACGCACTTGATGAGCCGCTCCGGCAAGAACAGCACAGACCACAAGGCCATGACGGGCACCCATATCAGGGCGCAGACCAGACCGAACAACATCAAGAAGACAGCGAAGCCCCGGTCAAAGCTGCGGCGGAGAGACTCCCGGGGCGTGGGCAACACCGAGTCGGGGTCCGCCAGGGGAACCGCATCCTCGAACTCCCGCTTCTCACCGCCCAGCCAGCTCAAACGAGTACAGGCGAGTACCCCGTTCACAGCGCTGAACGCTGCGACGAGCGCAAGAGCCCGCCATTCGCCCTCGCCCCTGGGAACGCCACGCACACCGAACACCACGGGCACGGTGACCAGTGCCGCGCCCACCGCCTCGGCGACGGCCATCAGCTCATGGTGGACATACCTGCGCACGTCTCTCCCCCTGGGCCCCGCTCCCCACGGCTGCCCGCCGCACACCACCTATCCACACGGCGCTCACTCCGACAAGCGCCTCGCCCGCAGAACCCCCAAACCGGCAGCCGCTGTTGGCCTCCCGTTCATGGAGTCCCGGATCCGGGTTCCGCCCGCGGCCACCTGCCAGAAGCGCCGTGGGCGCGGCCCGTACCCGGGGTCAGGACTCCGCCCGTTGGGTGATGGCTGCCTCGGTGCGGTCGCCCAGGAACTCGTACCACCGGCGTTCCAGGCAGACGTAGCGCACGTCCGCTTCGACGAGGCTGAGGAAACCCGACACGGTCTCGGTGAGGCGTTGCTGGAGCCCCGGGTCGGCCAGCGTTCCGTCGTCGGCGAAGGCCTGGTAGCTGTTGGCCAGGCTGAACATGTCCGGGTAGACGCGAGTGCCCAGGTGTTCCAGGGGAATCCGCAGAGCCCACAGGCCGCGGTTGCCGCCGATCAGGGACGGTGAGGCGGAGACGAGCATCGCGTGCTTGTTCTTGAACGGCTGCGGCCGGACCCGGGAGACCCAGTCGATCGCGTTCTTCAGTACGCCCGGCATGGAGGCGTTGTACTCCGGCGAGGAGATGACGAAGGCGTCGCACTGCTCGATGCGTTCGCGCAGGGCGAGGGCGCCCTGCGGCAGCCCTTCGGCGGCCTCCATGTCGCCGTCGTACAGCGGCATGTCGAACTCGTGCATGCCGGCGAGGTCGACGGTGGCACCGGTGCCGGAGACGAGCCGGGCGACGAGGGAGGCCAGGCGTGCGTTGGCCGAACCGGTCCGCAGCGCCGCGCCGAAGACCAGGAACCGCAGCGGGCCGGGAGAGGCGTCCGTGGGCATGGAGCCGTCCTTCCGTCGTGGGTACGCGCTCCCAGCGGGAGCGTCCCACCGACCAGTGTGGTTCCGGGAGCGCGGGTGTGCGACCGGCAGCCGGGGCGGCGGGGCGGTGATCCGTCGCCCGCTCGGGGCCGCTCTCTTCGGGGCTCAGGGCCGGTGGCCGGTCAGGCGGGCCGCGGAGGCTATCGTCGCGCGGGCCTCGTGTTCGGTCAGACCGGTGTGGCGGGCCGCGTCGACCAGGGGGGTGACGAGCAAGGGGCCGATGCCGTTCTCGTAGGCGCGGCAGGCGGCCCAGAACAGGCGTGTGTTGCGCTGGCCCTCGTGGGCGCCCAGCACGAACTGCACCAGGCCCTCGCCGTGCCGGCCCGCCGAGCGCGGTGCGGGGCGGCGGTCGGTGCGCGGCGGCGGGAGCAGGAGGCGCAGCAGGGCGCGCGGGCAGGGGGCCGGGAAGAGGTGCGCGGTGCCGGGGGCGGTGGTGTAGACGCCGTGTTCGGTGCGGGAGCCGGGGCCGACCAGGTAGCCGCCGGCGCCGCGGATGTCGATGCCGGGGGCCAGGCGGCCGGCCGAGTTGGGGACGGCGACGCCGGACGGCCCGCTCAGCCACAGGTGGCGACCGCCGCTCGGGGTCAGGACGACCACCGTGGCGGGAATGGTGAAAAGGTGGCGCCGGGCGAGCTCACGCAGGGCCGCCGAGGCGTCCGTGCCGCTCTTGGTGTCCAGATCGACGCCGATCAGATGGTGCGGGGGCAGTCCGCAGGCGATGCCGTAGCCGGTGGCCCAGGGTGCGGCGGCGAACAGTTCCCGGATGCGGGCCGGGTCGGTGGAGGCGTCGTACACCCCGTGGCCGAAGCGGCCGCACGCGCCGTGGCAGGGCGGACCGGACGGGCCCACCGGAGCGGGGCCGGCGCGGTGCGGGGAGCGCAGGGCCGGGAGTTTCGTCCGGGACAGGGGGATGACGGCCAGTCCGCGTTCGGCGACTGACAGGGCGTGCGCGAGGGCCAGCGTCGTGGCCTGCCGGTCGATGGTGGCCATGCCTCTATGTTCGTACGCACGTTCGAAAAAGGAAAGGGGGAGGCGGACGTGGGACGTCGTGGGGCGGGGTTTTCGGGCGGTTTTCCGAGCGGCGCCTCGGCTCGTGTGGGCTTTGTGGCCCTTGCGGCGCCTGGGGATCAGCGGTCCGCGTCGCCCCCGACGGAGCTCGCGGTGGAGCTCCCGGCGGCAGGAGGGGGGCGAAAGGGGTTTATCGACATGTCCTCACGCTTGCGTGCGAATCGGGTGCTCCGGGGTGGTTCGCCGGGTTCCGGTGGGCAACTCTGATCTCGCGACGTCGTGAGGAAGCCCGGGCGGTCGGCCAACTGCCCAGATGAAAGCCGTACTTCATGTACTCCCCGGCAAGGCAGCCGGTGCGTACCTCGTACTGGAGGAGCAATATGGCAAGCATCCGTACCGCTCGTGTTCTCGCCGCCGCCGCGGCCGTCCCCCTCGCCGCGGCGCTCTTCGCCGGCGTCGCCGCCGCGGACACGGGAGCCATCGCGGGCAACGGATCGAACGCGGGCGTCGCGGGCCTCGTCGGCAGCGGGGTCGGCCGCGACAACAGCGGCAACTCGTCCACCACGCAGCAGCAGGCGGTCGGCTCGGGCGCCACGAACCAGAGCAACACCGCACAGGTCAACCGCTCCGCGTTCACGGCCATCCAGCAGGGCAACAAGAACGTCGTCGTCCACTTCACCCGGCTGTGGTGAGCCGGGGCGGGCCGGCGCGCAGTCTGGGGACTCGCCGGCCCTGACCCTCCTGGTGGGTGTGCTCGTGGGGACGTAACACACCTCTGCGCGGCGGTGCTTCGGCTCCGCCGCGCAGACGTGTTCCGAGGGATCGCGGCACGGGGCCGCTGTACGGGGATCGCGGCACAGGGGCCCCGGCACAGAAGGGCGCCGCAGGGGACCGGCCGGCCAGCGACGCCGTCCGGAACGTCCCCCAGGGGTGAACCCGCAGTACACCCGGCCCGTTCCTCCACCTTCAGGAGGTGCGGCCAACCCCACCCCTACAACCTGAGGCGGACTCGGCTGCGGGACCTGCGGGCGATCCGCGGGAGCGGGTGCCGCTCCTAGCGTGGAGGCATGACCACATCCGTCCGCACCAGCGTGTCGAAAGCCGCCGTACCGGCGACCAGGACTCCGGCGTACCCGTCCTTCGCATCGTACGTGCGGGACCGGCAGCCGCTGCTGCTGCGCACCGCCCGGTCGCTGACCGCGAACCCGAGCGACGCGGAGGATCTGCTGCAGACCGCGCTCACCAAGACGTACGTGGCGTGGGAGCGGATCGAGGACCACCGGGCGCTCGACGGCTATGTGCGCCGCGCGCTGCTGAACACCCGGACCTCGCAGTGGCGCAAGCGGAAGGTCGACGAGTTCGCCTGCGACGAACTGCCGGAGCCGGAGCCGGTGCCCGGCGCGACCGACCCGGCGGAGCAGCAGGCGCTGCGCGACGCCATGTGGCGAGCGATCATGAAACTGCCCACCCGGCAGCGGGCGATGGTCGTCCTGAGGTATTACGAGGACCTCTCCGAGGTCCAGACGGCCGAGGTGCTCGGAGTGTCCGTGGGTACGGTGAAGTCGGCGGTGTCGCGGGCGCTCGGCAAGCTGCGGGAGGACCCGGAACTCGGGCGTGTGCGTTGACCGTCGGCGAACGTTGTGTGATCGATCATCCGGGGCTAGTGACATACCGCACGGTATGTGAGCAGAATCAGCGCATCCCTTACCACCGCGTAGGCGACGCCGCCCCGGGAGGACGCCGTGCTGAGCACCATGCAGGACGTACCGCTGCTGATCTCGAGGATCCTGGCCCACGGGTCGACGATCCACGGGACGTCGCAGGTGATCAGCTGGACCGGTGACGGCGAGCCGCACCGCCGCTCCTTCGCCGCGATCGGCGAGCGCGCGGCCCAACTGGCGCACGCGCTGCGCGAGGACCTCGGGGTCGCGGCCGACGACCGCGTGGCGACGCTCATGTGGAACAACGCGGAGCACGTCGAGGCGTACTTCGCGATCCCCTGCATGGGCGCGGTGCTGCACACCCTCAACCTGCGCCTGCCCGCCGAGCAGCTCGCCTGGATCGTCAACCACGCCGCCGACCGCGTCATCATCGTCAACGGCTCCCTGATCCCGCTGCTCGGCCCGCTGCTGCCGCACCTGAAGACGGTCGAGCACGTCGTCGTCACGGGCCCCGGCGACCGCACCCCGCTCGACGGCTGCCACGCCCAGGTGCACGACTACGAGGACCTGATCGGGGCCAAGCCGGTCACCTACGACTGGCCCGAACTGGACGAACGCCAGGCCGCCGCCATGTGCTACACCTCCGGCACCACGGGCGACCCCAAGGGCGTGGTCTACAGCCACCGTTCGGTCTACCTGCACTCCATGCAGGTCAACATGAGCGAGTCCATGGGCCTGACCGACCGGGACACCACGCTCGTGGTGGTCCCGCAGTTCCACGTCAACGCCTGGGGCCTGCCGCACGCCACCTTCCTGTCCGGCGTCAACCTGCTGATGCCGGACCGCTTCCTTCAGCCGGCCCCGCTCGCCGAGATGATCGAGCGGGAGAAGCCGACGCACGCGGCCGCCGTGCCCACCATCTGGCAGGGGCTGCTCGCCGAACTGACCTCCCGGCCCCGCGACGTCTCCTCCCTCACCCAGGTCACCATCGGCGGCTCGGCCTGCCCGCCCTCCCTCATGGAGGCCTTCGACCGGCTGGGCATGCGGGTCTGCCACGCCTGGGGCATGACCGAGACCTCCCCGCTCGGCACGGTGGCCCGCCCGCCGGCCCACTCGATCGGCACGGACGACGAGTTCGGCTACCGCCTCACCCAGGGCCGCTTCCCGGCCGGGGTCGAGGCCCGCCTGACCGGGCCCGGCGGCGAACGCCTCCCCTGGGACGGCGAGTCCGCGGGCGAGCTGGAGGTCCGCGGACCGTGGATCGCGGGCGCCTACTACAACGGCCCCGGCGCCGAACCGCTGCGCCCGGCCGACAAGTTCAGCGAGGACGGCTGGCTGAAGACCGGTGACGTCGGCACCATCAGCCCCGACGGCTTCCTCACCCTCACCGACCGGGCCAAGGACGTCATCAAGTCGGGCGGTGAGTGGATCTCCTCCGTGGAGCTGGAGAACGCCCTGATGTCCCACCCGGACATCGCCGAGGCCGCCGTCGTCGCCGTCCCCGACGACCGGTGGGGCGAGCGCCCGCTGGCCGGCGTCGTCCTCAAGACAGGCGCCACCGTCGGCTTCGAGGCACTGCGCGCCTTCCTCCAGGAGGAGCGCGCGATAGCCAAGTGGCAGCTCCCGGAGCGCTGGACCGTCATCGAGGCCGTTCCGAAGACCAGTGTCGGCAAGTTCGACAAGAAGGTGCTGCGCAGGCAGTACGCCGCCGGAGAGCTGGACGTCACGCGGATCTGACCGCGGACCGGACGGCACGCGCGCGTGTACGCGCACGTGTACACGCACGACGCCGGGCGGGGAGCGTGAGTGCTCTCCGCCCGGCGTCGTACGCGATGGGGGCCGGTCGGTCGGTCAGTTGGTGCCGATCCGGGCCAGCAGGTCGACGATCCGGCTCTGCACCTCGTCGCTGGTGGACCGCTCCGCGAGGAACAGCACCGTCTCGCCCGAGGCCAGCCGCGGCAGGTCGGCCTGGTCGACGGCGGCCGTATAGACCACCAGCGGGGTGCGGTTGAGCTGCCCGTTCGCGCGCAGCCAGCCCAGGATCCCGGCGCGGCGCCGGTGCACCTGCATCAGGTCCATCACGACCAGGTTCGGCCGGAACTGCCCGGCGAGCGTCACCGCGTCGTCGTCGCTCGCGGCCCGCGCCACCTGCATCCCACGCCGCTCCAGCGTCGCCGTCAGCGCCAGCGCGATCTCCGCGTGCTCCTCGATCAGCAGCACACGCGGCGGATGCTGCTCGCTGTCGCGCGGCGCGAGCGCCTTCAGCAGTACGGCCGGGTCGGCGCCGTAGGCCGCCTCGTGCGTCGCCTGCCCGAGTCCTGCCGTGACCAGCACCGGCACCTCGGCGGCGACCGCGGCCTGCCGCAGCGACTGCAACGCCGTGCGCGTGATCGGCCCCGTCAGCGGGTCGACGAACAGCGCGGCGGGGAAGGCCGCGATCTGCGCGTCCACCTCCTCGCGCGAGTTCACGATGACCGGCCGGTAGCCGCGGTCGCTCAGCGCCTGCTGGGTGGTGACGTCGGGGGCCGGCCAGACCAGCAGCCGGCGTGGGTTGTCCAGCGGCTCCGGGGGCAGTTCGTCGTCCATCGGCTGCGGCCGCGGGGTGTCCGCGATCTCCACCGCACCACCGGGACCGTCCAGCGGCTCGGGACCCTCGTCGGCGTTCTCGTCCGGAGCCCCGATGGCGTACGACCGTCCGCCGCCCTCGGTGCCGACGGCCACGGCGGGGCCGCCCAGGGAGGGCTGCGCGGTGGGCTGCTCGGCCGACGGGTGCGGGCGGGCCGTCGGTGCCTGCGTCTGCCCCTGCGCCTGTGGCGCCGTCTGCGGGCGCGCGGCGGACGGGTCGGGCGGAGTGCCCAGCTTGCGGCGGCGGCCGGAACCGCTGGTCGTCTGCGGGGGCGGCGTGGCCGACGGCGGCTGCGGCGCCTGCGCCTGAGCCGCCTGCCGGCTGAACGGCACGCCCTGTCCCAGCGTGCGCACGCTGAACGCCCGCCCCTGCGTCGAGTGGGGGTCGACGGGCGCGGCGGCCTCGGCGGGCAACGGCTGGGCCACACGCGGTGCCGCGGTCCCGGGGCCGGGCTGGGCCTGTACGGCGGCCTGCCCCGTCACCTGCTCGGGCGGGAGGGCGGTGCCTGCGGCGGCCGGGGTGCCGTGGGGCGGTGTGCCGGGCATGTCGGGCGCACCGGGGGCACCCGGCTGGGGAAGGGCCTGGGCCGGGGGCAGCGGAGTGCCGGTGGCGTTCGGCGGTACGGGGCTGCCACCCGCGCCGGGGACCGGCTGCGGGGCGGGCACCGCCTGAGCCGGGGCGCCCGGGGCCGGGATGCCCTGCGCGGGAACGGGCTGCGCGGGGGAGGCCTGCTGGGCCGGGACGGCGAGGTTCTGCGCGGGAGCGAGCACGGGAGGCTGCGCGGGGAGCGGCTGACCGGGGATGCCGAGCGCGGGAGCGGGCACCGTGCCTGTGGCCCCGTGTTCCGGCGACGGCACCTGCTGCGCGGGCAGGGCGGCCTGTCCGGACGGCTGCTGCGCGGGCAGCGCCTGACCGGGAACGGGCTGCTGCACGGAAGCCTGCGGCCCCGCACCCGGCTGTCCGGGAGCCGCCAGCGGTGCGACGGGCTGCCCTGGCATGCCCTGCGGCATGGCGGGCTGTCCGGGTAGGCCGTGAGGAGCGACGGGCTGACCGGGAGTCCCTTGTGGGGCGGCGGGCTGTCCCGGCAGGCCCTGGGGAGCGACGGGCTGACCCGGAGTCACCTGTTGCGCGGGCTGTCCCGGTACGCCCTGCGGTGCGACGGGCTGTCCGGGCAGGCCCTGGGGAGCGATGGGCTGACCGGGAGTCACCTGTTGCGGAGTGGGCTGTCCGGGCACCCCCTGCGGTCCGACGGGCTGCCCCGGAGTCCCCTGCGGCACAGCCTGCGCGAGCGCCTGGGCGCCACCGGGGTCGGCCTGCACCGGAACGCCCGGTCCGGCCGTACCCTGCACGGGCGCGCCCGACAAGGGCACGGGTACGGCCCCGGCAGGCGCACCCGGCGCACCCGGCGCACCCGGCGCACCCGGCGCACCCGGCGCACCCGGCGCGGGCGTCGCGCCCGCTGTCGCGGTGTCCTGCGGCTGGGCCACCGCCCGCCGACGGCGTCCCGTCGGCGCGCTGGTGGGATGCGGCTGCGGCGGCGTGTGCTCGTCGGCCTGGTCGTGAAGTACGGCGTCGTGCTGCCCTTCGTCCCCCAGGGGGACGGGGACGGCGGCACCCTGCGTCGGCACCCGGGGCGCCTGCGCGGCCTCCGGACCTTCGGCGGGTCGGTCCGCCTCCGCGGGCGGCAGAGCGAACACCGGACGGGGAGCCGCCTCCTGCGCGACGGCACGCTCGGACGCCGCGGCCAGGGCGCGCCGACGGCGCCCGCTCGGCTGCGGGGCGGAGGCCGCCGGGTTCTCCCTGCCCGCCGCCTCTGCCTGCGCCGCTTCTGCCTGCGCTGCCTCGGGTTGTGCGTCGGCGGCCGCGGGCAGCGCCGCCGGCAGTGCCTCGGGTCGGCCGACCTCGCGCCGGGCGCGCCGCCCGCTGGGAGCGGGTACGCCCTGCGGCGGCACCGTACCGCCGAGTCCCGTACCCGAGGCCGCCGTTCCCGCGCCGTGTTCGCCCGCCATGACCACGGCGCCCTCGGACACGCCGTCCGCGCCGTCGGCGGGCCGTCCGCGCCGCCGTCCCGTACCACCGGAGCCGTCCGTTCCCTGGGCGACCTGGGCGACCTGGGCGCCCGCGGCCGGGACCTGCCCGGTCTCCTGGGACGGCTCGGCCGCCCGCCGCCTGCGCCGACCGGTCGGCGCCGCCGGGGCACCGGCGGCCGCCTCCGCCTGGTCGTCGCTTTCGAGGAACGCGTCCGTCGAGGACCGCCGGGCCCGCCTCCGCCCGCCCGCAGGCTGCTCGGGCACGGCGGGCTCCGCCGGGGCGGGCTCTTCGGGAACCGCGGCCGGCTCCAGGGCGTGGACCGGTGCCGGGGCCGGTGCCGCGACGACGCCGGCACCGCCGCCGAGCGGCACCTCCAGGACGTACGCGCTGCCGCTCATGCCCGGCACTTCGTGGGTCTGGAGGACACCGCCGTGCGCCCGGACGATCCCGCGCACGATCGGCTCGTGCACCGGGTCTCCCCCGGCGTACGGCCCGCGCACCTCGATCCGGACGACCTCACCGCGCTGCGCCGCCGCCACCACGACGGTGTTGTCCATGTAACCGCCCGCCGAGACGGGCGAGTTCCCGGTGGCGTCCACGCCGGCGACGTCGGCGACGAGGTGCGCGAGCGCGGTGGCCAGACGCCTCGGGTCGACCTCGGCCTCGATGGGCGGCGCGTGCACGGCGAACTGCACCCGCCCGGGGCCGATCAGCTCGACGGCGCCGTCGACACCGGCGGCGACGACCGCGTCCAGCATCACGTTCGTCCGGATGATCTCCTCGCTGCCGGCGTCGAGACGCTGGTAGCCGAGGACGTTGTCGATCAGCGTCGTGATCCGGGCGTACCCGGCAGACAGGTGGTGCAGCACCTGGTTGGCCTCGGGCCAGAGCTGCCCGGCGTCGTCGGCGGCGAGGGCGGCCAGCTCGCGGCGCAGTTCGTCCAGGGGGCCGCGCAGGGAGCCGCCGAGGAGGATCAGCAGCTGCTCGTACCGGCCGGCCAGCGCCTCGTAGCGGTCCTTCTCCCGCTCGCCGAGGGCGGCGTAGCGCTCCTCGTTCGCCGCGAGTTGCTCCGCGTGCCGCTCGGTGAGCTCCTCGATCTCGGTGGCGTGCTGCTGGCGCAGCGCGGTGAGTTCGGAGGCGTGCTTCTCCGTGAGCTGTTCGAGCCGTTCCTCGTGGCGCTGCTCCTCGGCGGCCTTCTCGTCGGCGAGCGCGTCGTAGGGGCGCCGGTCGGTGAAGGTCATGACGGCGCCGACGAGCTGGTCGCCGTCGCGCACCGGCGCGGTGGTCAGATCGACGGGAACCTTGTCGCCGGACTTGGACCACAGCACCTGTCCGCGCACCCGGTGCTTGCGCCCGGAGCGCAGGGTGTCGGCCAGCGGCGACTCGCCGTACGCGAAGGGCGAGCCGTCGGCGCGCGAGTGCAGGACGAGGGTGTGCAGCTCGCGGCCGCCGAGGTCGCCGGCCCGGTAGCCCAGAATCTGCGCGGCGGCGGGGTTGACGAGCACGACCCGCCCGTCGGTGTCGGTACCCACGACACCCTCGGCGGCGGCCCGCAGGATCATCTCGGTCTGCCGCTGAGAACGGGCCAGTTCGGCCTCGGTGTCGATGGTGCCGGACAGGTCGCGGACGACCAGCATCAGCAGTTCGTCGCCGCTGTAGCCGTGGCCGTCGTAGGCCTGCTGGCTGTTCTCCAGGTTCGCGCTGGTGACCTCGACCGGGAACTCCGACCCGTCGGTCCGCCGGGCCGTCATCCGGGTCGGCTTGGTCCGCCCGTGCGGGTCGATGTGGTCGGGCCTGCGCATGGAGCCGGGGATCAGCTTGGAGTCGAACTGCGGCAGCAGATCGAGCAGGCCTCGCCCGACGAGGGCGGTACCCGGCGTCTCGAACGCCTCCAGCGCGATGGTGTTGGCGTTGACGACGGTGCCGTTGGCGTTGACCAGCACCAGCGCGTCGGGCAGCGCGTCGAGTATGGCAGCGAGGCGAGCAGCGCCTCGGGATGGCCTGCTGCTCACGAGACGCTTCCTCCCTGTCACCGCACCTTGCCGACCGCGGAGGCCATCTTGCCAACCGGCCCGCAGCGTGTCACGCGAGGGAGTCTATGCGCAGTGGTTGCCGCCGCGACGCAGGATGAGAGGGAGGTCGCACGGCGGAGTTGACGTCGAACCTCTGACCGAACGGCTTCGCTTCGCACGACCTCCGCGAGATCTTTACGACTCGCGGTCCACCACGCCGTGGACACGTGCCTACGCGCCGGTACCCCGACCCCGCCTGCACGCCGGTGCGGGCACCCACCCGCCCGTCCCCGCTACGCGCTGCTGCGGGACACCGCGGTCGGCCTCTGAGCGCCGAGGTCGGGCAACAGCGGCACGAGTCGGTTCCAGCGGTCGATCCGGCAGCCGTCGCCGCGGTCGTAGGACGCGTCGACGCGGCGCCCGGCCCACGTTCCGGTGATGCGGGCGGTGGCGGGACCGCCGTACTGCATGGTGCACACGCTGCCCTCGGGCACGGGCGCGAAGGGCTCCTGCCCCCAGCGCGTGTTCCGGTCGAGCAGGTCGCAGGCGCGACGGGTGTCCGGGTGACTGCCCGCGGCCGGGTGGCAGTACAGCCTGTACGTCCCGTCCCTGCCCGCGCCCGCATGCCGCACGGTGACGGTGAGGTGGTCGCCGGCCCGGTCCTCGGCCCGGACGGGCGGCGGCACCGCGGCCGAGGCGGCGGGTACGGCCGAGACGGAGGCGAGCCCGGCGAGCACGGCGGAGGCGCCGAGTGCCAGCGCCCGCGAGATCGCGGAACGTCGGGCTGGGAGAGATCCGATCTGCGTCATGCCCGGACTAACGCCCCGCGCCCCGGGACGTTGCGCCCCGTCCGCCGGCTCGCCCGCCGCCCGCCCGACGCCACCACAAGGGCTTTGCCCTGGGCCCCACCGGCCTAGTACCGTAGGGGGCGATTGGTGACGGCCCCCTCGGCTGTGTCATCATCTGCACGCACCATTCGCGCGCTCGCGGGAGTGGTTGTGCTGGAGGCGTCGCCTAGTCCGGTCTATGGCGCCGCACTGCTAATGCGGTTTGGGCCTTAAAGCCCATCGAGGGTTCAAATCCCTCCGCCTCCGCGCATGATCACCGAAGCCCCGGTCCCTCGAGACCGGGGCTTCGGCGTTGTCGGCCACACCCTGCCCCAAACCGTGTTTCCGCAGGTCACAAGGGGTGGGGGGAATGGATTTCACATGGCGGCGGCAGTCATGTAATGTTCTTCCTGTCGCCGCGAGCGGCCCGGAAGGGCCCGAAGCGAAGACCAAAACAGAACAAGCACTCGTAGCTTAACGGATAGAGCATCTGACTACGGATCAGAAGGTTGCAGGTTCGAATCCTGCCGAGTGCACAGCACGTCAGAGGCCCTGTGGAGTGATCCACAGGGCCTCTGGCTTTTGCCTTGACGGCAGTGTTTGACGGCAACCGCCTCAGGCCCGAGTAGATGTCCATGGTCACGCGGATGGAGCTGTGGTCGAGGACTTCCATGATCATGCGAGCGTTCACCCACTTGTTGCTGTAGATCAGTCGCTCACCGTGGGTCTTCCACTCCGTACCTGCGGCCCCTCTCGATCGGTCTCCAGGATCTCTGACCGTCCCGGAGACGGACGCAGGCTCGGTCCTTTTCGCGTCAGCATGACGAGATGACTCTTGGGCGTGATCATGTCCTCGCCCAGGATCCGTCACGAGGTCGAGGCGTGATCCGCTGTTGCCTGTAGGGCGGGGATCAAGTCCGCGGCGCGTTCGAGTTGCTCGTGCTGGGAGTGCAGGTCCAGGGCGCCGAGGCGGGTGACGATGTGCCGGACACCGGCGGCGACGTACTGTCCCAGGTGCTCGAGTACCTGGTTGGCTGAGCCGGTGACAACGGCCTGGATATTCTCCAGTGCCTCCAACGGCATGCCGTACGTGGCCCGCGCGTAGTCGTCCAGTGCCCGACGGCCGCTCTCGATGTCGTCGTCGATCCGTAGGGAGACGAACAGTGCGGGAGTGATGTCCTCGCCTTCACGTCCGGTGTTGGCCGCTGCTTCGCGGACACTGCGGAGTCCGGATGCGTAGTCGCCCGGGTCGGGCGGGTAGGGCAGCCATCCGTCGTACATCCGGCCAGTGCGGGCCAGCGCCGCGGGGGTTGCGCCGCCGAGCCAGATGGGCGGGCCACAGGCTCGGAACGGCCTGGTCATGGGCGGGATGTCTTCGAACCGAAGGATCTCGCCGTGGAAGGAATCGGCGCCGCCCCAAAGGGCCCGCCACAGCGTGACGGTCTCGTCCAGGCGGGCGAAGCGTCTTTCCCACGGCACCTCGGACAGCGTGTAGAAGGGCCGTCCGAAACGGCCCGGGAAGCCGGCGCCGACGGCGACGGTGAGCCGGCCACCGGACAGCAGGTCGATCGACGCCAGTGACTGTGCGGTCTGTATCGGCCGCCGGAGGAACGGCAACAGTGCAGCCGTACCCAAAGTCACGGTCTCGGTCGCCGGGGCGAGTGCCGCCAGCATCGTGAGCGCCTCGATGCGCGGGCTGATCAGGGAGTCGTTGACGAAGAGCGAGGAGAAACCTACGCGTTCGGCCCGACGGCCGAAGGCGACCAGCCCGCGAGGGTCATCTGCCGCGCCCCACTGAGCGGTTCCGGTCGGAAGCAGTACGCCAATGTCCATGCCGGCGATGCTCACGACTGGTGCGGGCAGCCTCAATTCCCTGCGGGGAATGGCCCGGCGCCCGCCCTCGACGTTACAACAGGACGGTGGACTTCCCTCGGGCACTTCGCGAACTCCGTACCCGCCGCCATCTCAGCCAGCTCGATCTGGCGCTGCGGGCGGGCACCACCCAGCGGCACCTCAGCTTCATCGAATCCGGCAGGTCCGTCCCCGGCCGGAGCCTGGTCGGGCGCCTGGCCGAGTCGATGAAACTGCCGCTGCGGGAACGCAACGAGCTGCTGCTGGCCGCGGGGTACGCACCCGCCTATCCCGAGACTTCACTCGACGACCCGCTGCTGGCCCCCGTACGCACGGCGATCGACCACATCCTCCGCGGACATCTGCCGTATCCGGCGCTGGTCGTGGACCGGGGAGGTGACCTGATCGCCGCGAACGCCGCATTTGACCTGATCACCGAGGGTGCGGCCCCCGAGCTGGTGGGACCGGGCACGAACATCTACCGCCTCGCGCTGCATCCCCACGGCCTGGCTCCCCGCATCCGCAACCTCGCTGAATGGGCCCGCCACATCCTGGCTCGTCTCGGCCACCTGGACGAGCTGCGCGCCGAGCTCACCGAATACGTTCCCAAACTGGAGCCCTCCGCCGGGCTGCTGGGTTTCGCGGTTCCCCTCCATTTGCGGTCCTCGTACGGTGATCTACGCCTGATGACGACCGTGACGACCTTCGCCACCGCCGTTGACGTGACACTTGCCGAGTTGAAGCTGGAGGCGTTCCTGCCGGCTGACCTGGCGACAGCGGAGGCTCTCTCGGCAGGTACCAGGCCACCGGCTTCGGCTGCTGCGGGACAGGCCTCCGGAAGCTTGTGAAGGCCAGCCCGTAAAAGATCTTCGAGTCGACACGGGGCACGGTCGGCCGCGGAGCTTGCACGCGGAGCCACGCCGCGTCAGAGGCTCCGCGTATTCCATGCCCGAACGCCGCACCCACGACTACCTGCGCGGCGGCGTCACCACCTTGTGCGCGGCACTCAACACCGCGAAGTTCCTCGCCAAGCTCGACAAGGAAGTCCCCGCCGAGCTGCACGTCCACCTGCTCGCGGCGCCAGCGGCGGAAGAAGTCGTACACCGCCCGCCAGTAAGGCAAGTCCGTGGGCAGGGAACGCCACTTGGCGCCGTTGTCGACCAAGTACCGCACCACGTCGATCATCTACCGGTGGCAACGCACCTCCGGGCGCCCGCCCCGGCCCTCCAGCCATGCCGGCACCGGCATCGCCGCCCGGACCACCGCCCACTCCGCGTCGTCATATCGCTCGGATACCGCGGCGCGCGCCTGCCCGGCCCGATCGCCCCGTGCTCCCGAACGCTGCTCGCTTTGCGACCTGTGCTGGGCCGGCCGCCCCGCATCCGGGGCCGGGGCCGCGGCCCAGCTGGAGGCCACTTCTCAGGTCTATCAGGGCGAAATACCGGCGGATAGCCCCTTATAAAGCGATGAATCGTCGAGGCGTGCGGCATATCTGTCTGATGAGTGCAAGTCGATCAGGCATCTTCCAAGGGCGCGGTCCGCAGCCCGGTCCCCGACCCGTTGCATGAAGGGATTCCCATGCTTCTCGCACGCCGTGGCAGGCCGCTACTCAGGCGCGTTGTCGCCGTCGCCGTAGCGGCCCTGATGGTCACCGCCGCCTCCCCGGGCGCTCGGCAGACCGCTGTGGCGGACCACGGCAAGCCGAGGAGCCCCGTCCTCGCCTGGGGAGACAACGGCGGCGGTGAGCTGGGTGACGGCACCACGATGAACCGGGACACGCCGGTGCGGGTGTGCGCGCCCGGCCGGACGGCCCCCTGCACCCGATTCCTCAGCCACGTGGCCATCGCCGCGGGCACCGACCACAGCCTGGGCCTGCGCAGGGACGGCACCGTCCTCGCCTGGGGAGACAACGCTTTCGGTGAGCTGGGTGACGGCACCACCATCAACCGGGACACGCCGGTGCGGGTGTGCGCGCCCGGCCGGACGGCCCCCTGCACCCGATCCCTCACCGACGTAGCGGCCGTCGACGCAGGCACCAACCACAGCCTGGCCCTGCGCAGGGACGGCACCCTCCTCGCCTGGGGAGACAACGCCGGCGGTCAGCTGGGTGACGGCACCACGATGAACCGGGACACGCCGGTGCGGGTGTGCGCGCCCGGACAGACGGCCCCCTGCACCCGATTCCTCGCCGGCGTGGTGGCCATCTCCGCACACGGCGGCCACAGCATGGCGCTGCTCAGGGACGGCAGCGTCCTCGCCTGGGGGAACAATGGTTCCGGTCAGCTGGGTGACGGCACCACCACCAACCG
This sequence comes from Streptomyces sp. NPDC052043, assembly GCF_044548235.1. Taxonomy (NCBI): domain Bacteria; kingdom Bacillati; phylum Actinomycetota; class Actinomycetes; order Kitasatosporales; family Streptomycetaceae; genus Streptomyces; species Streptomyces sp. NPDC052043. The sequence goes on from NZ_JBIUBT010000006.1 coordinate 393,103, forward strand.
GGACACGCCGGTGCGGGTGTGCGCTCCCGGTCAGACGGCCCCCTGCACCCGATTCCTCACCCATGTGGCGGCCATCGACGCAGGCCGCGGCCACAGCATGGCGCTGGGCAAGGACGGCACCGTCCTCGCCTGGGGAGACAACGCTTTCGGTGAGCTGGGTGATGGCACCACCATCAACCGGAAGACGCCGGTGCGGGTGTGCGCGCCCGGCCGGACAGCCCCCTGTTCCCGATTCCTCACCCATGTACGCACCATCGCCGCAGGCCGCAACCACAGCCTGGCGCTGCGCAGGGACGGCAGCGTCCTCGCCTGGGGAGACAACGCTTTCGGTGAGCTGGGTGATGGCACCACCATCAACCGGAAGACGCCGGTGCGGGTGTGCGCGCCCGGCCGGACA
>NZ_JBIUBT010000006.1:393593-492541 GCF_044548235.1 Streptomyces sp. NPDC052043
CGGACAGCCCCTTGCTCCCGATTCCTCACCCACGTACGCACCATCACCGCAGGCGGACGGGACAGCCTGGCACTGGGCAAGGACGACACCGCCCTCACCTGGGGAGACAACACTTTCGGCCAGCTGGGTGACGGCACCACCACCAATCGGAACACGCCGGTGCGGGTGTGCGCGCCCGGCCAGGCAGCCCCTTGCTCCCGATTCCTCACCCACGTACGCAGCATCGCCGCAGGCGGACAGCACAGCCTGGCCCTGGTCGACGATCAGCGAGCCCGCCACTAGTCAGACCACGGCACCAGACGGTCCGCGAAAAGGCTTCCGCTGACGATGGCTCTGGTCCTATCGTCTGAGCCCGTGATCAGAAACGGCGATCCACTGCCCCCGACGGTCTACCCTCTCGCCAAGGGACGCGTGTGGGCCATGCTGGCCGGCTCTCTGGTCTTCGTCGCTCTGGGCATTGTTTTCCTGGTCGTCCACAGCACCGTGGCGATGATGGTGGCAGGGGGGCTGAGCGTGCCCTTCTTCGGGCTCTGCGCGGTGTTCATCATCCAGCGCCTGCTCCACCAAGGCCGACCGGAGTTGGTGCTGGACGACGCGGGAGTGGACCACGCGAGGCTGGGCCGGTTCGGCTGGGACGAGATAGCCGCCGTCCGGATACGAGAGCAGCCGGTAGGTAAAACCTCGCAGTTGTTCCTTGAGCTGGTACTGCACGATCCGGACGCCTATCTGGCTCGAGCACCCAAGCTCGTCCGCAGCACTGCGTCCATGAACGCACGACTCGGCTTTGGTCCGGCCAGCGTGTCCACAAACACCTTGCCGGTGCCGCCTGAGGAGGTTCTGGACGCGATGCGACGTCACTGTCCCGGACTCGCAATACAACAATGAGCGCGCCCGTTGGCCGACCCTAGCCGCCCGTCAACACCCACCATGAGGGAGACCGGGCCGGGCGGGATGGGGGCCGCCCTTGGCGTTGCTGGGGCTGTCCGGCCGATCAGGAGGGGCGTGGGCTACGGAAGCGCGTGGACGCGGTGTGCGGCGGGTGCCATGATCACGGCGGCGTCCGGCGTGGGTCCGGCGTGCGGGGAGGGATCATGGAGCGCTATCTCGTCCTACCTCTTGTTCTGCTGGCGTTGCTGTTTGCCGCCTCGGGTATAGCGACGATCACCCGTGGCTGGGTGCTCCCCATGAATCGGCATCGGGTTTACCGCGTTCGCCTCTACGGCTGGGGTCAGTTGGTGGCCGGCTTCGCCCTGTGCTGGCAGGTGGTCTTCGGGCTGGTGCTCAGCGACATCGGCATCCGGCAGTGGGGGACCCTGTTCGGCAGCGCGCTTTTGCTGACCGGCATCATCCTGATGGGGGTGAGCCAGCGCGCGGGCGGTCATCGGCGATGAGAGGCCCCGGGTGATCCGGGGCCTCTCGCGTTTCAGAGGTCCCGGTCCTGCCCCTCACGGGTGCAGCGGAGGCAACTTTCGGCGTTTTCGGCCGCCGCGGCTGTTTCGGAAGAGATCGCGGTCGCGGTTGCGCAGCACCAGGATGTAGCCGGTAGTGCTGAATGCCGTAAAGCAGGCAGCCAGGGCAAAGCCGAGTGGCTGGCGGCTTCCGGCCAGGAAGCCGGCTGCGCGAAACAACAGCCCCACTCCGATCGCCATGGCGCCCCAGCCCGCACGGGTGCCCGCGTGCCGACGGTGCTGCCGCCCGACGAACCAGACGCCGAACGCCATGCAGATGACACCCAACGCGCCCAGGAACGCCACAGTGAACATCCGCACCTCCGCGGGAAGCGTACCGGTCGCGGGGTGACGAGGATCCGATGAGATGACGGCGGTGTCGACGGCCTCAGGAGTCCCTCGAGGACCGGGCGATCCGATGGTCCCCAGGGGTCGGCCATCCGAGGGCTTGTGCTCATCGGTTCGGGTGACTATCTGCGCGGCCTTCGCCCGGGGAGGCACAGGCCGCGCATGAAATGAGTCCCGTACCACGACGAAGCCCGCGGCCGGTCACCGAAACCGGCCGCCTGCTCTCACGCGGCGCCTGGTCGGTGCCGGAAGAGAAGGGACACCGCATGCGCGTACTGCGTGCTTTCGTGGGGAGCGCCCTCGCAACGCTCCTCCTGCTGATCGGCATCTCCCCGGCCACCGCCCAGGCCGACCAGCTCCGTGCGAGGGACGCAGCGCACTGTCCGACCACGCATCGCAGCCGCGGGTCCAACACTGCCCCGCAAACGGAATACCAGCGCTACTACCTCAACGACTGGCGCCTGGGACCGAGGTATCTCCCCCAAAGAGGGGCCCTCGGAAAGATGCTGAAGGGGTATCAACGCACGGACCACACCTCGGCGTACTGGCTCCTCGGGTGCTACTGGCAGACGGATCCCCAGACGGGGAAGTCGGGTTGGTGGTATCCCGACAACAACGGTTTCGTGTTGAAGAACGGCAAGCCGGTCGAGCGTCCGGTGACCCTTCGCAGGGGCCAGCTCGTCGACCTCTTCGGCAGCGGTTTCGGCAACTTCCTCGCACCCGCGGGCACGCCGTTCGCCAAGCGCGCGATTCCGCCGAGCAATCTCGACGCCTACGTCAAGGACTTTCCGTACAGTTACCACCTCTACCGGGTCCTCAAGCCGTTCACCGTCGAGGCCGGCCCGATCAGGCCCTGGTTCGGCCAGCCCGGCCGCGGACTCCAGTACCTGACGAAGTCGTCGGTCTCCGATCTCGTCAACGCGAAGTACCTGGGCGCGTTGTCGGTGACCTGACCCCCCACGGCCCGGGTCGATGGACAGCGCAGAACTCGTCGAAAGACTCCGCGAAGCGGACGTGCCCGAGGCGTTCTACGACATCGCAGGCGTCCACGACGTCCCCGTCCAGCCGGACGCCTACTACTTCCTGCGCCGTGAGGCGGATGCCTGGACCGTCGGCTTGCGTCAACGGTCCCAGGACGGCGTCCTGCGGCGTTTCGGCACCGAGGCCGAAGCCTGCGAGTACCTCTACGACACGCTCACGCGGATGCCCCCTCCCCCTTCAGGGGCCGCGGAACCCCTGGAGCAGCTCCTCGCGAACGCCGAGGAGATCCAGCGGCAGGCGTGGGAGGACTTCCACGGCCGCTGTGGGGAGGTCGACGATGGTTGACCACGGACGGTTCGTCGCGACACCTGCGCATCACCTGAGCTGTCCGTGATCATGTCACTGGTCTGTGACAGCGCCGTCCTGGAACGAAGGCATCGGTATCCCTTCGGCCCGCGGCCCCCTCATAGTGATCAGGCGACCACCGGGAGCCGACGCGGCTTCGGCCGCAACCACTGATCACCAAGGGGGATTTCATGTCCGGCAACCGTCTCAGGGCCTTCCTCGTCTCCGCAGCCGTCGTGGGTGGCGCCATGCTGATGACTGCGTGTCAGGACGCGAACGCGGACGCGGACAGCGGCGCCGCGCAGGGTTCCTCGTCCGCCACGCCCGCCGGCGACGCGGCCGCGCCGTCCGGCTCGTCGGCCGCGGGCAGCGGCCAGGGCGCGGGCAAGGACTCCGACGCGACGGGCGGAGGAACCGAGGACGCGGCCGGCTCCGGCGCCGACACCGGCGACGGCAAGCGGGAGCAGGTCGAGCAGAGCTGCGGCGCCAACGACATCTCCTGGAGCACCAGGTCCGAGACCCAGGCCGGCGGATACGTCCTGATCATGGCCAAGGCGAAGCCGGGGATCACCTGCTACCTGCCCGCCGCGCTTCCGACCGTGGCGTTCGGATCCGACGGCACCCAGGCGGGTCCCGCGGAGCAGAGCGTCGGCAAGCAGATCAAGCTGAGCGGGAGCACCACCGCCTACGCCGGGGTGAACCCGAAGACCACCAACGGAAACGGTGGCAAGGAACTGGACTTCATCATCGTCGGCGTCGGTGACGACGACCCCAACCCGGTTTCCCTGCCGGTCGGCACCATCACGGTCGAAGACCCGATCGTCACCAACTGGCACACCGCCCCGGCGGACGCCGTTCCCTTCAGCTGAACGAACCCGGGTCGGGCAACAGAGCCGGGCAACAGAGCAGAGGCCCTGTGGAGCACTCCACAGGGCCTCTGTCCTTCCTCCCGGCAGCAGCCGTCCCACCGGGCGCCCGACCGCCAAGGGGCCGGGCGCCCCCGCGGTCAGACGTTGCCCGCGGCCTTGCGGCGGCGGGCGACGAGAACCGCTCCGGCGCCGAGTGCGACGGTGACCGCGCTCGCGAGAGCGAGCGGTGCGGTCGCGGAGGACGCACCGGTCGCGGCGAGGTTGCCGTCGGGGTCGGTTTCGGTGGGCACGGTCTGCGGCGCCTGCTTGGACACGCCGCCCTGCGCCGAGGGGCCCGTACCCGTACCACCGGGCTTCACAGCGCCGGGCCGCTTGTCGTCGTTCTCGCCGGGCCGGCCGGGCTCGGCGTCGTCGGCCGGGCCGGTCTTGCTGCCGGCGGGCAGAAGCTCGAAGTCGTAGCGCTTCATCGGGCCGAGGACGCAGGGGTTGTACGTGTCGGAGGCGTCACTGGCGAACAGGGCCAGGGCGTCGGCGGCCTGGGCCCCGGAGTCGACCTTCATCCGCAGCTTCACATCGTTCTGCTCGCCCGGCTTCAGGACGTCGATGTGCGCGATGTGCTCGGGCTCGTTGCCGTTGAGGGCCTGCCAGCCCGAGCCGTTGGACCACTCCACCTCCAGGTGGCTCTTCTCACGGGCCGGTTCGCCGTTCACGTGGAAGAACGTCAGGGGGTCCACTGTCAGCGTGCGCTCGGTTCCGTTGGTCACGCGCAGGGTGAAATCGACGGTGGTCCCGGCAACGACCTCGGCCGGAAGGCCCACCGCGAGCGAGGTCAGCCCGTCCTCGCGGACGCACTCCTTGGCGGTGGCGAGTGCTGCGTCGGCGGCCTTCTTGGCCTCCAGGGCCTTCTGGGGGCCGTCCTGGACCAGGCTGTACTCGCGGAGGGCCGCCACCCTGGCGTCGTCCAGCGCGGTGTGGGCCTCCGCGGCCGCGGCGTCGGCCTTCTGCTTGGCCTCGGCCGCCGTCGCCAGATCGGTCTCGGCGGCTTCGAGGGCCTGTCGCGCCTCGGCCTTCTCGGTGTCACTCTGGGCCGCTTCCAGCGTGGCCTTGGCGTCCGCAACGGCCTTCTCGGCCGCGTCCTTGGCGCCGGCCGCCTCCTTGGCCGACTTGTCCGCGGCGATCGTGGCCGCCTTGAGCGGGTGCGTGTCGGAGTCCAGGGCGTCCAGGGTGGCCTTGACCTTCTTCTGCCCTTCCTCCTTGGCGATGACGGCTTCCTCGTACGCCTTCTGCGCGTCGGCGGCAGTCTTGACCAGCTCCGCGTACGTCGGCTGATCCTGCACCTGTGCCGCGGACGTCCCGGCGGCGAGTGCCGGTGCGGAGGCGGTGAACAGCACGACGGGCGTGGTCACCGCGACGGCGGCGGCCACAGCGAGAGGACGGGGAAATTTCATGGGCGACCTTTCCTGATCGAAGGCAAAGGAGAACGGTCACTGATAAACGCATGGGGGGCAGCTTGGACGCCGGCGAGTGTATAGCCCAAGTAAAGAATGTGCTGATGGTTCTCCGGCCCTGCGTTTCCCTCCGTGGAAATTCGCTGAGATGAAAAAGGGCGGATCGGGATGGTTGTTCAGGATGCCTATATTTCTCTGTGATGTATGTCACTTGATCCCCGGAGGGAGGCCTCGTGGGCAGGTCGGGAGGCTTGGCTCTCCTGGAACAGGCTTTTTCCAAGGAATTTCCACGGCTGTCACTCGGAGGACTTCCGCGTGCGGCGCGCGGCTCTTCACCCCGCGACGAGTCGCACCGCCGTATATCCATGTCAGTGGTGACCCGTACTCTCGCAAGGGATGACGCGCGTGTGGAAGTGCTCAGGGCTGCGGTGGTCGCCGGACGGTCCCGTGCTGGTGTGGGACGGCGGGCGGTCGAGCGCGCTGCCGTGGGGAAAGCGGGTGGCCTTCGAGATCGCGGAAGGGGAAGCGCGGACCTGCGTGGGAGCGCGGGGGCACGCGTGCCCGCTGCGGGCGGTGGTGCCGGGGCGGAGCGCGGGGGCGCGGTGCGAGGAGTGCGCGCGGCTGGAGCGGGCGCACTCCGTGGCCGCGGACACGATCGCGGACGACCCGCGGCCCTACCACGTGTATCTGGCCTGGTTCGGGCCCGGCATGCTCAAGGTCGGGATCACCGCCGTGGAGCGGGGCTCCGCGCGGCTGCTTGAGCAGGGTGCCGTCTGCTTCAGCTGGCTGGGCGCGGGCCCGCTCATGGCGGCGCGCCGCACCGAGGAGTTGCTGCGCGCCGCGCTCGGGGTCCCGGACCGGATTCCGTACGCCGAGAAGCGGGCCGTACGGTCCGCGCTTCCGGCGACCGAGCAAGAGCGGGCCGCCGAGGTCGAAGAGTTGCACGCGCGGGCGAGCGCGCTCGGCGGCTGGCCGGAGTCGCTGGAGCGGAAGCCGTTCCGGCCCGTCGATCACGCCGGGATCTTCGGGCTGGCCGGTCTGCCGACCGCCGTGGGCGAGGTGACCGAACTCGTCGCGGGCGGGGTGCTGAGCGGTGAGCTGGTCGCGGCCGCCGGGCCCGATCTGCACCTGGCGGCCGGTGGCGGGGTCGTCGTGCTGGACACGCGGCTGATGGCGGGCTGGGGGCTGCGGCCTCCCCGAAGCGTGGGATTCACCGTGCCGGTACGGGAGTTGCGGGATCCGGCGGGCGTACGGGAGGGACAGCAGGACGGGTTGTTCTGAAGCCTGCCGGACGTCGGGTGAAGTCCCGGACCGCAGGCCGCGGGTGGGGACTCGGACCGCAGGGGGAGTCCGTTTCCTGAGAGTCGCCTGTGGGGTTTCTCAGTGAAATCACAGACAGGTGAAAGCCTGCTCTCAGAGGCCCCCTGAAGGGTGTCCCCCATGACCACGACCTCGCCCCAGGGGCGCACCGAACTGCTGAGGCCGGACGGGAACCCCGTCCGGGTACTCGTGGTGGACGACGAGCCGCCGATCACCGATCTGCTGTCCATGGCCCTGCGCTACGAGGGCTGGCAGATCCGCAGCGCGCAGGACGGGCAGGGAGCCGTACGGACCGCGCGCGAGTTCCGGCCCGACGCCGTCGTCCTGGACATGCTGCTGCCCGACATGGACGGACTCGCCGTCCTGGGCCGGCTGCGCTGCGAACTGCCCGGGGTGCCCGTCCTCTTCCTGACCGCCAAGGACGCCGCGGAGGACCGTGTCGCCGGGCTGACCGCGGGCGGGGACGACTGCGTCACCAAGCCGTTCGGCGTGGAGGAGGTCGTGGCGCGGCTGCGGGGGCTGATCCGGCGCTCCGGTGCCACCGACCGGCGTTCCGAATCCGTGCTCGTGGTCGGCGACCTCCGCCTGGACGAGGACAGCCACGAGGTGTCGCGGGGAGGGCAGGACATCCACCTCACCGCCACCGAGTTCGAGTTGCTGCGCTTCCTGATGCGCAACCCGCGGCGCGTGCTCAGCAAGGCGCAGATCCTCGACCGCGTCTGGTCGTACGACTTCGGCGGGCAGGCCAACGTCGTCGAGCTGTACATCTCCTACCTGCGGCGGAAGATCGACGCCGGCCGGGAACCGATGATCCATACCCGGCGGGGCGCCGGTTATCTGATCAAGCCCGTCGTGTGAGGCGGAGGCGGCGCCCTCCGCGCCGTCCGCGCCCGGTCGCCACCCTCCGCGCTGCCGCGCCCAGCCGCCACCGCCTGTGCCGCCGTGCGCCGTACGGCACTCCTATACGGTGTATAGCATGTCGACGACCTCGCCGGAGCAGACCTCCTCCCAGGCCGCCCAGGGGCACCCCCGGCGCTGGCTGATCCTCGGCGTGATCTGCCTCGCCCAGCTCACCGTGCTGCTGGACAACACCGTTCTGAACGTCGCGATCCCGTCCCTCACCCGTGAACTGCGCGCGGCCACCTCCGACATCCAGTGGATGATCAACGCGTACTCGCTCGTGCAGTCCGGGCTGCTGCTGACCGCGGGCAGCGCCGCCGACCGGTACGGCCGCAAGAAGATGCTGGTGGCCGGGCTGGCCCTGTTCGGCATCGGTTCGCTGGTCGCCGCACTCGCCGACTCCACCGGGCAGTTGATCGCCGCCCGCGCGGGCATGGGCGTCGGCGGCGCGCTGCTGCTGACCACCACGCTCGCCGTGGCGATGCAGATCTTCGCCCCGGCCGAGCACCCCAAGGCCATCGGGATCTGGAGCGCCGTCAACGCCCTGGGCTTCGCGATCGGCCCGCTGATCGGCGGCTTCATGCTGAACCACTTCTGGTGGGGCGCGATCTTCCTGATCAACCTGCCGGTCGCCGTGCTGGGCCTGGTCGCGGTCCTCGCCCTCGTCCCGGAGTCCAAGAACCCCCGAGGGGACCGGCCCGACCTGCTCGGCGCGCTGCTGTCCACGATCGGGATGACCTCGCTGGTGTACGCGATCATCTCGGGCCCCGCGCACGGCTGGACGTCGCCGCGGGTGCTGGTCACGGCGACGGCGGCGGTGGTGGTACTGGCCCTCTTCGCGTTCTACGAGAGCCGGATCCCGTACCCCATGCTCGACATGCACTTCTTCCGCGACCGCCGCTTCACGGGCGCGGTCGCCGGCGCGGTGCTGATCACCTTCGGCATGGGCGGCGCGCTGTTCCTGCTCACCCAGCACCTTCAGTTCGTCCTCGGCTACGGCCCCCTGGAGGCCGGACTGCGCACCGCGCCGCTCGCCCTGTCGGTGGTGGCGCTGAACTTCACCGGACTCGCGGCCCGCTGGACGACGCGGCTGGGCACCCCGGCGGCGATCGGGCTGGGCATGGTGTTGATGTCCGGCGGGCTGGTGGCGATCGCCACGCTCGCCTCCGGCGGGTACGGCGGCACGCTCCTTGGCCTGCTGCTCATCGGGGCCGGCTGCGCGATCGCCAACCCGGCCATGGCCCACGCCATCATGAGCGCGATCCCGCCGGCCAAGGCGGGCGTCGGGGCGGGCATCAACGGGACGCTGGCGGAGTTCGGCAACGGACTGGGGGTGGCCGTCCTGGGGGCGGTGCTCACCTCCCGGTTCGCGGCGGTGTCCCTGCCGGTGGCCCTGGCCGCGGCGGGGTCGGCCGCGGAGAAGAAGCAGGTGACCGACGCGTTCTCCGCCGGGCTCGAGACCAGTCAGCTGGTGGGAGCGGTGGCCGTGCTGCTCGGTGGCCTGCTGCCCGCCGCGTTGCTCCGCAGGGCGGAGCGGGCAGACTCGGGGATGGTGGTGACCCACTAGCTCGGGCGGTACGGCCGTTGTGCGGCCGCGCGCTCGTCGTGGCCGGTCGCGCGCTGCGGCGGGGCGCCTGCCGGGCACCGCCCCGCGCGCCTTCGGGCGCCCGGTACGACCGGCGGTTCAGGAGTCGAGGAAGGTGCGCCATGGTGAAGGCAGCCCAAGGGGCCAAGGGCGCGGCACGGACCAGCGTCTGGCTGGAGGGCAAGGCGCGCCGCGGCGGGCGCGGCGGGCAGCCGTCCGGTCTCGACCGGGAGCGGATCACCGAGGTCACCGTGCGGCTGCTGGACGCGGAGGGGCTCGCGAAGTTCTCCATGCGCCGGCTCGCCGCCGAGCTGAACGTGACGGCGATGTCCCTGTACTGGTACGTCGACACCAAGGACGACCTGCTCGAACTCGCCCTCGACGCCGCCTTCGGCGAGCTGCGGCTGCCCGAACCGGACGTGGCGACGGACTGGCGCGAGCAGTTGCGCCGGCTCGCCACCGAGTACCGGGCGCTGCTGGTGCGCCACCCCTGGCTGTCGCCGCTCGCCGGGACGTTCCTCAACATCGGCCCGAACTCGCTCGCCTTCTCGGGCACGGTGCAGCGGGTCATCCGCCGTACCGGGCTGTCCGAGCAGCGGCTGACCGGGGCGATCTCCGCCGTCTTCCAGTTCGTGTACGGCTACGGCACGATCGAGGGCCACTTCGTGGCGCGCTGCGCCGAGGCGGGCATGGCCCCGGACGACTACTTCCGGCACGCGATGAGCGCGGCCACCCGGGCCCCGGACGCCACCGAGGTGCTCCGGGAGTCCGCGACCCTCATGGCGGCCCGCGGCGGTGACACGGTCGCGGAAATGCTGGACCGCGACTTCGCCTTCGCCCTGGACCTGCTGGTCGCCGGCATCGAGGCGATGGTCGCCCGCGGCTGACTACGCGTCGTGCGGCGCGAGCCGTGCGGGGAACCCGCCGGTCGCCACCGGTCCCCAGCGCCGCGGAGTGATCCGGATGATCGACTTGCCCTGCCTGACCATGGCCTCCCGGTACTCGTCCCAGTCCGGGTGCTCGCCCGCGATGGTGCGGTAGTACTCCACCAAGGGCTCCACGGAGTCCGGCGCGTCGATCACCTCGGCCGTGCCGTCGATCTGCACCCACGGCCCGTTCCAGTCGTCGCTCAGCACGACGATGCCGACCCGTTCGTCCCTCTTGGCGTTGCGGGTCTTGGCCCGCTCCGGGTAGGTGGAGACCACGATCCGCCCGGAGTCGTCGACTCCGCAGGTCAGCGGCGAGGCCTGCGGGCTGCCGTCGCTCCTGCGGGTCAGCAGCAGGGCGCGGTGGCGGGGCCGTACGAAGTCGAGCAGCTCGTCCAGCGAGACGCGGGTGTTGGTCGCGATGTTCGGGGCCATGCCCGCCAGCCTAGGGTCTGTTCCGGTCGGGCGCCCGCATGTGGCGCGGGTCCGGTGGACTACGCCGTCGGGAGCACGGTGCCCTGGACCGCCTGGATGTCCAGTTCGACCCTCAGCGTGGTGCCGATGGCCGCGATGCCGGCCTGGAGGACCTGGTTGTAGTTCATGGCGAAGTCCTCGCGGCGCAGTTCGGTCGTCGCGCGGAAGGCGGCGCGGGTGCCGCCCCACGGGTCGGCGCCGGTGCCGAGGTAGGCCAGGTCGAGGTCGACCGGGCGGACCACGCCGCGCATGCCCAGCTCGCCGTGGACGGTCCAGCGGTCGGGGCCGGCGGCGGTCACCCCGGTGGAGCGGTAGGTGATCCGCGGGTGCCGCTCGACGTCCAGGAAGTCCGCGGACTTCAGGTGGCCGTCGCGCATGCCGTTGCCGGTGTCGATGGAGTCGGCGCGGATGACCGCCTCCACACGGGACTTGGTGACGTCGTCGGGGGCGATCTCGACGGTGCCGGCGAAGTCCGTGAACCGGCCGTGCACGCTGGAGATCCCCAGGTGTTGGGCGACCGCGGCGACCGAGGAGTGCGCCGGGTCGATGGTCCACGGCCCCGGCGGGGGCAGCTCGGCGCCGCCCTGCCGGGTCAGCGTCACCGTGCCGATCTCGGCCCGGCCGCTCGCGGTGACGATCGCGCTGGAGGCGGTGGGCGCGTACCCGACCGCCGTGACGATCACCGTGTACGCACCCGGTGCCAGCGCCGCGGTGTCCCGTACGGCGCCCTCCGCGTCGGCCTCGGCCCGCAGCACCTGCGCGCCCGTCATGTCGGTCATCGTGACGACCGCGTGCGACACGGCCCATCCGTCCCGGGTGCGGATCCTCGCAGTCAGTCCCATCCCGTTTTCTCCCTGCACAGCCTTGCAAAATGGTCGGAAAGCGACCGGCCCGTGGCGCGGCGCGGCTCCCTCGGAGCGCGCCCCGCCACGGGCCGGACCGTGACCCGGGATGCCGCCCGGGCCTCATGGGCACCCTGGCCCGGGGTTACTCGCCGGGGTGGGCGAGCTCGATGTCGTGGCCGTCGACACCGGGGCCCGTGACCGTCAGGGCGGTCGCCATGGGCGGGTAGCCGGTCGCGATGACGGTGTAGTCACCGCCGCTCAGGTCGGTGAAGGCGTACGCCCCGTCCGCGCCGGTGGTGGACGTGCCGACCACGTTGCCCGCCGCGTCGACCAGGGTCACCCTGGCGTCCGCGAGGGGACCGTGCGGGGCGCGGACGACGCCCTGGAGCCGCGCTCCGGCCTCCAGGTCGATCTCGACCCCGGTCACCCCGGTGCCGCCCACCTCGACCGGCAGCGCCCGCGGCCGGAACCCGGCGGCGTTCACCGCGACGGTCACCGCGCCCGGCACCAGCTCCACGAAGGAGAACTCGCCGCTCTCCCCGGTGGTCCCGGTGGCCAGCAGGTCGCCGCGCACATCGGTGACGATCACCATCGCGTCCTTCACCGGCAGCCCGGACCCGGCGGCCCGGACCACACCGCCCAGCCCGCTGGTGCCGCTGAGCAGGATGTCGTACGCGACCGGTTCGCCGCCCACGACCACGGTGGACGCCTGCGGCTGGAAGCCGTCGGCGGAGGCGATCAGGACGTACGAGCCCGCGCCCGGCGCGTCCACGGTGTAGGAGCCGTCGGCCTGCGCGACCGACCGGCCCAGCTGGCGGCCCGCCAGCGAGATCAGCGTGACCGCGGCCTGCGGCACCGGCGCGCTCTCGGCGCCCCGGACGAAGCCGTGCACCGGGATCCCGCCGCCGGCACCGGCGCCCGGCCCACCGGGCGCCACCGTGGCGACCGCGGTCGGCCGCAGCGTGCCCTCGGTACCGTTCCCGGCGCCCTCGGCGGGAGAGGCGGCCGTCGCCCAGCTCGGCACCCGCTCCCCGGCGGAGCCGGCCGCGGCCTCGGGAGACCGGGACTCGGCGACGACGGGGGCGGCGGCCGGGTCCACCGGCGCGGACTCGGCCTCGCCGGCCTGCGCCAGCGCGCCCTTGGTCCGCAGCGGGACCTCCTTGATGAACAGCGTGATCAGGAAGGCCACCGCCGCCAGCGCGGCGGCGATCAGGAAGATGTCGGCGATACCGTGCCCGTAGGCGCTCTCCATGACCGTGCGCAGCGGCTTGGGCAGCGCGTTCATGTCCGGGATGGAGTCGCTCGCGCCGGAGGAGGACAGGGCAGCCGCGTACTTCGGGCTGAGGTCGGACAGGCCGTCCTTGACGTAGTCGGTGATCCGGTGGGCCATCACCGCGCCGAGCGCGGAGACGCCGACCGCACCGCCGAGGGAGCGGAAGAAGGTGACCGTGGAGCTGGCCGAGCCGAGGTCGGCCGGTGACACCTGGTTCTGCGTGCACAGCACCAGGTTCTGCATCATCATGCCGATGCCGAGACCCAGCAGGGCCATGAAGACGGCCGTCTTCCAGTACTCCGTGTCGTAGCGGATGGTGCCGAGCAGGCCGAGACCCGCGGTCACCAGGACGCCACCGCTGACCAGCCAGCCCTTCCACCGTCCTGTCCGGGTGATGAACTGCCCGGAGACGGTGGAGGAGACGAACAGACCGCCGATCATCGGGATGGTCATGACGCCCGACATCGTCGGGGACTTGTCCCGGGCCAGCTGGAAGTACTGGCTGAAGAACACGGTGCCGCTGAACATCGCGATACCGACGAACAGGGACGCCAGCGACGCCAGCGTGATGGTGCGGTTGCGGAACAGCCGCAACGGGATGATCGGCTGGCTCGCCCTGGACTCGACGAGCACGAAGAGCAGGCCGAGGACGATCGCACCGGCGACCATCGCGTACGTCTGCCAGGACACCCAGTCGTACTTGTCACCGGCGAAGGTGACCCAGATCAGCAGCAGCGACACGGCGGCGGAGATCAGGAACGCGCCGCCCCAGTCGACCTTGACCTCCCGCTTCACCACGGGCAGGTGCAGGGTCTTCTGGAGGACGATCAGCGCGATGACCGCGAAGGGCACGCCGACGTAGAAGCACCAGCGCCAGCCCAGCCAGGAGGTGTCGGTGATGACACCGCCGAGCAGCGGGCCGCCGACGGTGGCCACGGCGAAGGTGGCGCCGAGGTAGCCGGAGTAACGGCCGCGCTCGCGGGGCGAGATCATCGCGGCCATGACGATCTGGGCGAGGGCGGACAGACCGCCGGTGCCTATGCCCTGCACCACACGGCAGGCGATCAGCATGGCCGGGTTCTGCGACAGCCCCGCGCAGGCCGAGGCCAGGACGAAGATGACGAGCGCTATCTGGACGAGCGCCTTCTTGCTGTAGAGGTCGGCGAGCTTGCCCCACAGGGGAGTGGCCGCGGTCATCGACAGCAGGGCGGCCGTGACCACCCAGGTGTAGGCGGACTGGCCGCCGCCGAGGTCACCGATGATGTGCGGCAGCGCGTTGGAGACGATCGTGGACGACAGGATCGCCACGAACATGCCGAGCAGCAGCCCGGAGAGCGCCTCCATGATCTGCCGGTGCGTCATCGGAGTGCTGCCGGGGGAGCCTCCTCCATGCTTGGCGTGGGCCCGCACACCGGCTGGTGTGGTCGTTGCCATGGGCTTCCTTTTTCTTACGTGCTTGCGGGTGTACGGGTGGTCTTGGGTGCAACGGGCGCGGGGATCCGGGCCGGAGCGGAACGGCAGTCGCCGAAGCTGGCGCGCAGGCGGGTCATCAGCCGGATCAGCTGGCCGACCTCGTCGTCGGTCCAGTCGCTCAGCCGCTCGCTGAGCAGGCGGGTGCTCCGCCGGGTCAGCTCGTCGAGCTCGTCCAGCCCGGCCGGTGTCAGGCGCAGGATGCGCGAACGCTTGTCCCCGGGGTCCTGGAGCCGCTCGATCCAGCCGCGCGCGGCGATGTGCGCGACGTGCCGGCTGGTCACCGACAGGTCCACGGCGAGCAGCTCGGCGAGCTTGCTCATGCGCATGTCCCCGTGGCGGCCGAGCAGGGTCAGCACGGCGGCCGAGCCGGCCGGGCAGTCGGGCGGCAGGATCCGCCCCATGTCCCGCTTCACAGCTCCGACGGCACTGAGCTGGCGCGCAAGCTCTTCGTACTGCGCCTGCTCGGCCATCGCACCTCCCGAATTCGTTGCTCTGGGCAACCGTAAAGGTCGTTGGTTGCCACAGGCAAACAAATCGGCCGACGAGGGCGCAAAAACTTGGCAAAGGCAAGTATTGGCGAATGTAAACCCGCAGGTGAGGTGCTGTCTGCCGGAGCGCCACGGCCGATGCGAGCCGACCGGCGTTCAGCCGCCCGTCGAGGTTCCCGCCGGGCGAGGTGCAAAGTGAGGTGCCAAGTGGGCTGCGGGGCCCCGAGCTTGGGCGGTGGCAGCGTTTTCGCTAGGGTCTCGGGCCATGGCTAACACCCAGGGCCCGCAGGGCAACCACGACCCCGCCGGCAGCACTCAGATGTTCCGCGCGTTCGTTGACGACGCGCCTCCCCAGAGCGCGCAGCAGCAGACCTCCTCCGGCCCGCGCATCGGCCTGATCGTCGGTGTCGTCGTCCTGGTGGCGGTCGTCGCGGCCGTCGCCTGGCTCGCGCTCAAGTAGGCGAACCACTCCTCAGCAAGGCGATCGGCAGGGCGCTCCGCTCTTTCCGGCCCCTTCCCTCTTTTCCGGTCCCTCCGGCTGTCCCGTCTCCGTCCACCGGCGCCCGCGCCCCCTCCTCCCCGTCGGCCTCCTTCTTCGCCGGCCCCGACGCCCCCGCGCGTGGCCGGGAAACGGCCCCCAGACAGACGACGGCCGCCGACGCGCCCGAACGGCGCCTCGGCGGCCGGAGCCGACGTCACCACGGCAGCGCGCCGTGGTGTCCGGCGCCCCGTCGTACGGAAGGCGCCGGACCCTGCGATCAGTCGTTGATGAGCCCCTCGCGCAGCTGTGACAGCGTCCGGGTGAGCAGCCGGGAGACGTGCATCTGCGAGATGCCGACCTCCTCGCCGATCTGCGACTGGGTCATGTTGGCGAAGAAGCGCAGCATGATGATCCGCCGCTCCCGGGGCGGCAGCTTGGCCAGCAGCGGCTTGAGCGACTCGCGGTACTCCACGCCCTCCAGCGCCGTGTCCTCGTAGCCGAGGCGGTCGGCCAGGGAGCCCTCGCCGCCGTCGTCCTCGGGAGTCGGGGAGTCCAGCGAGGAGGCGGTGTAGGCGTTGCCGACCGCGAGGCCGTCGACCACGTCCTCCTCCGACACGCCCAGCACGGTGGCCAGTTCCGTGACGGTCGGGGAGCGGTCGAGCTTCTGGGACAGCTCGTCGCTGGCCTTGGTGAGGGCCAGGCGTAGCTCCTGGAGGCGCCTGGGCACCCGCACCGACCACGAGGTGTCGCGGAAGAAGCGCTTGATCTCGCCCACGACCGTCGGCATCGCGAAGGTCGGGAACTCCACGCCCCGCTCGCAGTCGAAGCGGTCGATCGCCTTGATCAGGCCGATGGTGCCGACCTGGACGATGTCCTCCATCGGCTCGTTGCGCGAGCGGAAGCGGGCCGCGGCGTAACGGACCAGCGGGAGGTTGAGCTCGATCAGGGTGTCCCGGACGTAGACACGCTCGGGGCTGTCCTCGTCGAGTGCGGCGAGCCGCAGGAACAGGGAGCGGGACAGGGTGCGGGTGTCGATGGTCTCCGAGGCCGACGCGGCCGGAACAGCCGGGGCGGGAGCGGCCTCGAGGGCCGCCACGTCGTCGAGGGCGTCGAGCGGCTCGAGCGCCGGGGAGGGCGTCTCGCTCTTCGTGAGCGTCAGCACCTTGGAGCTGCCCTGGTCTGCGGACATGCCACCCCCTCTGGGTCGCGGGACGGTCGCGGCCACATTCTCTGACGAGGAGAACGCAGCCCTCACCTGAATACCGGAGCCGGAGCCACGGCAAACGCGCTTCCCGCAGAATGTCACATGTCGGCAACGCGCTGTAGGGACTTGTCGACAAGTCAGAACCGAATCGACCCTGGAAAGAAGGGGTCTGACGGCTTTTCAGCCCGAAGGTGTCGGGAACAGCCCTGGTGGGCGGTTCGCTCGTTCCGGTTATGCGTCGATCCTGTTTGCGGATCGCAATCGCTGGAAGCTACGCGCGAGTAGCCGGGACACGTGCATCTGGGAGACGCCGAGTTCCGCACTGATCTGCGACTGGGTCAGATTGCTGTAGTAGCGCAGCAGCAGGATCCGCTGTTCCCGTTCGGGAAGCTGGACGAGGAGGTGGCGGACCAGGTCGCGGTGCTCGACGCCGTCCAGGGCCGGGTCCTCGTAGCCGAGCCGGTCGAGGAGTCCGGGCAGCCCGTCGCCCTCCTGGGCCGCCTCCAGGGAGGTCGCGTGGTACGAGCGGCCGGCCTCGATGCAGGACAGCACCTCCTCCTCGGTGATGCGCAGCCGCTCGGCGATCTCGGCGGTCGTGGGGGAGCGGCCGAAGGCGGTCGTCAGGTCCTCGGTCGCGCTGTTGACCTGCACCCACAACTCGTGCAGCCGGCGCGGGACGTGGACCGTGCGGACGTTGTCGCGGAAGTAGCGCTTGATCTCGCCGACGACCGTCGGCATGGCGAAGGTCGGGAACTGCACGCCCCGGTCCGGGTCGAAGCGGTCGATGGCGTTGATGAGCCCGATGGTGCCGACCTGGACGACGTCCTCCATCGGCTCGTTGCGGGAGCGGAAGCGGGCGGCCGCGTAGCGCACGAGCGGCAGGTTCGCCTCGATGAGTGCCCCGCGCACGCGGGCGTGCTCGGACGTGCCGGGTTCAAGCTCCTTCAACTGGGTGAACAGCACCGCCGTGAGGGCCCGGGTGTCGGCACCGCGCCGCTTCTCCGGGGCCGGCGCCGGGGCCGGGGTCGTGGCCGGGTCTGTGGTCGCGTCTGTGGTCGGGGTCGGGGTCGGGGCCGTGGTTGTGGCCGGGGCGGCCGAAGTCGGGGCCGTGCCCGTGGTTGTGGCCGGGGCCGGAGCCGAGACGGGATCCTGGGGCGGCGCAGTCCTGGCCGACACGGTCAACGCCACCTCTTCGTCGATCAACTCATCCGTCAAAAGCGGTCATAGCATCACAAGACAGGTGCATCGTGTTCAAGCACCGCATATGCACGTGTTGAGGGATGAATTAGGGCATAAGAGACGGAAAAGCCCCGCACCGTTCCGATGCGGGGCTGAGCATGCAGCCGTACGGCCGTACGGCTGAGAGGTGACCGGCCGTCAGAACTCGTAGTCGGCGATCACCCAGGTGGCGAACTCGCGCCACCGGGCCACGCCCGCCTGGTGGGCCGGGTGCTCCAGGTACCGGCGCAGCGCGTCGGCGTCCTCGACGGCCGAGTTGATCGCGAAGTCGTAGGCGATGGGCCGGTCGCTTACGTTCCAGCCGCACTCCCAGAAGCGCAGGTCCTCGATCTGCCCGCCGAGGGCGCGGAAGGCCTCGGCTCCGGCGGTGACGCGCGGGTCGTCCCGCTCGACGCCTTCGTTCAGCTTGAAGAGGACCAGGTGGCGGATCATCATTCTCCTCCGTTGGCGGCCCACGTCATGAAGTCGCCTATCGCCTTGGCGGCGTCCGAGATGCCCTCGAACCCTATCTGGACGTAGCTCGCCGCCTTGGCGGGATCCGTGATGATCACATACAGCACGAAGACCACGAGTACATAGACGGCGATCTTCTTGGCGTTCATCGCCAACGCGGCCTCCCCCTGTAGGTGATGTCCCTGTCGCTGAGTTGCCTGTAGTCGGTACCGTCCGGGCCGAGCGTTGTCGATGATCGCACGAAGGGCCCCGTCCTGACGGACGGGGCCCTTCTCGAGCGGTAGCGGAGGGATTTGAACCCTCGGTGACTTGCGCCACACTCGCTTTCGAGGCGAGCTCCTTCGGCCGCTCGGACACGCTACCGAGGGAGACCTTACAGCAACCGGGCCGTGGTCCGAAATCCGTTTCCGTCCCGCCCCGGCGGCCGGGGCTCAGCGGCCGCGGAAGAAGTCGGTCAGCAGCGCGGCGCACTCCGTCGCGAGCACGCCCTCGATCACCTCGGGCCGGTGGTTGAGCCGCCGGTCCCGTACGACGTCCCACAGGGAGCCGGCGGCGCCCGCCTTCTCGTCGCGGGCCCCGTAGACCACCCGGTCCACCCGGGACAGCACGATCGCTCCGGCGCACATCGTGCACGGCTCCAGCGTGACCACCAGCGTGCAGCCCGACAGCCGCCACTGCCCGGTCCTCGCGGCGGCCCGCCGGATGGCGAGCACCTCCGCGTGGGCGGTCGGGTCGCCGGTGGCCTCCCGCTCGTTGTGGCCGACGCCGAGCACGGTCGTACCGTCGCCGGACAGCACGACCGCGCCGACGGGCACGTCCCCGCCCGGCAGGGCCTGCCCGGCCTCGTCCAGGGCGAGTCGCATGGCGGCCCGCCAGCGGTCGCGCACCGGGTCCGGGACGCCGGCCGGGTCCGGCGTCCCACCCGGGTCGGGCGCGTTCGGCCCGGTCAGCGGACGGTCTCCAGCACCTCCGAGGCGCCCAGGGCCTCGGCGATGGAGTTCAGCGCGTCCTCCGGGTCCAGGGTGCGCAGCTCCTTAGCGTCGACCCCGAGGTCGTCGAGGATCTCGCCGTCGCCCAGCGGGCTGTGCGTGATGGCTTCGGCGGACGACGACTCCTCGTCGTCGTCGGTGGACTCCGGTTCACCGTCCTCCGTGCCGTCGAGGTCGAGGGAGTCCAGGTCGGGGCCGTCGTCGCCGGGCTCCCGGCCGAGCAGTTCGTCGGTGAGCAGGATCTCGCCGTACGAACTACGGGCGGCGGCGGCCGCGTCGGAGACGTAGATACGAGGGTCGTCCTCGCCGTCCAGGCGGACCACGCCGAACCACGCGCCCTCCTGCTCGATCAGGACAAGCACCGTGTCGTCGTCGGTCGAGGCCTCCCGGGCCAGGTCGGCCAGGTCGGCCAGCGTCTCCACATCGTCGAGCTCTGTGTCGCTCGCTTCCCACCCGTCTTCGGTGCGCGCGAGCAGTGCGGCGAAGTACACCGTGACTCTCCCACTGGTCATAGGCGTGCCGGTTGGGGGTCCCCCCGGCGGAGGTTCTGGGCGGGGGAGCTGGGCTCCGAGCCCCACCCACTCGGAATCGTGGCAGAAACAAGGCCGTCAGGGGACGTCTTCGGCACCCTGTGTCCGGCGGTTTTGGTCGCACACCGGTAAAGGACTCACCAGCGCGCACGTTGCCGCCACCAGCGGATCGTACGCGGCTTTACCCCGGCGGCCACGTACACCCACCGGCTGTGGCGTCCGTGCGGGTGGAGGTGGCGTCCTACCAGCGGAACGTGCGCATGCGCATGGCGTGCCGCAGTCGGGCGGTCCTGGCGCGGCGGGGCTGGACGCGGTCGCGCAGGGCCCGGGCCTCGGCGAGGTCGCGCAGGAACCGGGCCCGGCGGCGGCGCCGCTCGGCGTCGGCATCCGCCGCGCCGGCCGTCTCGGGAAGGTCTGCCGTCTCGCGCCGCGCGCGCGGCGACGGGTCCTGGTCGGGTTCCCGTTCGCGATCAGGCATCGACTCACCACCCCGGTCCGTCCTTCCCACTTTCCCCCCGACGGCGGGTTTGACGCCACAGCAGCGCACGGTGGCGGGGGCGCGGCCCGGTCCGTCGGCCAGAGGGCGGCGGGCGGGCGGGCCGGATCGGGGCCCGATTACTCTTGGCCCATGCGTCTCCACGTCGTCGACCACCCGCTGGTCGCTCACAAGCTCACCACGCTGCGCGACCGCCGCACCGACTCCCCGACCTTCCGGCGGCTCGCCGACGAACTGGTCACCCTGCTCGCCTACGAGGCGACCCGCGACGTGCGCACCGAACAGGTCGACATCAACACGCCGGTCGCCCGGACCACCGGCGTCAAGCTCTCCCACCCGCGGCCCCTGGTGGTGCCGATCCTGCGGGCCGGGCTCGGCATGCTGGACGGCATGGTGCGGCTGCTGCCGACCGCCGAAGTGGGCTTCCTCGGCATGATCCGCAACGAGGAGACGCTTCAGGCCTCGACCTACGCCACGCGCATGCCGGAGGACCTCTCCGGCCGTCAGGTCTACGTCCTGGACCCGATGCTGGCCACCGGCGGCACGCTGGTCGCGGCCATCCAGGAGCTGATCAAGCGCGGCGCCGACGACGTGACCGCGGTCGTCCTGCTGGCCGCCCCCGAGGGCGTGGCCGTCATGGAACGCGACCTGGCGGGCACCCCGGTGACCGTGGTGACGGCCTCGGTCGACGAACGCCTCAACGAGCACGGCTACATCGTTCCGGGCCTCGGAGACGCGGGCGACCGGATGTACGGCGCCGCCGAGTAACCCGGTCCGTCGTCCGGCCCTCCGGCCGCCCCGCGGGACCACCCGCCACTGACCGGCCGCGGAACCTCAGCAGCCCTTCTTCGGGGCGGTCGCCGAGGGCTGCGGGGCGGTCAGGGCGGTCAGCGCCTCGGTGGCGGCCGCCTGCTGGGTCAGCGCCGTGAAGCCGGTGCCGATGATCAGGTCCACGTCGGTGCCCTTGCGGGTGTCCGTGCGACGCTCCGCCCCGGCGAGCTGGGTGCCGAGGACAGGCAGCGAGGTGTTCAGCGAGGAGGCCGGGCCGAGGAGCAGTCCGGCGCCCTTGATCTTCTTGTCGAACTCCTTGGTCGCGTTGCCCACCTGACCGATGCGGAAGCCGCGCTTCTTCAGTTCGTCCGCGGTCTGCTTGGCCAGGCCGCCGCGGGGCGTGGCGTTCAGGACGTTCACCGTGATCCGGCCCGGCTCGGGCAGCGCCCGGGCCGGGCTCGTCGCCGACGGGCTCGCCGCGGGCGACGCCTTGGCCGGGCAGTCTCCCCCGCCGGCCGCCGAGGCGGTCCCGCCGCCGGTGAAGACGTCGATGAGCTGCCACGTGCCCCAGCCGATCACGCCCAGCACCGCGACGGAGGCGACGGCGAGGAACACGAGCCTGCCGCGCCGCCGGGGCTTGCGCATCCGCGGGTATCTGTTCCCCGTGATCCGGTACTTCCCGCCCATGCCGGGGGGAGTCAGCATGCTCATGAGCGCAGCGTAGTGCGCGTGAGCGGTGATTCCTACTAGATGATCATTGGAGCGGCCCAGCAGAACCCGAAAGGTCCAAGCCGTTACCGATCGGGGGTCCGCACCGTGCACCGGACGGCGCACATCCGGGCGTGGATCCGGGCGCACGCGCCGGCTCAGGGGATCGGTTCACGGTCCCGGTTCACAGGCGTGGGCCTCGGCGCCCGGATGCTCAGTCCAGTTCCAGCACGCGCGCGTGCAGCACCTGGCGCTGCTGGAGCGCCGCGCGCACCGCGCGGTGGAGGCCGTCCTCCAGATACAGGTCGCCCTGCCACTTCACGACGTGCGCGAAGAGGTCGCCGTAGAACGTCGAGTCCTCCGCGAGGAGGGTCTCCAGGTCGAGCTGCTGCTTGGTGGTCACGAGCTGATCGAGGCGGACCGGGCGCGGCGCGACGTCCGCCCACTGCCGGGTGCTCTCCCGGCCGTGGTCGGGGTACGGCCGGCCGTTTCCGATGCGCTTGAAGATCACACGGAGAGCCTACCGGCCCAGACCTTGCGGGCGCAGCCCGGCCGCCGGAGTGCGGCGCTGGACATGCTGCAGCAAAACCGGGCGAACCGGGAACGGGGGGTGGAGGCGGCGGGGGCTTGAGGTGACGGGCGGTGGAACCGCACCCGGGCCGCGTGGCGCGGGAGTTCCCGCCGCCGGATGGTTGTGCACAGGCTGTGGACAGCGGGTCACACGGTACGGGGGACGCGTCGGGCGTGCTCGCGGACGCGGAAGGCGGTGACGATCTCGAAGATGCCGACCACCACCAGCCACCAGCCGCCGAGCACGATGAGCACCGCGGCCGACCGGAGCGGAGAGTCGATCAGCACGATCCCGGCGATGAAGGTGAGCACGCCGAGGAAGATCTGCCAGCCGCGCGCCGGCACGGTGCGGTCGTGGACGGCGGCGATCGTCAGGGTGATGCCGCGGATCAGCCAGCCGATGCCGATCCACAGCGCGAGCAGCAGGATCGACTGCGTGGCGCCGCGGAAGCACAGCAGGCCCAGCAGGATCGACAGGGCGCCGCTGACGAAGGCCAGCACGCGCAACGAGGTCGTCTTGTGGGTGCCGAACGCGGAGACCAACTGGAGCACGCCGCTGACCAGCAGGTAGATCCCGAAGAGGACTCCGGCGGCCAGCAGGGAGGCGCCCGGCCAGAGCAGTACCAGGATGCCGAGGACCAGGGCGGCCACACCGGTGGCGAGGACCGCCTGCCAGGCGGCGTGGGACAGGAAGTGCAGGGGCCCTTCCAGCGCCGGTTCGTGCTGTGGGGGCTGCGCTGCCCGCGGGTCCCGTGGGTCACGCGTGGCGTGGACGCGACGATCGTCGTATCCCGGGCCTTCGAGGCCGCTGGTCGGTGGTGGCTCGCTCATGGTCCATGCTGAAACCGGGCGTCCACGTACCGCCACCCGGGACCGGCCACTCGGCTGACGTGTTCGGATGGTCGCCCGCCGGTCGCCGGCTCCTCGCTCCGTGCCCGCCCCGCCCCCCGCCCCCGCGCCCAACTGGCCTTTTCTGCCGCGGAGGACGGCCTTCCCGCGGGATCCTCGGTGAGCAAAGCGCCGTCTTCGTCCGTACCCATCCAGAAGCCGGCGAGTTCCGTGGTTCCGAGGCAGTTCCAAGACAGTTCCAAGACGGGGAAGTGACGTGACCGGACGGCGACGATTTGGGGAGTTGGCGCTGCTCGGCGCGGTGCTGGTCCTGTTCCTCCTCGGCGGCGCCGGACCCGCCTCGGCCCACGCCGTCCTGCGGGGCGCGGACCCTGCCGACGGAACCGTGCTCAGGACGGCGCCCGGCACGATCACGCTGGCGTTCACCGAGTCCGTCAGCCTGCTCGACGACTCCTTCCGCCTGTTCGACCCCGAGGGGCGGCGGGTGCGCACGGGCGAGCCGCAGCACGCGCCGGGACGCCCGGACACGGCCCGGGTGGCGTTCCCGAACGGGCTGGGCGAAGGCACGTTCACCGTGGCGTGGCGGGTGGTGTCGGCGGACAGCCACCCCGTCTCGGGCGCCTTCACCTTCTCGGTGGGAAAGCCCTCCCCGACGACGGCCGCGATCAACACCGGCCCGGCCGAGAACCCCACGACCCGCGGCCTCCACGACCTCGCGCGCTACACCGCCTACGGCGCCGCGGCCCTGCTCGTCGGTACGGCGGCCTTCGTGCTGCTGTGCCGCCCGCCGGACGCGGGCCCGCTGCGCAAGCCGCTGGTGGCGGGCTGGTGGGCCCTGCTGGTCTCCACGCTGGCCCTACTGGTGCTGCGGGCGCCCTACGAGACCGGGACCGGTCCGGCGTCGGCCTTCGACCCCGCGGCTCTCTTCCGCACCCTGACCGGCCGCCCCGGTCTGGTGCTGCTGGCCCGCCTGGCCCTGCTCGCACCGGCGGCCGCCCTCCTGGTACGGCTGTTCCGGCGCCGGCCGTGGGAGAGGCCTTCGCACGCGACCCTGGCGGCGGGCGCCGCGCTGGCCCTCGCCCTGGCGCTGACGTGGGCGGGGTCCGAGCACGCCTCGGCCGGCATCCAGGTTCCGGTGGCGATGGCGTCGTCGGTGCTCCATCTGCTGGCGATGGCGGTCTGGCTGGGCGGCCTGACGGCCCTCCTGACCACGCTTCAGCACGCCACGACGGACGAGCCGGAGGCTCCACGCGGCGCGCCGGCGGCCCCGGACGGTGCCGGGGGGCTCGGTTCGTCGGACGGTGCTGGGGGCCCTGGTCCCGCTGTCGCCGACGCGGCCGCGACCGCCCAGGTCGATGGCCCGCGTCCCGCGGCGGCTGGTGTGGCGGCCGGGACGGCGGCCGGAGCCACGGCGCCATCCGCCGACGGTGCCGCGCTGACCGCGGCGGTGGCGCGCTTCTCCCGGATCGCCTTCGGCGCCGTCACCGTCCTCGTGGTCACCGGCGTCTACCAGTCCTGGCGCGGCCTCGGCTCCTGGACCGCCCTCACCGGCACGGCGTACGGCAGGCTGCTGCTGGTCAAACTCGTGCTGGTGGCACTGCTGCTGGCCGTGGCGGCCCGTTCCCGGCGCTGGACGGCACGGCTGGTGACGGCGGACGCGGAGCCGGCCGCACCCGAGGCCTGCCGCCGCGCTCTGCGCCGCTCGGTGCTGGCCGAAGTCGCCGTGGGCATCGCGGTCCTGGTCTTCACCACGGTGCTGACCGGCACCCTGCCCGGTCGCGCGGCCGCCGAGGCGGCCGAGGCCACGCCCGAGGGCGGGGTTCCGGGCGCCTCCGTCACGGTCATCCCGTTCGACGTCGGCACCCCGGGCGGCCACGGCAAGGTGCAGATCACCCTGGAACCGGGCCGCGTCGGCCAGAACGCGGTGGAGGCCGTGGTCTACGGCCCGGACGGCGGCCTGGCCGTCGTCCCCGAACTGCGCCTGTCCCTGTCCCTGCCCGCACAGAGGATCGGCCCCATCGACGCCGGGCTCACCAAAAGGGGCGGCTACTGGGGCACCGACTCCCTCAACCTCCCGATCCCCGGCACCTGGACCATGAAGGCGACGGTACGGGTGTCGGAAATCGACCAGGTGAGCGAGGAGCGGAAGGTCCAGATTCTGCGCTAGTGCCCACGGGACGCCCACCGGCGCGTCGTGTCTCTTCATTTGTACGGATGAGACATCCGATCGCACATATAGAGCTAATCAGGGAATTCCTTCACCCGTTTGCCGCGCATCCGGGGAAGTCGGACGGCGTTAGTCGGGATATGACTAAGGCAGCCAGGGAAGGATACTGGGGTCTGTTCGGGGGTCAGGAGCGAGAGGACCCGGTCGCCGCGCACGCGGTCGCACTGGGACCCTACACCTACCTTCCCGCCCCGGTGCATTCGTCGACCACCGTCAACGGCACCCTGACCAGGGGCGGTTTTCCGGTCGCACTCAAGGTGACGGAGCCCCTGCTGCGGGATTTCCTGGACGCGATGAGCACACTGGAAGCCGACCTCGCCCGCCGCTGGCTCGGTGCGGAGGGCCGGTCCCGTTTCTCCGCGGCGAAATAGCCGGCCGCGTAATGTACGACGAGCGTATCGATCATCTTTCCGGCCGTTCGGCTGACTATTCGAGTTATCCCGGTTACCCGACCCATCCTGACGGATACGAGGGGGCCGGCACCGGCCGGCACCGGGGTCCGGCGGAGTTCTTCACGTCTCCCCTGGAACCGCCGGACGCGGCGTGGGATCCCGCCGAGGAACTGGCCTTCATGCTCCAGGACGCGATGGAGGCGCACCGGGCGGACACGCCTCTCGCCCAGGACGAGGAACCGGTCCCCGAGCCCGCTCCGAACACGCCCCTGGAGAACCTCCAGGCGATCACGGCGGAACTGCCCCCCTTGAAGGAGGTCGCCCGAAGCCATCGAAAGGTCCGGGAACGCAAGCGTCCGAACGTCCTGCGGACCACCAGTCACCTCATCGCCGCGCTGGCCGCGGTGATCGCTTCTTCGGTGAGTTTCTTCGGCGGAATGGTTGCCTACGATCCCCTCCACGTCGTGGCCGTGGCCCGGATGCAGGACGGCATCGCGTCCTGGTGGCCGCTGCTGGTCTACGGTCCCTGGCTGGTGGCCTCGCTGTCCGTGCTGCGGGCCGCGCTGCACCAGCGCCGCGCCGTCCACTCCTGGAGCGTGGTGCTGATCTTCTCGTCCATCGCGATGCTCCTGTGCGTGTTGCAGGCACCGAGGACGATCGCGGACATCGCCGCGGCGGCCCTGCCGGCGCTGGCCTCCCTGGCCTGCTTCCAGCAGTTCGTACGCCAGATCACCCTGACCCGGCCGCCCCGGCGCACCACGCCCCGCCACCGCCATCCCCGCACCGAGACCCCGCCCATGTCCACCGCCCGCGACACCCGCCGCATCACGACGGCGGCGCGACCGGCCGGAGGCGTGGCACGCAAGAGGATCTGAGCCGATCGGCGCCCGGACCGGGCCCCACGGACGTGGTGCCGGGGTCACCATGGAGGTGGACGGAGTGTGGCGGACGCGAAGGAGGCCGCCATGGCAGCCGCGCACCTACCGGTGTCGCCCCTTGTGGTCAGGGCGACCGACGGCCGACGGGCCGAGCTGATACTCACCGGGGACATCGGGGCGAAAGCCCTGCGGCCACTGGAGGAAGGGCTCGCGGCCCCGCCGCTGAACGAGGCCGACGAGTGGGTCGTCGACGTGAGCGGGGCCACCCATCTCGACCTCGCGTGCGCCTACGCCCTGCTGCGGGTCGTCACGCGGTGGCCGGCGGCCGCGCTCACCATTCGCGGAGCCCGGGGCACCGTGCACCGGACCCTGCACCACGCCGGGCTCGACAGGGCCGCGGTGATGGAGGACTTAGGGGCGGCAGAAGGCTCAGGTGACTCAGGGGGGTCAGGGGCGATGTAGGGCTCCGGGGCCACGGGGCCAGGAGGGTTTCGTTCGCCGGCGGCGGGACCCCTGATCGGACGGATCCCGAATAGTTCGGTGACCGATGTAATCTGGGGGCATGGCTCCGGATACGACGCACACCCCGTCCCGCCCGCGCTGGCCCGCCGTGCTCACCGTGGAGCGGGCCCGCCCGGAGGGGATCCGGTCGCGGCCGAACGCCTGGCGGCTGGCCGTGGCCACGGTGTGCTTCGGGGCCTTCATGGGTCAGCTGGACGCGAGCATCGTGACGCTGACCTACGGCAGTCTGCGCACGGAGTTCGACGCCTCGCTCGCCGCGGTGGAATGGGTGTCGCTGGCGTATCTGCTGGCCCTGGTGGCGCTGCTGGTGCCGGCCGGGCGGCTCGCGGACGCCCACGGCCGCAAGCTGCTGTACCTGTACGGGTTCGCCGTCTTCACGCTGGCGTCCGCCGCCTGCGGACTGGCGCCCTCCCTGGCCGCGCTGGTGGGTTTCCGGGTGGCGCAGGCGGCCGGGGCGGCGCTGATGCAGGCCAACAGCGTCGCGCTGGTGACCACCAGCGCACCCCGCGGGCGGATGCGCAGCGCGCTCGGGGTGCAGGCCGCCGCACAGGCGCTGGGACTCGCCCTGGGACCGACGGTGGGTGGCGCGCTGGTGTCCACCATGGGCTGGCGCTGGGTGTTCTGGGTGAACGTGCCGGTCGGGGTGATCGCGCTGGTGAGCGGCCACTATCTGCTGCCGCGCACCAGGGCCCGTACGAAGGTCGTCCGCTTCGACTGGGCCGGGCTGGTACTGCTGGCCGTGGCGACGACGTGCGCGCTGCTCGGCGTGTCCGCGGCCTCCGGTCTGCCGGTGCCCGGCTGGAGCGTGGTCCTGCTGTTCGGCGTGGCGGCGTCGGCCGGCTGGGGCTTCGTCCGCCGTCAGCGGCGTACCGCCACGCCGCTGCTCGATCTCGCTCTGCTGCGGGTGCGCGCGGTCGCGTGGGGGCTGGTCGGAGCGCTCAGTGGTTACCTGGTGCTGTTCGGCCCGCTGGTGCTGGTGCCGGTCGTGCTGACCGCGCGGGGGGTCTCGGAGCTGACCGCGGGAGTGGTGCTGACCGCCCTGCCCGCCGGGTTCGCCCTCGGCGCCACCGGCGGTGACCGGCTGCTGCCACGCTCCTTCAGCGACCGTGGGCGGTGCCTGACCGGAACCGGCGTGTTCCTCCTCGCCACGGGCGGGCTCCTGGCCGTTCCCCTGACCATCGCCTGGCTGGTGCCGCTGCTGGCCCTGGTCGGCGTGGGGCTGGGGATGTTCACCCCGGCCAACAACGCCCTGATCATGGGCGCGATCCCGGCCCGTTCCTCCGGCACCGGGGGCGGCCTGGTCAACATGACCCGCGGTCTGGGCACCGCCCTGGGAGTGGCCCTGGTGACCCTTGCCCTGCATCTGGCGGCCGGCGGCGGGATCGAGGCCGGTGCCCGGTGGTCCGCGGCGATTCTGGTGGCGATGTCGGTCGTCGCCGTCGTCTCGGCCTGGCTGGGGCCGGACCGGGGCGAGTCCCGGCCGACCCGCCCTGGACTCGGGGCGTGAAACGGTGCGCCAGCCGACGGACAACCCGCGTGAGCCGGTGAACGGCCCGGAGGCCGAACCGACTGGAGGGCGTGGACGGGTGGAAGGGCGTGCGCGGTTGGGCGGGCGCGTACGGGCGGAAGGGCGTGCGCGGTCCGGAGGGCGCGTAGGGGCAGAAGGGCGGGCACGGTCAGGCGGGCGCGCATCGGCAGAAGGGTGGGTGCGGGGACCCGGCTACCCTTGCCGCATGTCCGAGCAGCCCCGTTCCGAGTTCCCCCTGCCCGGCCCCGCCGCCGAGGCGCCGGACGCCCGACTGCTCACCGAGGCTGTCACCCGCCTGCGCCGCGCCCTGCGGGCCTCGATCCGTACCGACTATCCGTGGGAGAAGCTGCCCATGGCCCAGGTCGAGCTGCTCCAGGTGCTCGGTGAGCACTCGCCCGCCCGGATCAGCGATCTCGCCGCCCGCCAGCGGCTCGCGCCGAGCACCGTCAGCGGACTGATCGGCCAGATGATCACCACGGGCCTGGTCGCGCGCGAGGTCGACTCCGCCGACCGCCGCGCCTCCGTCGTCACCCTCACCGACGCCGGACGCGACCAGCTCGCCGCGTGGACCGCCGCGCACGAACGCCGGATGGACGCCGCACTGGCCTCCCTGGGCGACTCCGATCGGGCCGCCATCGCCACAGCTCTGCCAGCCCTTTTCCAACTCGCCGAACAACTCGGTCAGTTGGAAGACGGCACGGCTGCGGGCTGACACGGCGAGGGCTCCCACCGGAATCCGGTCGGAGCCCCCTCATCGTGCTGGGTGCTCTTTCGTCCCGCCGGGTGCTTCGGTGTCAGGCGGTCGCGCAGACGGTCTCGATGAAGTGGCCCACCTGCGTCTCCGGCAGGCTGCGTGAGAGGTCCGACTCGCTGATCATGCCGACCAGGCGGTGGTTCTCGATGACGGGCAGCCTGCGGATCCGGTGTTCCTCCATGGTCCGCAGGACAGTGCCGCTGTCGGCGTTCGCGTCGATCGTGATCGGCTTGCCCTGCTCCAGCTCACCCGCGGTCATGGTCCGGGGGTCCTTCCGCATGGCGAGGCACTGCACCACGATGTCGCGGTCCGTGATGATCCCGTGGAGGCGGTCGTCGGGCCCGCAGATCGGCAGGGCTCCGACGTCCAGCTCCTTCATCCGGCGCGCCGCGTCCTCCAGCGTCTCGCTCTCCTGGACGCATGTGGCACCGGTGTGCATGATCTCCCGTGCAGTGGTCATGGCCGTCTCCTTCGAGCTTCGATGGCCGGCACGGAGAGAGCCAAGAGCCTGGCCCGCCCCGGCCAGTTCGGCATACCACCAGTGTCGGTTCTCCGGGTGCCCGCCGCATGCCGTGGAGTCCCGGCTGCCGCCTGAGACAGCACCTCACTCCAGGTGAGGAGTTTGCGCGTGTTTGTGGTAGTTCAATACCGTTGGTCGCGAGGTCAACCGACGTTTCGGGCAGGGCAGAGCGATGACCGTGAGTCCGTCTTCGCCACGGCCGGCCGCGCACCGGGCGCGGTCGCCCGTCCATCTGTCGTCGCTGGTGAAGCGCCCTGTGGTGGACCCGGGCGACCGGTCGCTCGGCCGGCTCTCCGACGTGATCGTCCGGTTGCGCGGGGCCGACTATCCGGTGGTGACCGGGCTCGTGGTCGGCGTGGGTGGCCGTGAGCTGTTCGTCCCGGTCGAGCAGGTGGCCGCTCTCGACGCCGAGGGCCTGGTGGAGCTCGAGAGCGCACGGCTGGACCTGCGGTCGTTCGAGCGGCGTGAGGGCGAGGTGCTGCTGCGGGCGGACGTGCTGGGCCACCGGCTGATCGATGTCGGCGAGGCACGCCTGGTGCGCGCGCAGGACGTGGAACTGGCCGAACGGGAAGGCCAGTGGCTGCTGTCGGGCGTGGACACGCACCGCCCGCACCGGCTGCTGGGGATCTTCGGGGACCGCTCGACGGGGCACGCGTGCCGCGACTGGAAGGCGTTCGAGCCGCTGATCGGCCACAGCCGCAGCGCGCTGGTCCGACGTCCCACGACCCGGATCCGGCGCCTTCGCCCGGCGGAGATCGCCGACCTGCTCGAGGACGCCTCCCGGGACGAGGAACGCGAGATCCTCGGCGACGTCCGGCAGGACCCGGAACTGGAGGCGGACGTCTTCGAGGAGTTGGAGGAGGACCGGGCCTCCCGCCTGCTCAACGCCCGCACCGACGAGGAGGTCGCCGCCGTCCTGGCGCGGATGCGGGCGGACGACGCGGCCGACGCCATCGACGATCTGCGGCAGGGCCGTCGCCGTACCGTGCTGGAGCTGCTGCCCGCCGGACAGCGCGCCAAGGTGCTGACCCTGATGGGGTTCAACCCCGACAGCGCCGGCGGTCTGATGGGGATGGACTTTCTGGCCCTGCCTCCGGACACCCCGGTGAGTGAGGCCGAGGCGGCGGTCAGGCGGGCGAGCCGGCTCCAACCGGAGGCGCTGACCAGCGTCTACACCGCCGACGAGGACGGACGGCTGCTCGGCTGGGTCCGGCTGGTCACCATTCTGCAGAGCGATCCAGGACTCCTGCTGGCCGAGGTGAGCGAGGCCGATCCCGTGCGCGTCGGCCCGGACACGGACCTGGTGGACGTCGCTCTGCTGATGACGGACTACAACCTCATCACCCTGCCGGTCGTGGACG
This sequence comes from Streptomyces sp. NPDC052043, assembly GCF_044548235.1. Lineage (NCBI taxonomy): Bacteria > Bacillati > Actinomycetota > Actinomycetes > Kitasatosporales > Streptomycetaceae > Streptomyces > Streptomyces sp. NPDC052043. The sequence goes on from NZ_JBIUBT010000006.1 coordinate 424,789, forward strand.
ACGAAGGCGTCCTGCTCGGCGTGATCACGGTCGACGACGTGCTGGAGGCGACGCTGCCGGAGGACTGGCGGCGCCGGGACGTGGCTCCGCCCCCCGACGCCCACCGCACCACCGAGGTCGGCAGCGCCGTGGTGGCCGGCGGTGCCACGGACCTGGACGAGCCCGAGGAGCCCTCACCATGAGGGAGCCCCGTCCCGAGCGTCGCCCACCGCAGCAGCCGCGGCCCGGCTCCCGCCCGGAGGACCGTCCGCCCGGGGGCGGTGGTCCTCCGGACGGTGGTCGGTCCGGGACCGGTGGTCCTCCGGAAGGCGGCCGGTCCGGATCCGGTGCCCGCCCCTCGGATCACCCCGGTGCGTCCGGTCCGCTCCCGGACGGGGCCCGGCCCGCGCCCGGCCCGCGCCCACAGGCGCAGGGCGGTGCGCACCCCGCAGCCCCGGGCGGGCCACCGGGCGTCGGCCCCGGCACCCCGGAACGCGCCACGACGCCTGAGCGTGCCACGCCGCCGGAACGCGACGGCGCCCCCCGGCCTTACGCCCGCCCCCGACCTCACCCCCGCCCTACAGCGGTACTGGACGAGGCCCACCTCGGCGACATCGAGGGAGCCCTGGGGCGTATCCGGCTGGAGGAGGCGGACTCCAGCCGGAGCCTGAAGCGGCGGCTGCTGACGTTCCTGGCGATCGTCGGCCCCGGCCTGATCGTGATGGTCGGCGACAACGACGCCGGCGGGATCTCCACGTACGCCCAGGCGGGCCAGAACTACGGCTACAGCCTGCTGTGGGTGCTCCTGCTCCTCATCCCCGTCCTCATCGTCAACCAGGAGATGGTGGTCCGGCTCGGCGCCGTCACCGGTGTCGGGCACGCCCGGCTGATCAACGAGCGCTTCGGCAGGTTCTGGGGCTGGTTCAGCGTCGGCGACCTGTTCGTGCTGAACTTCCTGACGATCGTCACCGAGTTCATCGGAGTCTCGCTCGCCCTGAGCTACCTCGGCGTCGACAAGTACATCGCCGTGCCCGTCGCCGCCCTCGCCCTGGTCGCGATCACCGCCACGGGCAGCTTCCGGCGCTGGGAACGCGCGATGCTCGCCTTCATCGCCGTCAGCCTGCTGCTGGTGCCGCTGGCGCTGATGAGCCACCCGCGCTACGGGGCGGCCGTCCACCACCTGGTCGTCCCCGGTGTGCAGGGCGGGGTCACCTCGGAGGCGGTCCTGCTGATCATCGCGATCGTCGGGACGACCGTCGCCCCCTGGCAGCTGTTCTTCCAGCAGTCCAACATCATCGACAAACGCATCACACCGCGGTTCGTCGGCCATGAGCGCGCGGACACCGTGCTGGGCTCCCTCGTCGTGATCGCAGGCGCCGTCGCCGTCGTCGTCGTGGCCGACTACGCGGTGAGCGGCACGAGCGCGGCCGGGCACTTCACCGACGCGCTGGGCGTCGCCGAGGCCCTGGGCGGGCACAGCCGCGTGCTGGGGGTGATGTTCGCCGTCGTGCTCCTGGACGCGTCGATCATCGGAGCCGCGGCGGTGACCCTGGCCACCAGCTACGCCTTCGGCGACGTCTTCCACCTGCGCCACTCCCTGCACCGCAGCTTCCGCGAGGCCAAGGCGTTCTACGGGACCTACGCCGGGATGGTCCTGGTCGCGGCCGCCGTCGTGCTGATCCCCGACGCGCCCCTCGGGCTGATCACGACCGCCGTCCAGGCCCTGGCGGGACTGCTGCTCCCCTCCGCGTCGGTCTTCCTGCTGCTGCTCTGCAACGACCGGTCGGTCCTCGGCCCCTGGGTCAATCCGCCCTGGCTCAACATGGTCGCGTCGACGATCATCGCGGTGCTCCTGACGCTGTCCGGAATCCTCGTCGCGACGACCCTGTTCCCGTCGCTGGACACCACCCGGGTCGCGCTGTGGCTCTCCGGTGTGCTGGTCGTGGGGCTGCTGAGCGCGGCCGTGGGGCTGCGCGTCGTCCGTGCCCGCCGAGGCCCGGCGGCCCTGGCCCCGCCCCCGAAGACCTCCCGTGCCGAACGCGAGAGCTGGCGCATGCCTCCGCTGGCCCTGCTGGAGCCGGTCGTCTGGTCCCCCGGGCTCAGACTCGGAATGTGCCTGCTGCGCGGGTACCTGGTGATCGCCGCGCTGCTGCTGGTGGTCAAGGCCGTCCAGATCGGCTGAGCCGGGTCGGGGTTCCCGGTCGGGGAGGTGGCCGGGGCCCGGACGCGGAGTGAGGATGGAGGGGTGAGGAAGGCCCTGCTGTGATCCTCTCCTACCCGCACCACGGCGATCGTGTGGTGGCCTATCTGCTGCCGGTGTGGACGAGGTTCCCCGCCGCCGACCGCGCGGGCGTGGCCGCTGCCGTGCTGGCCGTGGCGCTCGTCACCCTGATCGTCGGCACGAGGGTGCGGCGAGGGCGGGTTCGGCCCCGTCCGTCCGAACGCCCACGAGCCCGGACCGCCGAGCCGGTCGACACGTCGTGGTTCACGGCCCACGCCCTGGAAGGCTTCCCCGAGGAGGCGATCCGCGCCACTCTGAGGGCCCCGGCCGCGCCCTCCCGCGAACGCCTCTACGCCGCCTGGGTCCTCGCCACCCACACCCAGGGCACGGACGCCGTATGGCTGGAAAGGCACCTCGCCCTCCCCGCCGAAGCGGCCCACCTCATCGTGGCGGCCGCCGAATCCAGACGCGGTGGATCCCCGCCCCTGGAGGACAAGACCCCTGAATGAGCCGGCCCCAGCAAAAGCGAAGGCTCCGGCCGCGACGCGGCCGGAGCCTTCGTCGTCGCGGTGTCGCGCTCGAAACCCTGTCTGACCTGGCCGAAGACACTTTGGCTGAGAATCGGCCCGGGCATACAACCGTTGTCGCTTCCACGCTCGTGATGCACCTCACACCCTGACGTGCAAAACGTTGCGCAACCCTTTGAGTCTCCCAGCGATCTCCTGTGCGAATACGTTGATCACACCCGGTTCTGAGGTTCGCATGAAGCTTCGCCGCTACCTGGCTCTCGCTGCCGCTACGGCCGCCATCACGCCTGCTGTCCTTCTTGCGGCCCCGGCCGCTTTCGCGACAGAGGGCACCCCCGGCTCCTCCTCCAGCACCCCCGCCCCTGCCGACAGCGAGTCGGCTGCGTCGAGCGGGTCCGAGGACGGGTCCGACACCAAGACCGACGACGGGTCCGACACCAAGACCGACGACGGATCGGACACCAAGACCGACGACGGGTCCGACACCAAGACCGACGACGGATCGGACACCAAGACCGACGACGGGTCCGACACCAAGACCGACGACGGGTCCGGCTCGAAGGACGACGAGGGCACCACGCCCACCGACAAGGAGCCGGCCACTCCCAGCCCCAGCGCCTCGCCGTCCGAGACGCCGGGCCCGCAGATGTGCAACGACACCGACGACTACAAGCAGGACAAGAACCTGCGCACCAGCCTGTCCGGCCTGCCCTCGAAGATCGTCGCGGGCAGCGGATTCCACAACTTCAAGCTGAACGTCAAGAACTCCGGCAACAACACCTACAAGCGCGTCGACATGGGTGTGTTCGCGGCCCTGATCGACGACAAGAAGTACACGGACGAGTCGCGCTTCCTCACCCTGCAGTACCAGGACCCGACCACCGGCACGTGGCAGAACATCTCGGTGGACGTGAACGACGAGACCAGCGGCTACCTCGGTTACACCGATGTCCAGGCCAAGGAGTCCTTCTCCATCGACCTGCGGCTGAGCGTGGACAAGAAGGCCCCGGCCGGCCTGGGCTTCGCCATCTCCATCGGCATGTACGCCGATGACAAGGGCAACTGCGTCTTCGCCAGTGACGACGACTTCTACCAGTTCGACGTCCTCGCCGCCGGCGCGAACGCGGGCACCCCGGGCGACGCCAAGCCGCAGGGCGGCCGGAAGCCGCTGCCGGCCAAGCCCGCCGGGGACAACGAGATCGTCCCGCAGGGCCACCTCGCCGAGACCGGCTCCAGCTCGGTGCTGCCGGCGATCGCCCTGGCGGGCGGCGCCGCGGTCGCCGTCGGCGCGGGCGCCGTGTTCGTCGTGCGTCGCCGCAAGGCCGACACCGGCGCTGCCACGGCCTGATTCGCGTCCCTGACGCACTGAATCACGAGGGCCGCACCCGCACACGCGGGCGCGGCCCTTCGCCATCTGATCCGTAGGCGGGTGCAGCGGGAAGTGGTGATCTACCGGACCGTGAATTGGGCCGGGACCATGCGGTTGGCTGGTTGACGAGTGGGGGCGGACGATGAAGTTCTGGAGCAGCAAGAAGAAGCTGCCGACACCGACCGAGGATGCTGCCACGGCGGCTCGGCACGTTGAGCGCTGGTTTCGCAGCATGGATCCCGGCGCGGCGGCGGATCTCAGCCGTCGATGGCAACAGTCAGGGCGACTCGAGCCCGACGATGCTCGACGTTTCTCGGCCTGGTACTGGGAGCATGTCCGCCTCTACATGCTCAAGGTAACGACTGGCGAGGGGCCATCGACACGGCCCAGGCCGACTGGCGATCTCGAAGGCGTCAGGGGCGAGATTTCGTCGGTGGTTGAGGACAGCGGTGCATTGAGGCGTTGGTTGAAGGCTGAGGGATACGAGTGAAGGAGTGGTTTCCCCGGCAGGAACCAGACGGCCCGGGCGGTGATGGTTGCTGTGGTTCCGTGCGGGACGGTGCTCAGCTCTTCCCAGTGCCTTCGAGTTGGAAGTGCCAGATGACCGCGACCGGGGACTCGTCCAGGGCCGCGGCCGAAGCTTCCGGGCACCAGTGCATGAGGTCCCAGGACATATGTGTAGGGAGCGGGTCCGGCGCGGTGTCGGGGGCGAGGGAGCGACGCGGGCGGCGGGGTTCCTCGCAGTGCCGGACCTGGAACCCGAGTGGGAGGGCTGCGGCGAGGTAGGCGCTGAGCGGGCGGTGGTACTCGGTGAGGAGGGACGGGCGGCCGTCCGAGCCGGGATGGCGGGCCAGCGTCGGCCTGAGGTAGGACACCAGCAGGTGGGCGTCAGAGATCACGAGGTGACCGCCGGGACGCAGGACACGCGCGAACTCAGCCAGCACGGGGGCCAGGTCGGAGACGTGGGTCAGGGCGAGCGCGCAGACGACGGTGTCGACCGCGTTGTCGGGAACCGGCAGCCGGTGCAGGTCAGCCTCGTGGAAGTCGACATCCGGCAGGCGCTCGCGGGCCTGGGCAAGCATCTCCGGTGAAGCGTCCACGCCGATCACGTGGTGGCCGAGCTGGTGCAGGTAGCTGGTGTGACGGCCGGTGCCGCAGGCGGCGTCCAGGGCTGTGCCGACGGGCAGGCCGTCAAGGATGCGCCGGACAACAGGCTGTTCGAGGTCGATCATCTGGTTGCCGGGGGCGTCGTAGTGCGGCGCCCAAGACCGGTAGACGTCGGCCGCGCTGATCGTGCCCTCACTCGCCGTCACGCCCTCGGTATGTGCAAGGGCGGGCGTGTCCAGCAGCGTCCGGATCTCGGCGAGTCGGGCCTCGACAAACGCCCGGTCGGCGCTTCCCTCCCGGAAGCCGCGCAGCAGAGCGGCGCCCTCGATGCCCAGCAGATATCCCAGGGGACTCAGATAGGTCACCCCAGGAACGGTACGGACACATGCTCCGCCGGCTCCACCGGTTTTCCGGCGCGTACCTCAGCCGTCGTCGGATCATGGGGTGGGAGCCCGGGGGAGCGGCCCGGATGCGCGCCCGGTACACGCATGTGACGGGGGTCATGCTCCGCAAGGTCGCTCAGCAGGTCGGCGACGCGCACGGACAACGTCGAAGGGCCCCACCGCGAACGGTGGGGCCCTTCGACATCGTGCCCGGTGAGGCACTGGCGGAGGATACGAGATTCGAACTCGTGAGGGGTTGCCCCCAACACGCTTTCCAAGCGTGCGCCCTAGGCCTCTAGGCGAATCCTCCGCCGGAAACATTACATGACTCGGAGGAGTGCTCGCGAACTCGTTGCAGGCCCCCGGGATCGGGTACTCTTTGCGGAGCCCCTCACGCGGCGCTATCTGACTGAACTCCCCCAGGGCCGGAAGGCAGCAAGGGTAGGTCGGCTCTGGCGGGTGCGTGGGGGGCGCTTGCGTTCGCGGGGCCGGACACGTTGTCGGTGGACGCCTATAACCTCGTATGCGTGTCGTCTCTCGCGCTGTACCGCCGCTATCGCCCGGAGTCGTTCGCCGAGGTCATCGGGCAGGAGCATGTCACCGACCCGTTGCAGCAGGCGCTGCGGAACAACCGGGTCAATCACGCGTACCTGTTCAGCGGTCCGCGCGGGTGCGGCAAGACGACCAGCGCGCGGATCCTCGCCCGGTGCCTGAACTGCGAGAAGGGGCCGACGCCGACCCCCTGCGGGGAGTGCGACTCGTGCCGTGACCTGGCCAGGAACGGGCCGGGATCCATCGACGTCATCGAGATCGACGCCGCTTCGCACGGTGGTGTGGACGACGCCCGTGACCTGCGCGAGAAGGCCTTCTTCGGGCCCGCCCGCAGCCGGTACAAGATCTACATCATCGACGAGGCCCACATGGTCACGCCGGCCGGTTTCAACGCGCTGCTCAAGGTGGTCGAGGAGCCGCCGGAGCACCTGAAGTTCGTCTTCGCCACGACCGAGCCCGAGAAGGTCATCGGGACCATCCGGTCGCGCACCCATCACTACCCCTTCCGCCTGGTGCCGCCGGGCACCCTGAGGGACTACCTCGGCGAGGTCTGCCAGAAGGAGGACATCCCCGTCGAGGACGGCGTCCTGCCCCTCGTCGTGCGGGCCGGCGCCGGGTCCGTGCGTGACTCCATGTCCGTCATGGACCAGCTGCTCGCCGGTGCGGGGGAGGAGGGTGTGACGTATGCCATGGCCACCTCACTCCTCGGGTACACCGACGGCTCGCTGCTCGACTCCGTCGTCGAGGCCTTCGCCTCCGGGGAGGGCTCCGGCGCCTTCGAGGTCGTCGACCGTGTGATCGAGGGGGGCAACGATCCCCGCCGGTTCGTGGCCGACCTGCTGGAGCGGCTGCGGGACCTGGTGATCCTCGCCGCGGTCCCGGACGCCGCCGAGAAGGGGCTCATCGACGCCCCGGTCGACGTCGTCGAGCGGATGCAGGCCCAGGCCCGGTCCTTCGGCGCCGCCGAACTGAGCCGTGCCGCCGACCTCGTCAACGAGGGGCTGACCGAGATGCGCGGTGCCACCTCGCCCCGCCTCCAGCTCGAGCTGATCTGCGCCCGCGTACTGCTGCCCGCCGCCTACGGCGACGAGCGGTCCGTGATGGCCCGCCTCGACCGGATCGAGCGCGGCGTCAGCTTCTCCGCGGGCGGGGGTGCGCCCGCGATGGGGTACGTGCCCGGACCCGACGTGCACGGGGGAATGCCGACCGCGGCGGGGGGCGGCGCGGGTGCGGCGCCGGTCCCTCCGGCTCCTCCGGCTCCGTCTGTGCCGCCTGTTCCACCGGGCGGCGGGGCCGCCGCGGCTCGGGCGGCAGTACGGGGTTCGGGAGCCCCGGACGTGCCCGCCGGGCCCGCCGTCCCCTCCGCACCCCCTGGTCCGACCGCGGGCGACCGTCCCCAGGAGGCGGCTGCACCCCCCGCGCCGGCCCCTCCCGCACCTGCTCCCACGGCCGCACCGCCGACCCCCGCACCCTCCGCGCCCGGTGCCTGGCCCACCGCGGCGGCCGCGGGCGGTGGCCGGCGGCCGGGCGGCTGGCCCACCGCGGCGGCCCCGGGCGGCGGGCAGGCGCCGAGCGCGTCCAGTGCCCCGGCCCCGGCGCGGCAGGCACCCGCGGCGAGGCCTGCCGCAGCCTCGGTGCCCCCCACCCCGCCGGCCCCGGCGGGCGGCGGGCTCGACCCGCGCACCCTCTGGCCGAACATCCTCGAAGCGGTGAAGAACCGCCGGCGCTTCACCTGGATCCTGCTCAGCCAGAACGCCCAGGTCTCCGGATTCGACGGCACCACCCTCCAGATCGGCTTCGTCAACGCCGGTGCCCGCGACAACTTCGCGAGCAGCGGCAGCGAGGACGTGCTGCATCAGGCGCTGGCCGAGCAGTTCAACGTCCAGTGGAAGATCGAGGCCGTCGTCGACCCGACGGGCGGCGGCTCCGTACCCCCGTCCCCGGGCGGCGGCTTCGGCGCAGGCCCCGGAGGCGGCGGCTACGGCGGCGGTGGTGGCGGCTACGGCGCCGGTGGCGGCGCGGCGGCGCAGCGTACGCCGGCGGGTCCCCAGTCCGCGGCTCCGGCGGCGCCCGCTCCCGCCGCGGCCCCGAACAGGCCGCCGTCCGCGACGGCACCCGCGTCCGCTCCGGCATCCCGGCCCTCCGCCTTCGAACCGGCTCCCGTCGCCCCCGAGGACGACATCCCCGAGGACGACGACCCGGATCTCGACGAGTCGGCCCTGTCCGGTCACGAACTGATCGTCCGGGAACTGGGCGCGACGGTGGTCGAGGAGTATTCGACGGAGTGACGGAGTGACGGAGTGACGGAGTGACGGACTGACGGAGTGACCGGGTGCGGAATCAGGGAGTGACGGAGTAGCGGAGTCACGGGCAGAGGCCGAAGGCCTCCCCGCCCCGCCCCGGCCCACCTCGGCTTTGCTCAGAGGAACATACGAACGTCCCGCCGCTCTCCCCTCGGCGGCCCGCACAAAGCGCTCCGCGCCGTTGCCGTTAGGCTGACCTCGTGAAGGTCCTCGTCATCGGCAGCGGCGCCCGCGAGCACGCCCTGTGCCGTTCTCTGTCCCTCGACCCCGCCGTCACCGCGTTGCACTGCGCGCCCGGCAACGCCGGCATCGCCGAGGTCGCCGAGCTGCACCAGGTCGACGCCCTCGACGGCGCGGCCGTGTCCGCGCTGGCCGCCGAACTGGGCGCCGACCTCGTGGTCGTCGGCCCCGAGGCCCCGCTGGTCGCCGGCGTCGCCGACGCCCTGCGCACGGCGGGTGTCCCGGTGTTCGGCCCCTCCAAGGAGGCGGCGCGGCTGGAGGGCTCCAAGGCCTTCGCCAAGGACGTGATGGCCGCGGCAGGCGTACCCACGGCGCGTTCGTACGTGTGCACGACGCCTGAGGAGGTCGGTGCGGCCCTCGACGCCTTCGGCGCCCCCTACGTCGTCAAGGACGACGGGCTCGCCGCCGGCAAGGGCGTCGTCGTCACCGACGACGTCGAGGCGGCCGAGGCGCACTCGGCGGCGTGTGGCCGCGTGGTGATCGAGGAGTACCTCGACGGACCCGAGGTCTCCCTCTTCGCCGTCACCGACGGCGAGACGGTCGTGCCGCTCCAGCCCGCCCAGGACTTCAAGCGGGCGCTCGACGGCGACGAGGGCCCGAACACCGGCGGCATGGGCGCGTACTCGCCGCTGCCCTGGGCCGACCCCAAGCTCGTGGACGAGGTCCTGCACAGCGTGCTCCAGCCCACCGTCGACGAGATGCGCCGCCGCGGCACGCCGTTCTCCGGCCTGCTCTACGCGGGGCTCGCCCTCACCAGCCGCGGCATCCGCGTGATCGAGTTCAACGCCCGTTTCGGCGACCCCGAGACCCAGGTGGTCCTCGCCCGCCTCCAGACCCCGCTGGCGGGAGTCCTGATGGCCGCCGCCACCGGCGATCTCGCCCACCTGGAGCCCCTGCGCTGGACCGACGAGGCGGCCGTCACCGTGGTCGTCGCCTCGCACAACTACCCCGGCACCCCGCGCACCGGCGATCCGATCACCGGTCTCGACGAGGTGGCCGCGCAGGACGCCCCGCACACCTACGTGCTGCACGCCGGTACCCGGCGCGAGGGCGACACCGTCCTGAGCGCGGGCGGCCGCGTGCTGTCCGTGACGGCGACCGGCAAGGACCTGACCGAGGCCCGCGACCGCGCGTACACCGCCGTGGCCCGCGTCCGCCTCGACGGCTCCCAGCACCGTTCGGACATCGCGGCGAGGGCCGCGGCGGACGCCTGACGCGGCAGCTCCCCCCTTCCTCCCCCTCGTACCGTTCTTCTCTTCACCAGCAGGCCCCGGCTCCTGAGCCGGGGCCTGATCATTGCGCTGTGTCGCCCGGCTCTGACCAAAGCCATTCCATCGAGTGACCAATGCTCTATCCGGCTGACGCGGGCCGGGGGCCCAACTAGGGTGCGCGCAGGCATTCCGGCACTTGGCCCACCGGCATTGCGATGTCAGTCATGGGTGCCACAGTGGGGGAATGAGCAACGTCAGGACAGTCGGGAGGGGGTGACGGGCGGCCGTGACCGGTATGGGTGTGGAGGTCGGTGTGCGGGCCGCGCGCTCCAGGGCACTGGCCGTGCTGCGCGTGCGCAGCCGGGCACTGGCCGTCGCCCTGCTGCCCGCCGCCCTCGCCGTGATCCTGCTCGCCGGCGGATCGACCGGGCACCTCGTGGGCCGGGGCTGGGACCTCGCCCGCTGGGTGGTCGGCGCCGTCGCGGTCGTCGTCCTGCTCCTGGCCGCGGGCGTCGGGCTGGTCGTGGCCCGTGCCCGCCCCGCGACGACCCCGACCGTACCGATAGCCGAGAAGTCGGCCCCGGACCTGTACCGCCTGGTGCGCGATCTGGCCGACCGCCTCGGTGTCCCCGCCCCGTCGGCCATAGAGCTCACCCCGGACTGCGACAGCTGGCTGGAGGACCGTACGCACCCGGCCCACGGCCCTCCCCCGGCAGCCGATCACCTCCAGGTCGAGCCGGACGCGCTGCGCGGCCCGTCCTCGGCCCGCCCGGGACGTACGGCGGCGGCGCCCGTCCTCGTCATCGGCTCCCCGTTCCTGTGGTGGATGCGCGTCGGCGAGCTGCGGGCCGTGCTCGCCCCGGTCGTCGCCGGTACGGGACCCTCGGCGCACCCGGACATAGCCGCGGCCCGGCGTTTCGTCCGCGGTCTGGACGCGGCGGTGGCCGTCGCCTCGGCACCCGGCCGCCGCCCCCTGGTCCGCTCGGCGTGCGCCGGTCTTGGCTGGGTGGCCCGGCTGCTCCTGCGCGGCTGCCGGGAGCATGCGGCCCTGATGGAGCGCGGTGTGGCGGCCGCGGCCGCGGAGCGCGCACAGGCGGTGGACTACGGGCTCAGGATCGTCGCCCAGGAGCAGGTGGGCCTGGCGTACGCGGGCTGGGACCGGCTGCTGACCCGGGTCGCGCTGCCCGCCTGGCGCATGGGCCGCTGGCCCTCCCGGCTGGACGCCGGTGTCGTCGCGGCCCTCACCGAACTGTCCCGCCGCGACCGCCTGGCCGAGGGCTTCGCCTCCCGGCTCGGCGAGCGCCCGGCCTGCGACCTGCTGGAGGAGCCCGGCGCCATCGACGAGGCCGCCTCGCTGCTGGCCGCGCGCCTCTTCCACGGCGGCCCGGCCGAGCGCGGCGGGGACTGGTGCCCGGTGGACTGGCAGGAGTACCCGGACGAGGTCGTCGACCGGAAGTGGCGCACCGACGCCGCCCGCCTCCACCGCGTCCTGAACGCCCTGGGCGTCCGGCGCTCCCCCGGCTCCGCCGCCGATCCGTACGGACCGACCCTGGCCCGGGTCCTGGAGCACCTGTCCACCGCGTCCCCCTCCGGCAAGTCCGGCAAGTCCGGTAAGTCCGGCGGGTCCGGCGGGTCCGGCGAGCGCTCCGAGCGGACGGGACGCCCGGCCGACGACGCCCAGCCGACTCGTGACGACGGCGCGTGCGGCGCGTACCCCCCGTACGGCGAGCCCGGCGGACACGGCGGGCACGCCGCCCCCGAAGACCCCGCCACGCCGGACGACGATCCCGGCCTCGGCAGCGAGCGCGGCGCCGCACTCGCGGCCGGCATCAGCGCCGAGCTGGCCCGCGAGGAGGCGTCGGCGCCACCGGCGCGTACGGCGTCGACGGGGGGCGACCAGCACGGCGGCGCCCTCCTGCGGAACGAGGACTCGGTGCCGCTCTTCCCCCTGGAATTCCCCCTCGAACCACCGCGCACCGGCCGCGAACTCCTCGCCGACCACATCACCGCGATGGTGTGCTGCGCCGCGATGGACACCGCCGACGCCGCCCCGGGCCTCGACTGGCTCGACGGCCCCGCCCTCCTGATCAACGGCGAGCGGGCCGCCGACCTCGGCCCCAAGGTCCTCGCCCTGGTGGAGGACGGCGATCCCGTCCCGCTGCGGACCTGGCTGGTCGACTCGGGCATACGTCCGGAGAAGCCGGTACGGCTGGTCTGACCTGGGCCGCCACCGACCCGGCGGCCGCGCTACCGGATCCCCGAATTCCACTTTCGGCCAATTCGCGATGAATAGTGACAGCATGCGCGCGTTATGTGATGTGCTGGGACCGATAGCGCACATGGCAAGCGCGTGCGACATACGACAGCCACACCCGGACATGCCGACAGGTCGGCCACCGCGGCCACCACCGGCCCCGCACCGCCGCACGACCGACCACGGGGGCACGAGGGAGGGGATCGGGCATGGGATCGGAGCGGATTCGCCGCTGGGAGTCGGGAGCTCTCGCGCACGCCGTGTCGGACCCCTTCGGCCTGGGCCCCGTCCCCTGGCTGCGCGGCAGCGAGACGTACTTCGACGACACCGGCCACGTCGTCCCCTGGTACGTCGACCCGTCCCCGCAGACGACGTCCGGCGGCCCGCGCATCCCCGCCCCCCGCACCTCCGGCGGCGGCCCCCGCTCGGCCGACGACGTCCACCGGCAGATCAAGGGCTTCGTCTCCACCGGCGCCGTCTCACCCGGCGAGGCGATCGACTTCCACATCACCGTCGACCCGCCCCAGCAGTTCGGCGTGGACGTCTACCGCATCGGGCACTACGGCGGCGACGGTGCCGCCAAGATCACCACCAGCCCGCGCCTGTCCGGCATCGTCCAGCCCCCGCCGCTGACCGCCGACCGCACGGTCTCCTGCCACCACTGGTGGCTGTCCTGGCGGTTGCAGGTCCCGTCCCACTGGAGCGTCGGCGCGTACGTGGCCGTGCTCACCACCGCCGACGGCTACCGCTCGCACATCCCGTTCACCGTTCGCGACAACCACCCGGCGGACCTGCTGCTGCTCCTGCCCGACATCACCTGGCAGGCCTACAACCTCTACCCGGAGGACGGCCACACCGGCGCGAGCCTCTACCACGCCTGGGACGAGCACGGCCGGCTGCTCGGCGAGGCCGACGCCGCGACCACGGTCTCCTTCGACCGCCCCTACGCGGGCGCGGGCCTGCCCCTGCACGTCGGCCACGCCTACGACGTGATCCGCTGGGCCGAGCGCTACGGCTACGACCTCGCCTACGCCGACGCCCGTGACCTGCACGCCGGCCGAGTCGACCCCACCCGCTACCGCGGCCTGCTCTTCCCCGGCCACGACGAGTACTGGTCGGCCGGCATGCGCCGGACCGTCGAACTCGCTCGTGACCACGGCACGTCCCTGGTCTTCCTCTCGGCCAACACCATGTACTGGCAGGTCGAACTGGGCCCCTCCCCGTCCGGCGTCCCCAACCGCCTGCTGACCTGCCGCAAGCGCAAGGGCCCCGGCCGGCCGGTGCTGTGGCGGGAGATCGACCGGCCCGAGCAGCAACTGGTCGGCATCCAGTACGCCGGCCGCGTCCCCGAGCCGCACCCGCTGATCGTCCGCAACGCCGACCACTGGCTGTGGGAGGCGACCGGGGCCGAGGAGGGCGAGGAGATCGCGGGCCTGGTCGCGGGCGAGGCCGACCGCTACTTCCCGCGCACCCAGCTCCCCGAGTACCAGGACCGCATCCTGCTCGCCCACTCCCCGTACACGGACGGCGAGGGCACCACGCGCCACCAGGAGACGTCCCTGTACCGGGCGCCCTCCGGCGCCCTGGTCTTCGCCTCCGGGACGTTCGCCTGGTCTCCGGCCCTGGACCGCCCCGGCCACGTCGACGCCCGTGTCCAGCGCGCCACGGCCAACCTGCTGGACCGTATCTGCAAGCGGGACTGACCCCCTGTCCCCGGCTCGTGTCCGATACGGGAGAATCGAGCCAGTTGGACAGAACCACGGGGAGGAACCGTGTCCGGATTCGTCGAAAAGCCCGAGCCGATCCAGGTTCCGGGCCTGGTGCATCTGCACACCGGCAAGGTGCGCGACCTGTACCAGAACGAGGCGGGCGACCTCGTCATGGTCGCCAGTGACCGCATGTCCGCCTACGACTGGGTGCTGCCGACCGAGATCCCGGACAAGGGCCGCATCCTCACGCAGCTGTCCCTGTGGTGGTTCGACCGGCTCGCGGACCTCGCCCCGAACCACGTCCTGTCCGCCGACGTGCCCGAGGGCGCCCCCGCCGACTGGACGGGCCGCACCCTGGTCTGCAAGTCCCTGCGGATGGTCCCCGTGGAGTGCGTGGCCCGCGGCTACCTCACCGGTTCGGGCCTCGCCGAGTACGAGCAGACCCGCACGGTCTGCGGCCTCGCCCTGCCCGAGGGCCTGGTGGACGGCTCCGAACTGCCCGCCCCGATCTTCACCCCGGCCACCAAGGCCGAGGTCGGCGAGCACGACGAGAACGTCTCCTACGAGGAGGCGGCCCGCCAGGTCGGCGCCCAGACGGCCGCGCAGCTGCGCCAGGCGACGCTCGCCGTCTACGGCCGGGCCCGGGACATCGCCCGCGACCGCGGCATCATCCTCGCCGACACCAAGTTCGAGTTCGGCTTCGACGGGGACACGCTCGTCCTCGCCGACGAGGTCCTCACCCCGGACTCCTCCCGCTTCTGGCCGGCCGACCAGTGGCAGCCGGGCCGCGCGCAGCCCTCGTACGACAAGCAGTTCGTCCGTGACTGGCTGACGTCCGCCGAGTCCGGCTGGGACCGTGGGAGCGAGCTGCCCCCGCCGCCGCTGCCGGAGCCGGTCGTGGAGGCCACCCGGGCCAAGTACGTGGAGGCGTACGAGCGGCTGACGGGAACGCGCTGGTCGTAGCCGGCGCGCCGGAGCAGACGAAAAGACCCCGGTCCGATGGACCGGGGTCTGATTCCCGAGCGGACGACGAGGCTCGAACTCGCGACCTCAACCTTGGCAAGGTTGCGCTCTACCAACTGAGCTACGTCCGCACTGCGCCGTGGCGCGAGGCCAACTATACCCAACCTCGCTCCCGCGCGAGTCGTACTGCCGCATGTCGGTTCTCCGCGCCCAGTTTGGTCGCGGCCGACGACAGGTAGTTCCGTACGGTCCCCGGCGACAGCGCGGCCCGCTCGGCGATCTCCGCGACCGGTGCCCCGTCGGCGGCGAACTCCAGCACCTCGGCCTCCCGCGCGGTCAGCGGGGAGTCGCCCGCGGAGATCGCGTCGGCGGCCAACTCCGGGTCGACGTAGCGGTTTCCGGCATGCACGGTGCGGATGATCTCGGCGAGCCGCTGGGCGCTGACGGTCTTCGGTACGAAACCGCGCACACCCGCGGCAAGCGCCCGTTTCAGATGTCCGGGCCGTCCGTGGCTGGTCACGATCAGCACCCGGCAGTCCGGCAGTTCGGCCCGCAGGGATGTGGCGACCCTCACACCGTCCGCGCCCGGCATCTGCAGATCCAGCACGGCCACGTCGGGTACGTGCGCCCGCGCCATGGCCAGCGCCTCCGGTCCGCTCGCCGCCTCCGCGACGACCAGCAGGTCGTCCTCCAGCGAGAGCAGGGCGGCGAGCGCGCCGCGGATCAGGTGCTCGTCGTCGGCCAGCAGCAGCCGGACGGGTACGGAGGACGTCGTCATCGGGTGGCCTCGCTCATCGGACGGGCGGTCTCGGGATCGGCGGCGGGCGGCGGCAGCGGCACCTCGGCGGTCAGCTTGAACCGGCTGCGCCCCGCGGGACCCGCCCGCAGGGTGCCGTCGAGCTCCGACAGCCGTTCCCGCAGACCGGCGAGTCCGGTGCCCGGCCGGTCACCGGCGGGGGACTCGGGCACCCCGTCGTTCTCGACGGTCAGCTCGGCCCGGCCGTCGGCGACGCGCAGGGACACGGTGCAGCTCCGGGCGTCTCCGTGCCGGAGCACGTTGGTGGCGGCCTCCCGGACGACCCAGCCGAGCGCGGACTGCACCGGCGTGGGCAGACGGTCCGGCGAGCCGGTGACCGCGCAGTCGATGCCGGCCGCCGCCAGGACGCCCTGGGCGCCGGCGAGTTCCGCGGCGAGGTCGGCCTCCCGGTAGCCGCGGACCACGGCACGGACCTCGCGCTGCGAGTCCTGGGCCAGCCGCTGTACCTCGATCATCTGCTCCACCGCCTCCGGCCGACCGCGCCGGCCCAGCTGCACGGCCAGCTCCGCCTTCAGCGCGATCACCGCGAGGTTGCGCCCCAGCACGTCGTGCAGGTCCCGTCCGAACCGCAGCCGCTCCTCGGCGACGGCGAGCCGGGCCCGGGTCTCCCGGGCCTCGTCGAGCGCGTAGACGGCGTTCAGCAGCCAGACGGAGAAGACGGAGGTGAAGGCGAGGAACGCGCCCCCGACCAGCACCATGACCGTGTTGGCCAGAGCGGTGGGGCCCGGGATCCCCAGCGGGAAGGCGACGACGCCGGAACCGGTCGCGAAGCCCGTCACCACCGCGGCCACCCGGCGCCGGTTGCGCACCCCGAGGGCGATGGTGCCGGCGCCGAAGATCAGCACGCAGGCGAAGACCATGCCCGCCGCGGTGTCCACGTTCTCGCCCCGGCCGTGCGCGTGCACGCCGAGCGTGAGGACCGCGAGGGCCGCGGTGACCGCGCCGAGCGTCCACAGCAGTCGCAGCGGCTGCTCCCTCCGGCCGCGGGTCCAGTCGAGCGCCCGGGACGCGGTCACCGCGCAGACGGCGGCGTGCCCGATGACCGCCGCCGCCAGCCAGGCCGCCGGGTGGGGACCCACCTGGCCCAGCACCAGCAGCCCGCCCAGGACGGCCTCGATCAGCGCGAAGGAGTGGAACGACCACCGTGTGTACGTCTCGACCTTCGCCGGCGTGGTCTTGCCGCGCCACCAGCCCACGGGCCCGCGCATGGTCTCCCCCCACCTCTCACGCACCTCTCAGCGCCTCGGCTCCCAGCGGAACCGGCGCCGTACAGCAAACACCGCGACCGCGATCCAGGCCAGCGCGACGGCCACGGCCCGCAGGGTGCCGTAGGCGCTCAGGTCTCCGGTCCAGCCGCCGCGCACCAGTGTGACCACCGGGGTCAGCGGCAGCAGCTCGCAGCACCGGGCCAGCCGCTCGGGCAGCAGCTCCAGCGGCACGGTCAGCCCGGAGCCCACCATCGAGACCAGCAGCAACGGAAACGAGGTGACCTGCGCGCTCTCGGTGGTCCGGGTGAAGCCCGCGGTGACGGCCGCCAGCAGCACACTCAGCAGCAGGCCCAGCAGCAGCCCGGCGACGGCGAGATGGGGCGCGCGCGGGGCCGGGACGTGGAGCAGCGCGGTGCACGCGCCGGTCAGCAGCAGGCACTGGACGAGGCCGGTGGCGACGGCCGGCAGCGCGGCCCCGGCGAGGATCTCCGTGTCCCGCAGCTCGCCCGTGCGCAGTCGCTTGAGGACCAGTTGCTCGCGCCGGGCGACGAACACGCTGACCAGGGTGGAGTACACGGCGAACAGCAGCGAGAAGCCGATCGCGGAGGGCAGGATGACCAGCCCGATCGTCAGGCCGGCGTCCTCCAGGTTCATGCGTGCGGTCGCCGACCGCACGCTGAAGGGCAGTACCAGCGGCAGGAGCACGCCCGCCACCAGAGCGCTCCGGCTACGGGCCAGCAGGACCAGCTCGGCACGTGCGAGCGCGGCCATCCGGCCGGCGGGGGTGGTGACGGCGGCACTCATGCGGCGTACTCCTTCGTCCGCGGCGCGGCGGCGTCCCGCGCGATGCCGAGGAACGCCTCCTCCAGCGAGGCCGACCGCACGTCGAGCCGGTCCAGTTCGACCCCGGACCGCCGGGCCCACAGCAGCAGTTCCGTGGCGGTCCGCTGGAGTTCGCGGGTGCGCAGCCGTACGGCGCGGCCGTCCACCTCGTGATCGCACACGCCCAGTTCGGCGAGCGGGGGCAGGTCGCCCAGGAAGAATCCCGTCGGCAGGTCGAAGGAGATCCGGGACGGCTGCGCGGCGGTCACCTCGGCCGGGGTCCCGGCGGCGGCGATGCGCCCCTCGTGCAGGATCGCGATCCGGTCGGCGAGCCCTTCGGCCTCCTCCAGGTAGTGCGTGGTGAGCAGCACGGTCGTCCCGCCGTCCCGCAGTGCCCGCACCAACTCCCAGGTTTTCTGGCGTGCTTCGGCGTCCAGTCCGGTGGTCGGCTCGTCCAGGAACAGCACCTCGGGCTCGCCGAGCAGCGCGAGCGCCAGGTCCAGGCGGCGCCGTTCACCGCCGGACAGCTGCTTGACCCGCACGTCCGTGCGCCGCTCGAGACCGACCAGCGCCAGCGCCTCGCGGGGCGGGCGGGCCCCGCTGACACAGCCCGCCCACATCCGAGCGGTCTCGGCGACGGTCAGCTCGGAGGGGAAGCCGCCCTCCTGGAGCATCACCCCGGTACGCGGCCGTACCAGCCCGCGCTCGTCGTACGGGTCGTGCCCGAGCACCCGTACGCGCCCCGAGGTCGGGGGCGCCAGGCCTTCCAGGAGTTCGACCGTCGAGGTCTTGCCGGCGCCGTTGGTGCCGAGCAGCGCGAAGATCTCCCCGCGGGCCACGTGGAAGGAGATACCGCGCACCGCCTCGAATCCGCCCTCGTAGACCCGCTGGAGGCCGGTCACCTCAATCACATGCTCGTCCGTGTCCATGGATCCAGCGTCCCGGCGGCCGAGGCGCGTCGGCAGTGCGCGGTGTCATCACCCGGCATGACAAATGTCAGAGGGGGAAGAACGCGGAGCCATGCGGACAACGCGGCCGGACGGATACCGCGGCCGGACGGATACCGTGACAACGAAAAGACCCCGGTCCGATGGACCGGGGTCTCATTCCCGAGCGGACGACGAGGTTCGAACTCGCGACCTCAACCTTGGCAAGGTTGCGCTCTACCAACTGAGCTACGTCCGCACTGCCTCCGACCGGCTCCCACCGATCGGCGCGAGCACCAGCCTACCTGATCCACAGGAGTGGTCGGGACCGGCGGTGCAGAGCGGGTGACAGGAATTGCACACTGCGCCTTCCCCCTGGAAGGGGGATGTTCTACTACTGAACTACACCCGCATGGACTCCGTGGGTCTCGGCCTTCCGGCTTCGCCCCTCGGCGTGCTCCAGACATTAGCTGATCAACAGGGGGGGTGCGCAAGTCGGTTGCCCCCAGGGCCCGCTGGCGGACCCTGGGCCATGGCCGGGCGCGTGGGGAGCGCGGCCGTCACTGGGCCGCGCTGAACGCCTCGTAGACCTTCTTGGGGATGCGTCCGCGGGCCGGCACGTCCATTTTGTGGGCCTGCGCCCAGGCGCGGACGGCGGCGGGGTCGGGGGCGACCTCCGTCTGCCGGTACGTCTTGCCCGACTTCGACCGCTTGCGGCCGGCCTCCACGTACGGCGCGAGTGCCTTCCGCAGTTTCTTGGCATTGGCTTGGTTCAGGTCGATCTCGTAGAACCTGCCGTCCAGTCCGAAGGCGATCGTCTCCGCCGCTTCCGAGCCGTCGATGTCGTCAAAGAGAGTGACCACGACACGCTGCGCCACGAATATCGGTCCCTTCGTGCGGCACCTCTGCGGCCCATCTGCTCCGCCATGCCGTCATGACGTGCGGAGATGTTGGGAGATGCCACTGTCTGCCTGTTATCGGGAAAAGTATCGGCTGCCGCCAATTCATTTGTACAGTGCCGGGCATTGCAAGGGGAAGCCCGACTAAATCTGTCCGCGTGTCCCGGCGCAATACCGGATCGGGCACCGAACGCCGAACTTTCCCGGAACTTTTCACGAAGGCCACCCGCACGCGTGGGGGCCGTGACGGGCGTCACGTAGATTCCTACGAGTCTACTCGCGTAGAAATTTTGTGCGGGTAGTCTGAAGGGACCTGCTCAGCACCACACACCGGGAGTGCCAGTGGCACGCGTCGTAGTCGACGTCATGCTCAAGCCGGAGATCCTCGACCCCCAGGGCCAGGCGGTGCAGCGCGCACTGCCGCGGCTGGGTTTCGAAGGCATCTCCGACGTCCGTCAGGGAAAGCGATTCGAACTGGAAGTGGACGGGCCCGTCGACGAGGCCGCGCTCGCCCGCATTCACGATCTTGCCGAATCCTTCCTCGCGAACACCGTGATCGAGGACTTCACCGTCAAGGTCGAGGACGCGGCGGAAGTCGCGGAGGCCGCGAAGTGACCGCTCGTATTGGCGTCGTCACTTTCCCGGGCAGTCTCGACGACCGGGACACCCGGCGCGCGATCGGCCGCGCGGGCGCCGAAGCGGTGGCTCTCTGGCACCGGGACAAGGACCTCAAGCAGGTCGACGCGGTCGTCCTGCCCGGCGGTTTCTCCTACGGCGACTACCTGCGGGCCGGCGCCATCTCCCGCTTCTCGCCGGTGATGGAGACGGTCATCGAGCAGGCGAGGGCCGGACTGCCGGTGCTCGGCATCTGCAACGGCTTCCAGGTCCTCACCGAGGCCCACCTCCTCCCGGGGGCGATGCTCGGCAACGACCACCTCCACTTCGTCTGCCGCGACCAGAAGCTGCGGGTGGAGAACGCGTCGACCGCCTGGACCAGCGACTACACCGCCGGCCAGGAGATCCGCATCCCGCTGAAGAACATGGACGGCCGGTACGTGGCCGACGCCTACACGCTGGACCAGCTGGAGGCGGAGGGCCGCGTCGCCTTCCGGTACCTGGACGGCAACCCCAACGGCTCGCTCCGGGGCATCGCCGGCATCACCAACGAGGCGGGCAACGTCGTGGGCCTCATGCCGCACCCCGAGCACGCCACCGAGCCGCTGATCGGTACCGGGCGTACCGATGGCCTGCCCTTCTTCACCTCGATCCTCAAGAAGCTGGTCACCGCATGAGCAGGACGCCTCTGGACACGGTCGAGCACGCGGCCGAGACCCCCGACGTCGAGCTGCCCTGGGCCGAACTCGGTCTGAAGAAGGACGAGTACGAGCGGGTCGTGGAGATCCTGGGCCGCCGCCCGACCGGCGCCGAGCTCGCCATGTACTCCGTGATGTGGTCCGAGCACTGCTCGTACAAGTCCTCCAAGGTGCACCTGCGCCAGTTCGGCGAGAAGGCTCCCGAGAACGACGCCCTGCTCGTCGGCATCGGCGAGAACGCCGGTGTGGTGGACGTCGGCCAGGGCTACGCGGTCACCTTCAAGGTCGAGTCGCACAACCACCCCTCCTACGTCGAGCCCTACCAGGGCGCGGCCACCGGCGTCGGCGGCATCGTGCGCGACATCATCGCGATGGGTGCCCGTCCGGTCGCCGTCGTGGACCCGCTGCGCTTCGGCGCGGCCGACCACCCCGACACCAAGCGGGTGCTCCCCGGCGTAGTGGCGGGCATCGGCGGCTACGGCAACTGCCTGGGCCTGCCCAACATCGGCGGCGAGGTCGTCTTCGACGCCTGCTACCAGGGCAACCCGCTGGTCAACGCGGGCTGCGTCGGCGTGATGCGGCACGAGGACATCCACCTGGCCAAGGCCTCCGGCACGGGCAACAAGGTCGTCCTGTACGGCGCCCGCACGGGCGGCGACGGCATCGGCGGCGCGTCGATCCTGGCGAGTGAGACCTTCGACGACGCGAAGCCGAGCAAGCGCCCCGCCGTTCAGGTCGGCGACCCCTTCCAGGAGAAGCTGCTCATCGAGTGCACCCTGGAGGCCTTCGCCGAGAAGCTGGTCGTCGGCATCCAGGACCTCGGCGCGGCCGGCCTGTCCTGCGCGACGAGCGAACTGGCCTCCAACGGTTCCGGCGGCATGCGCGTCGTCCTGGACGACGTCCCGCTGCGCGACTCCACGCTCTCGCCCGAGGAGATCCTCATGAGCGAGTCGCAGGAGCGCATGTGCGCGGTCGTCGAACCGGAGAAGGTCGACCGCTTCCTGGAGATCTGCGAGAAGTGGGACGTCATCGCCACCGTCATCGGTGAGGTGACCGACGGCGACCGGCTGGAGATCTACTGGCACGGCGGCAAGATCGTCGACGTCGACCCGCGCACGGTCGCCCACGAGGGCCCGGTCTACGAGCGCCCGTACGCGCGCCCCTCGTGGCAGGACGCCCTCCAGGCCGACGACGCGAACAAGCTGCCGCGCCCGGGGACCGCCGAGGAGCTGAAGGCGCAGGTCCTGAAGCTCGTGGCGTCCCCGAACCAGGCGTCCAAGAAGTGGATCACCCAGCAGTACGACCACTTCGTGCAGGGCAACACCGTCCTGGCCATGCCCGAGGACTCCGGCATGATCCGGATCGACGAGGAGACCGGCCTCGGCGTCGCCCTCGCCACGGACGGAAACGGCCGCTACGCCAAGCTCGACCCGTACACGGGCGCGCAGCTCGCGCTGGCGGAGGCGTACCGCAACGTCGCCACCACGGGCGCGAAGCCGCTGGCGGTCTCCGACTGCCTGAACTTCGGCTCGCCCGAGGACCCGGCCGTGATGTGGCAGTTCGCGGAGGCCGTGCGCGGTCTTGCGGACGGCTGCAAGCAGCTGGGCACCCCGGTGACCGGCGGCAACGTCTCGCTCTACAACCAGACGGGCGAGGCCGCCATCCACCCGACCCCGGTGGTCGCCGTCCTCGGTGTGATCGACGACGTCGCCCGCCGCACCCCGGTCGCCTTCCAGGAGGAGGGCCAGCTGCTGTACCTCCTCGGCGACACCCGCGAGGAGTTCGGTGGCTCGGCCTGGTCGCAGGTGGTCCACGACCACCTCGGCGGCCTGCCCCCGAAGGTCGACCTGGAGCGTGAGCGGCTGCTGGCCGAGATCCTGATCTCCGCCTCCCGCGACGGCATGGTCGACTCCGCGCACGACCTGTCCGACGGCGGCCTGATCCAGGCGGTCGTGGAGTCCGCCCTCCTGGGCGGCAAGGGCGCGCGCCTGGTCGTACCCGACGGCCTGGACGCGTTCACCTTCCTCCTGTCGGAGTCGGCCGGCCGCGCGGTCGTCGCCGTGCCGCGCTCCGAGGAGGTCCGCTTCACCGACATGTGCGGCGCGCGGGGCCTGCCCGCCACCCGCATCGGTGTCGTGGACGGTGACACGGTCGAGGTCCAGGGCGCCTTCGAGCTGACCCTGGCCGAGCTGCGCGAGGCCCACGAGGGGACGATCCCGGCACTGCTGGCGTAGCGGCCGCTCGCATCCCACGCTGACCGAGGCCCCGCCGTACAGGCGGGGCCTCGGTGCTGCCGTGCTCCTGCTCACGGTCATCCGGGGTGGGGCGCCGTCAGGCCGGGACCGTCTCCTGCTGGGGCGGGGTCCTGGGGGCGGCCGGGCGGGTCCTGGGCAGACGGAGGGCGAGCAGCGAGGCCATCACCATCAGCGCGGCCCCGCCCCAGAACACCACCTGCGTGGCATCGACGAAGGCGCGCACGCCGTCCGCGTGGGCCGCGCCGGTCAGCCGGGCCAGGGCGCTGACGTCGCCGCCGGTGCCGTGGGCGGCGTACAGGCGGGCCAGGACGGCGCCGAAGACCGCCGTGCCCAGGGCGCTGCCGAGGGTCTGGAAGAAGCGGATGCCTGTGGTGGCGACACCGAGCTGGTCGCGCGGCGCGGCACCCTGGACCAGCAGGATCAGCTGGCCGACGAGTTGGCCGAACCCGGCGCCGGCCAGCAGGAGTTCGCCGCGGATCAGCCACAGCGAGGTGTCCGGCCCTGTCGTCGTGGCGAGCAGTGCGAAGGCGAGGGCGCTGGTGGCCGTGCCGCTGATGGTGAAGGTGCGCGCCGACCAGCCGCGAGCGCCGAGCGGTCCGGTCAGTGTGCCGGAGACCGCCAGGCCGACGGCCATCGGTACGAGGTAGAGACCGGCCGAGGAGCTGGAGACGCCGCGCGCGACCTGGAGGTAGATCAGGACGTAGTAGATGGCGCACATCATCGCGCTGCCCAGGATGCCCTGGACGGCGAAGCCCAGGCGCAGCTCACGCACCGTGAACAGGGAGAGCGGAAGCACCGGTTCGGGCGCCCGCACCTGCCGCCACAGGAAGAGGGCGAGTGCCACGAGCGCCGCCAGGGCGAGACCCAGGACGACCGGGGAGGACCAGGGGTACCGCTTGCCGCCCCAGTCCGTCACCAGCAGCAGCGCACTGGAGAAGGCCGCCGCGAGCGCGGCGCCCGCGTAGTCGATCGGCCGGCGCACAGGGCGCTCGGGAAGCTTCAAGGCGAAGGCGGCGGCGACGAGGACCGCGAGGCCGACCGGCAGGTTGACGTAGAAGATCCAGCGCCAGCTCGCGTGGTCGGCCAGCAGACCGCCGATCCAGGGCCCGATCGCCATGCCGCCGCCGGCGACGATGCCGCCGAGGTTGCCGCCCTGCGCCGTGTCCTCTCCGGGGCCCTTGAGGTGGGCGATGACCACCATCGTGACGCTCATCAGCCCACCGCCGCCCAGGCCCTGCAGCGCGCGGGCCACGATCAGCTCGCCCATCGACTGGGCCGCGCCGCACAGCGCGGAACCCAGCAGGAAGGTGGCGATCGCGCCGGTGAAGACCCGCTTGGGACCGAGGACGTCGCACAGCTTGCCGTACAGCGGCAGCATCGCGGCCGACGCCAGCGCGTAGGCGCTGACCAGCCACGGGATCTTGTCGATGCCGTGTTCGGGGTCGAGGTCCCGGACGATCGGGACGGTGGCCGCGGAGACGATCTGCAGGTCCAGCAGCGCCAGGACGATGGTGACGAGGCAGACGAGGAAGCCGACTTTGCGCTGGGTCTCGGTCATGGATGTCACCATGACGCACGAGAGTGTACTCAGTCAATATTTCATCCGAGCTCATCTTTCATCTCGGCCAAAACTTCATCTTGGTACTGTGATCTCATGGCGGAAGCGATGGGGCTGCGCGAGCGCAAGAAGCGGCAGACGGCGATGAGGATCTACCGCACGGCGATCGAGCTCTTCACGGAACGGGGCTTCGACGACGTGTCCGTGCAGCAGATCGCCGATGCCGCCGACGTGTCGAAGATGACCGTCTTCAACTACTTCGGGTCCAAGGAGGACCTGGTCTTCCGTCCCATGGAGGAGCACTTCGGCGACGCGGCCAGGGCCGTGCGCGAGCGCCGGCCGGACGAGAGCGCCGTCGACGCCGTACGACGGCAGCTCCTCGAACTGGTCGAGGCACGCGACCCGTCGGTCGGCCTGCACAGCGAGCCGTTCGCCCGCATGGTGCGCAGGCTCGTCGTGCAGACTCCGGCCCTGATGGAACGCGCCTTCCTCGGCGCCCAGAAGGGCACCCGGGACCTGGCCGGTCTCCTCGCCGAGGAAACCGGAGACGTGATGCTCGCGACCGTCGCCGCCGCCATGCTCAGTGCCGCCCGCAACGCCCTCGTCGAGGAGAACCACCGCCGCATCGACGACGGCGAGAGCCCGGAGGAGGTCGCTGCCGACGCCCCCGAGCGGGTCCGGCGCGCCTTCGAGCTGGTCGAAAAGGGCCTGAGCGGCTACGCCGTGAAGGCATAGGCTCGCCGTCATGCCCCCGGCCAAGAAGCGCACCCGGACCTATGACCCCGGCAGGACCCGCGCCGCCGTCCTGGCCCAGTCCGGTCATGTGCGGGACGCCGTCCGCGCCCTGACCCCCGAGCAGCTCGCGCTGCCCACGCGGCTCGGCGACTGGACCGTGCGGGATCTGGTCGCCCACGTCGGCATGGCCCTGTCGGCCGTCGGCCGGCTGCTCGACCGGCCCGAGCCGGCCAAGCAGGACGGTGCCCTGCACGACTGGCCGTCGGCCATCGGCGCCGACGCCCCGGCCATCGCGGCACACGCCCGCGAGCTCGCCGAGGGCAACCCCGACCCCGTCGCCCACCTCGAGGCCGCCGAACGGGACTTCACGGCCGCTCTCGCCGGGCATCCCGGTACCCGGCTGCTCGACACCAGCGCGGGCGCCCTGCCGCTGGCCGACTACGTCGTCACCCGCACGGTGGAGCTCGTCGTCCACACCGACGACCTGAACGCCGCCGTGCCAGGTCTGGACATCCCCTACGACCGCCAGGCGCTGGCCACCGCGACGAGGCTGCTGGCCGATACGCTCGCCGCCCGGGCGCCCGGCGGCTCGACCGAGGTGCGCATCCCGCCGTACGCCGTCGTGCAGTGCGTGCCGGGCCCCCGGCACACCCGCGGCACCCCGCCCAACGTCGTCGAGACCGACCCGCTCACCTGGGTCCGGCTGGCCGCCGGCCGGCTGGCCTGGCAGGACGCCGTGGCGGCCGCCGCGGTCAGCGCGAGCGGGGAGCGGGCCGATCTCGGCGGGCTGCTGCCGCTCCTGGCCTGAACCCGCTCCCCGTGGTGTCCACGGCCCGAATGATGTGCGACGCCTCACTCATGTCCCCCGCGGAAAAGTCCGCCGTGCCCTCCCGACGGTGCCGACGGCACCGGATGGATCATCGATTCACTGCTCTGACCTGCTAAAACGGCGACGGGGCGGGAGAAGTGGCGCGAGAGCGGACCCGGACGGGCGGCCATCCCCCCATTCGGACCAGTGGTCGACCTCGCCTACACTCGGAACCGTGCCACGTGGTGACGGACGACTCAACCACGACCTGCTCCCCGGTGAGAAGGGCCCCCAGGACGCGTGCGGCGTCTTCGGTGTCTGGGCTCCGGGTGAAGAGGTCGCAAAGCTCACGTACTTCGGGCTCTACGCCCTCCAGCATCGGGGCCAGGAATCCGCGGGTATCGCGGTCAGCAACGGCTCCCAGATCCTCGTCTTCAAGGACATGGGCCTGGTTTCCCAGGTCTTCGACGAGACCTCGCTCGGCTCCCTCCAAGGTCATATCGCGGTCGGACACGCCCGCTACTCGACCACCGGCGCCTCCGTGTGGGAGAACGCCCAGCCGACGTTCCGCGCCACCGCGCGCGGATCGATCGCTCTCGGCCACAACGGGAACCTGGTCAACACCGCCCGGCTCGCCGAGATGGTGGCCGAGCTGCCGAAGGACGACAACGGGCGCTCCACCCGTGTCGCGGCCACCAACGACACCGACCTGCTCACGGCCCTGCTGGCCGCCCAGGTCGACGCCGACGGCAAGCCGCTGACCATCGAGGACGCGGCCCACACCGTCCTGCCGCAGGTCAAGGGCGCCTTCAGCCTCGTGTTCATGGACGAGCACACCCTCTACGCCGCCCGAGACCCGCAGGGCATCCGCCCGCTGGTCCTGGGCCGTCTGGAGCGCGGCTGGGTCGTCGCCTCGGAGACCGCGGCACTGGACATCACCGGTGCCAGCTTCGTCCGGGAGATCGAGCCCGGCGAGTTCGTCGCCATCGACGAGAACGGTCTGCGCACCTCCCGATTCGCGGAAGCGAAGCCCAAGGGCTGCGTCTTCGAGTACGTGTACCTGGCCCGTCCTGACACCGACATCGCCGGCCGGAACGTCTACCTCTCCCGGGTCGAGATGGGCCGCCGACTGGCGAAGGAGGCCCCCGCCGAGGCCGACCTCGTCATAGCGACCCCGGAGTCCGGCACCCCCGCCGCGATCGGGTACGCGGAGGCCTCCGGCATCCCCTTCGGCAGCGGTCTGGTGAAGAACGCCTATGTGGGCCGCACCTTCATCCAGCCCTCGCAGACCATCCGGCAGATCGGCATCCGCCTGAAGCTGAACCCGCTGAAGGAGGTCATCAAGGGCAAGCGCCTGGTGGTCGTCGACGACTCGATCGTGCGCGGCAACACCCAGCGGGCCCTGGTGCGGATGCTGCGCGAGGCCGGTGCCGCCGAGGTGCACATCCGGATCTCCTCGCCGCCGGTGAAGTGGCCCTGCTTCTTCGGTATCGACTTCGCCACGCGGGCCGAGCTCATCGCCAACGGCATGAGCGTCGACGAGATCGGCACCTCGCTGGGCGCCGACTCGCTGGCGTACATCTCCATCGACGGCATGATCGAGGCGACCACCATCGCCAAGCCGAACCTGTGCCGCGCCTGCTTCGACGGCGAGTACCCGATGGAGCTGCCCGACCCGGAGCTGCTCGGCAAGCAGCTGCTGGAGTCCGAGCTGGCCGCCGGCCCGGCCGGAACGGCCGCGGCCGACGCGATCCGCCGCCCGTAAGCACGCACGACGACACGAAGGTTCCCAAGGTCATGTCTTCCGAGACCACTGGCGCCAGCTACGCGAGCGCCGGCGTCGATATCGAAGCGGGCGACCGCGCCGTCGAGCTCATGAAGGAATGGGTGAAGAAGACCCGTCGCCCCGAGGTGCTCGGCGGCCTCGGCGGCTTCGCCGGCCTCTTCGACGCCTCCGCCCTCAAGCGCTACGAGCGCCCGCTGCTGGCCTCCGCCACGGACGGCGTCGGCACCAAGGTCGACATCGCCCGTCGGCTCGGCGTGTACGACACCATCGGCCACGACCTGGTCGCCATGGTCATGGACGACATCGTGGTGTGCGGTGCCGAGCCGCTGTTCATGACCGACTACATCTGCGTCGGCAAGGTCCACCCCGAGCGGGTCGCCGCCATCGTCAAGGGCATCGCCGAGGGCTGCGTCCTGGCCGGCTGCGCGCTGGTCGGCGGCGAGACCGCGGAACACCCGGGGCTGCTCGGCGCGGACGACTTCGACGTCGCCGGCGCGGGCACGGGCGTCGTGGAGGCGGACCGGCTGCTCGGTCCGGATCGCATCCGTACGGGTGACGCGGTGATCGCCATGGCGTCCTCCGGGCTTCACTCCAACGGGTACTCCCTGGTCAGGCATGTGCTGCTGGACCGCGGCGGGCTGTCCCTGGAGGCACATGTCGAGGACCTCGGCCGCACCCTCGGCGAGGAGCTGCTGGAGCCGACCAAGATCTACTCGCTGGACTGCCTGGCGCTGATCCGCACCACCGAGGTGCACGCCTTCAGCCATGTCACCGGCGGCGGGCTCGCCGCCAACCTGGCCCGGGTGATCCCGGACGGTCTGCACGCCGTGGTCGACCGCTCCACCTGGACCCCGGCCCCCGTCTTCGACCTGGTCGCCAGGACCGGCGACGTCGAGCGGCTGGAGCTGGAGAAGACCCTCAACATCGGCGTGGGCATGATCGCGATCGTGCCCCAGGAGTCGGTCGACGTGGCCCTCGTTACCCTGGCCGACCGCGGGGTCGACGCCTGGGTGGCCGGCGAGATCACCGACCGCGGCGAGCACACCACGGGCGCCGCCCTGGTGGGAGACCACGCGTGAACCACACCCGTGACCGGCACGCTTCGGCCGCCGGCGCCCGGTGGGCGTCGGCGGGCGCACGAAACCCGGTCCGGTGCATGAGCCCCGGACCGGGTGCGATGCGATGCCTACGGCACGCTGGATACGGCTGAGCCGCCGCGGGCGTTATGCGCCGCGACGGTGTTGCCGCGAGGAGTTGTCGTCCTCGTCCTCGTCCTCGTCGTCCTCGTACACATCGGCGTACCGTGCGTACGGGTCGTCCTCGTGCTCATCGTCCTCGAAGCGGTCGCCGTTCGGTGACTGATTCGATGTCGATGCGCCCAGCTCCTCAGCCAGGCGTGAGAGGTCCGTCCCACCGCTGTTGTACTTCAGCTGGCGGGCGACCTTCGTCTGCTTGGCCTTGGCCCGGCCGCGCCCCATGGCTCGACCCCCTCAACGACGGGGCTCAACGGCCCCAGAGTCTGACACGCGTTCATGATCCGGAACGGGCTCTCCATGGAGAGACCGGTCCGTAGGGCTTCCACGGTACCTGAGCCCACGCCCATACGGTACGTCGCCCACCGGACGCGCGTGTGCACAGGACCGCCAAGGAAACCTGTCCTTGCTGGTCAGTGGCGATTTTAACCACTTATCCGCAGACGACCCGCCGGTGGAAGTGAGAGTTCTCTCCAACTGTCCACCGGCAGGTACCGCGCGGAGGCGAGACGTCCGCCGTGCGTCAGCGGGCGGGCCGCGCGTTCCTGGCGGCCCTGGCGTCTGTCATCCGCTGCTCGGCGATCCGGTCGGCCGCGGCGGCCGGCGGAATCCCGTCTTCCTTCGCACGTGCGAATATGGCGAGCGTGGTGTCGAAGATTTCCGACGCCTTCGCCTTGCACCGGTCGAAGTCGAAGCCGTCCAGCTCGTCGGCGACCTGGATGACACCGCCGGCGTTCACCACGTAGTCCGGCGTGTAGAGGATCGAGCGGTCGGCCAGATCCTTCTCGACGCCCGGGTGGGCGAGCTGGTTGTTGGCCGCGCCGCACACCACCTTGGCGGTCAGCACCGGCACGGTGTCGTCGTTCAGGGCACCGCCGAGCGCGCAGGGGGCGTAGACGTCCAGCCCCTCGGTCCGGATCAGCGCGTCGGTGTCGGCGGCCACCGCCACGGTGGGGTACTGGTCGGTGACACGCCGTACGGCGTCCGGCCGCACGTCCGTGATCACGACCTGGGCGCCCTCCTTGACCAGGTGCTCCACGAGGTAGTACCCGACCTTGCCGACGCCCGCGACGCCGACCTTGCGGTCGCGCAGCGACGGGTCGCCCCACAGGTGCTGGGCGGAGGCACGCATGCCCTGGTAGACGCCGAAGGCGGTCAGGACCGAGGAGTCGCCCGCGCCGCCGTTCTCGGGCGAGCGGCCGGTCGTCCAGCGGCACTCGCGCGCCACCACGTCCATGTCGGCCACGTACGTGCCGACGTCGCACGCGGTGACGTAGCGCCCGCCGAGCGAGGCGACGAACCGCCCGTAGGCGAGCAGCAGTTCCTCGGTCTTGATCTTCTCCGGGTCACCGATGATCACGGCCTTGCCGCCGCCGAGGGCGAGGCCGGCCATGGCGTTCTTGTACGACATGCCGCGGGCGAGGTTCAGCGCGTCGGCGACGGCCTGCTCCTCGGTCGCGTACGGGTAGAAACGTGTACCGCCGAGCGCGGGGCCCAGGGCGGTGGAGTGGATGGCGATGACGGCCTTGAGGCCGCTGGCGCGATCCTGACAGAGCACGACCTGCTCATGACCCCCCTGCTCCGAGTGGAACAGGGTGTGCAGGACGCCGTTGGTCACGTCGGTCACGGTGGTGACTCCCGGGTAAGTAGCGGCGAGCGGGGACTGGCCCTCCGAGGTCCCCGCGCGTTGTGGTGGCGAGGGCGGAAGGAGGGGTGGTGGGCGGCGGCCGGTGGGCCGCTCAGCAGGAGATTAGACCCTGACCCCGCTCCCCATGGCCGCGGTGGTGGCGATCACCCTCCCCCGGAGTACGCCGCCACCCGGGCGTGGGACGATTTGCAGTGGTTTTCCGTCCAGCCGGGTGCGGCCCGTGCGGGTTTCGGGTCCGGTTCGGTGGGGAGGGAGCAGGCGTGCCCAAGGTGTCCTCCGTGGTCGTCCCGTACGCGACCTACTTGCGCGTCTACGAGCCGCTGGCCGCCTTCCCGGAGCCGGAGCGCAGCCACTGGGCGCGCTATGCCCGCCGCCCCGACCGCCCCTCCTGCCAGGACGAACTGCGCCGCTCGCTGGCCGACCTGCTGCCCACCCCGCCGGTGCCGGTGCCGGTGCACGAGAGCCCGGACGCGTTCGTGCTCGACGTCGACGGAGTGGTCTGCGTCTGTCCCTGGCGCACCCGGCTGCGCGGCTGGCAGGCCCTGGGTGATCTCGCCGAGGACTTCCCGGCCGTCGTGCTGGACGCGGTGCTGCCGCCGCTGGTGCGCCGCCAGGCCGCCCAGGACTACGAGCGCTGGCTGGCCGACAACCCCGACGCCCGCCCCTGGATCCGCACCGCGACCTGGCAGGTGCCGCTGAACTGGTTCGTGCTGGTCTCCGACGAGGAACGGGAGTACGTCAAGGGCTCGGGGGACAGCGGGGATCCCGGCGGCTTCGGGGACGACCTGCCGGTGCTGCGCTACCGGACGCCGATGGTGCAGGCGCGGCGGCGGGTGGCGCGCGGCCTGCGGGCGCTGAAGGACGCCATCGACGAGGGGCCGCTGATCGACGGACTGGTGGACGTCGGACGCTGGCTGGAGGAGTTCCATCCGCGCTCGCTGGTGGAGTTGGACTACGGCGGCCTGGTGCACGCGCTGCCGGCCGGTGAGCTGGAGGGCGACCACTCCGCCGCCGACGTGGCCGAGGGGATCGAGGCGCTGCGCCAGGGCGACGGGGCGGCCGCGGGAGCGGCGTACGGACGGCTCGTGGAGCGCTGGCGGGCGGTGCGCGACCGGCGCTCCGCGAACTGACGCCCCGCCAGGGCCTCGTGCCGGGGTGACGTGGATCACGGATGAACGGGACGTGAACGACGTACCGTCGGGGGCGTTTCCGGGAGCTGACGGGATGTAGGTCCCGATCCGGGCGATTGCGTCAAGGGTGACGGACGGCACTTACCCGACCCTTGCGCCGCTTACCACCCCTCGTGCCAAAATAGGACAAGGAGTCCGGGGAGGGCTCCATACGTCCACCTGTGCTCCACTGTGGGCGGAATTGCCGTATTGCACTCTTTGGGGGGTCTGGTGACTCCTGATCGTGCTGTGACTGATCGTCACAGTGGCGTGACTGTCCGCTATGACATGGTCCATCGGCTTCCGTCGCTGATGAACACCTGGGAGGGCAATTCCATCGGTTTGGCCGACGCGGCTGGACAGATGGTGTAGTTGTAGTGCCGAGGACAAGCCGTTCGTCCTATAACCGACTCGACTCGCGTCCGCCATTTCGGGCAACGCGGGTCAAGGTGCAGAATTTAGAGGAAAGAACCGAGAAGGTTCGGTTCTCCCGAGGAGGCCGCTCATGACCGCTCGCACCCCTGATGCCGAGCCGCTGCTGACCCCGGCTGAGGTCGCCACCATGTTCCGCGTCGACCCCAAGACGGTCACGCGCTGGGCGAAGGCCGGCAAGCTCACGTCGATCCGCACGCTCGGCGGGCACCGCCGCTACCGCGAGGCCGAGGTCCGCGCACTGCTCGCGGGCATTCCGCAGCAGCGCAGCGAGGCCTGAACAACCGAATAACCGGACGAACCGGCTGGTCCCCCAACTGGCCGAGGCGTCCGGACCCGCAGCTCCAAGCGACGCGGGGACTGCCCCAACAGACCCCACGCCCAAGCCGTCAGAGCTCCGCAGGCAAGTGAACAAGGGTGCGTCGTCGATCGCGCTGGACTCCGCCGAGTCCAGCGCGATCTTTTTTGTGCGTCTTCCGGGACCCTCGGGGTGGCTCTGTGAGTGGGCTTGTCGGAGTCTGGGGAGGCTCGGCGGATCATCGGTGGAGCAGCACACAGGGCGGTGCAATTGCACATATTAAATTGACCCTGTGTAGGGCGGGTGTAAGTACCGCACTTTCAGAAACTCATTCGGTGACACCCGTCACATACCGAGGCGCTTGTTACCGGCCGTGTCTCTGCGCTAATGGAGGCTCCGGTTCCATCGCCCCACGCCTGCAAGGGAGTTCGGGACACGAGGGACGCCACGGCGCCGCTCACGCCGTCGAGGGGTTGTCGTCCCTCACCGCCTCCTCCGGGGTTCCGGAGGCCGTCCGTGGGGCGCCGTCCATCGCCAGTCGCAGCAGGCGGCGGCAGACGGCGCAGCGGCGGGTGAGATGGCGGTACGACGAGGCGGCCGCGAGATGTGCGCGGAGCAGCGCCCGCGTCTCGTGCCTGGCCGATGCCGTCATACGCCACCTCCGGTGAACCGCGGGGGAGCGGAGCCTGCTCCCTGGGTACCGAGGGAATGTGACGCCGTCAAGACGCGGCGGCGCGCCACTGGCCGACGCCGGCCCCTTCGCCCTTCCGGAACGCACGGCGCGGCGCGGACAGCGCGGACAGTGCGAACGGAGCCGACGGTGTGCGCACACGGGAAGAGGGCCCGCGCCCCCTGGGGGACACAGACCCTCTTGACAATGCGGTCCTGACGGGATTTGAACCCGCGGCCTCCACCTTGACAGGGTGGCGAGCACTCCAAACTGCTCCACAGGACCTGGTTTCGCGGCGCCATTCGTGCGGTGCGCTGCGAGATGAGACTGTACAGGAGCAGGGCTGCCGGGTCGAACTCACGCAGGGTGCGCGCACCGTCACGGGGCGGCCGCGTCGATCGCCTTCACGATCCGCTTGTCGGAGACCGGGTACGCCGTGCCCAGCGCGTGCGCGAAGTAGCTCACCCGGAGTTCCTCGATCATCCAGCGGATGTCCAGGACCGAGGACGGCACCGGCCGGCCCCGCGGCATCTGCTCGAGCAGCCACGCGTACTCGTCCTGCATTTCGTGGACCTTCTCCATGCGCGTGGTGTCCCGCTGGACGTTCGTCGGCATCTGCTGGAGCCGGCGGTCGGCGGCCACCAGGTAGCGCATCAGGTCCGGCAGGCGGCGCACCCCGGACGCCGTGACGAAGCCGGGCTTCACCAGGCCGTCCAGCTGCGCCCGCAGGTCCGCCAGGTTCGGCAGCAGCGCGGGGCTGCGTACGGCCTTCAGGCGGCGCTCACAGGCCTGCCAGGCGGCCAGCACCTGCTGCACCTGGCCCACCGTCCGCACGGTCACGTCCACGATCTCGGCCCGCACCTTGTCGTACAGCTTCCGGTACGACTCCTCGTCCCAGACCGGCCCGCCGAAGTCCGCGATCAGCCGGTCCGCCGCCGCCGTCGCGCAGTCGTCGAACAGCGCCTGGATCGAGCCGTGCGGGTTCGCCGACAGGGCGAGCTTCTGCGGGTTGCTCAGCTTCTCGGACGCGAACTTCGCGGGGTTGACCGGGATGTTGCGCAGGATCAGCCGCCGCGTGCCCCGCCACATGGCCTCGGCCTGCTCGGCCTCGGTGTCGAAGAGCCGTACGGACACGGTGTCGCCGTCGTCCACGAGCGCCGGGTAGGCCTTCACCGGCTGGCCGGCCCGACGCGTCTCGAAAACGCGGGTCAGCGTGCCGATGGTCCAGTCGGTCAGGCCCTTGCGCTCCAGGGACTCCCCGCCCTGCCGCTCCGCGGTCGCCGCGGCGGCCTGGGACAGCGCCTTGCGCGCCTTGGGCCTCAGCTTCAGCTTCAGGGCCTCGAGGTCCTTGTCCTCGGCCAGCTTGCGGCGCCGCTCGTCGACGATCCGGAAGGTGATCTTCAGGTGGTCGGGGACCCGGGACCAGTCGAAGTCCTCGGCCTCGAAGGGCACCCCGACCATGCGCTTCAGTTCGCGCGCCATGGTGGTGGTCAGCGGCTCCTGCAACGGCACCGCCCTGTCCAGGAACACCTTCGCGTAGTTCGGCGCCGGCACGTAGTTGCGGCGGACGGGCTTGGGCAGGGAGCGGATCAGCTCGGTGACGACCTCCTCGCGCAGACCCGGGATCTGCCAGTCGAAGCCCTCGTCCGTGACCTGGTTCAGCACCTGCAGCGGGATGTGGACGGTCACGCCGTCCGCGTCCGCGCCCGGCTCGAACTGGTACGTCACCCGGAACTTCAGGTTCCCCTGCCGCCAGGAGTCCGGATAGTCGGCCTTGGTGACCGCCTCCGCCGACTCCCGGATCAGCATCTCCCGCTCGAAGTCCAGGAAGTCCGGCTGCTCGTGCCGTTTGTGCTTCCACCAGGAGTCGAAGTGCGCCCCGGAGACGACGTGTTCGGGCACCCGCCGGTCGTAGAAGTCGAACAGCGTCTCGTCGTCGACGACGATGTCCCGGCGCCGGGCCCGGTGCTCCAGCTCCTCCACCTCGCTGAGGAGCTTGCGGTTGTCGGCGAAGAACTTGTGGTGCGTGCGCCAGTCGCCCTCGACGAGCGCGTTGCGGATGAACAGCTCCCGGCTGAGCTCCGCGTCGATCCGCCCGTAGTTCACCTTCCGCTGGGCGACGATCGGCACGCCGTACAGCGTGACCTTCTCGTACGCCATCACCGCCGCCTGGTCCTTCTCCCAGTGCGGTTCGCTGTACGTGCGCTTCAGGAGGTGTTCGGCGAGCGGCTCGACCCACTCCGGCTCGATCTTCGCGTTGACGCGGGCCCACAGCCGGGAGGTCTCGACGAGCTCGGCGGACATCACGAACCGCGGCGGCTTCTTGAACAGCGCCGAGCCGGGGAAGACCGCGAACTTGGCGTTGCGGGCGCCCAGGTACTCGCCCCGGCCGCCGTCCTTGCGCGCGCCGGACCCGGAGTCCTTGGACTCCTTCACGTCCTTCATGCCGATGTGCGAGAGCAGACCGGCCAGCAACGAGACGTGGATCCGGTCGGCGGGCGCGTCCTGCTCGTCGAGGTGGATGCCCATCTGCTTGGCGACCGTGCGCAGCTGGCTGTAGATGTCCTGCCACTCGCGGATGCGCAGGAAGTTGAGGAACTCCTGCTTGCACATGCGCCGGAACGACGAGGAGCCCCGCTCCTTCTGCTGCTCGCGGATGTAGCGCCACAGGTTGAGGAAGGCGAGGAAGTCGCTGGTCTCGTCCCGGAAGCGGGCGTGCTGCTGGTCGGCCTGGGTCTGCTTGTCGGCGGGACGCTCGCGCGGGTCCTGGATGGACAGCGCGGCCGCGATCACCATGACCTCGCGGACGCAGCCGTTGCGGTCGGCCTCCAGCACCATGCGGGCCAGGCGCGGGTCGACCGGCAGCTGGGCGAGCTTGCGGCCGGTCTGCGTGAGCCGTTTGCGGGGGTCCTTCTGCGCCGGGTCCAGCGCG
Organism: Streptomyces sp. NPDC052043; assembly: GCF_044548235.1. Lineage (NCBI taxonomy): Bacteria > Bacillati > Actinomycetota > Actinomycetes > Kitasatosporales > Streptomycetaceae > Streptomyces > Streptomyces sp. NPDC052043. Next base: position 461,136 of record NZ_JBIUBT010000006.1, read on the forward strand.
CCCAACTCCTGGAGCAGCTGCACGCCGTCACGGATGTTGCGGTGGTCCGGCGGGTCGATGAACGGGAACTTCTCGATCTCGCCGAGGCCGGCCGCGGTCATCTGGAGGATGACGGAGGCGAGGTTGGTGCGCAGGATCTCCGCGTCCGTGAACTCGGGGCGGGTGAGGAAGTCGTCCTCGCTGAAGAGCCGGATGCAGATGCCGTCGGACGTACGCCCGCAGCGGCCCTTGCGCTGGTTGGCGCTGGCCTGCGAGACCGGCTCGATCGGCAGCCGCTGCACCTTGGTGCGGTGGCTGTAGCGGGAGATCCGGGCGAAGCCGGGATCGATGACGTACTTGATGCCGGGGACGGTCAGCGAGGTCTCGGCGACGTTGGTCGCCAGGACGATCCTGCGGCCGGTGTGCGGCTGGAAGACCCGGTGCTGCTCGGCGTGCGACAGCCGCGCGTACAGCGGCAGCACCTCGGTGGACCTGTACTTCTTCTTGAGCAGTGCGTCGGCGGTGTCCCGGATCTCCCGCTCCCCGGAGAGGAAGACGAGGATGTCCCCCGACCCCTCGGCCATCAGCTCCTCGACGGCATCCGTGATCGCGGTGATCTGATCCCGGTCGGCGTCCTCGGAGTCCTCCTCCAGGAGCGGCCGGTAGCGGACCTCCACGGGATACGTCCGCCCGCTGACCTCGACGATCGGCGCGTCGCCGAAGTGCCGGGAGAAGCGCTCGGGGTCGATCGTGGCCGAGGTGATGACGACCTTCAGGTCCGGCCGCTTCGGCAGCAGCTGTGCCAGATAGCCCAGCAGGAAGTCGATGTTGAGCGACCGCTCGTGGGCCTCGTCGATGATGATCGTGTCGTAGGCGCGCAGCTCGCGGTCGGTCTGGATCTCGGCGAGCAGGATGCCGTCCGTCATCAGCTTCACGAACGTGGCGTCGGGGTCCACCTGGTCGGTGAAGCGCACCTTCCAGCCGACGGCCTCACCCAGCGGCGTTTCGAGCTCCTCGGCCACGCGCTCGGCGACGGTGCGGGCGGCGATACGGCGGGGCTGGGTGTGGCCGATCATGCCGCGCACACCCCGGCCGAGCTCCATGCAGATCTTCGGGATCTGCGTGGTCTTCCCGGACCCGGTCTCACCGGCGACGATGACGACCTGGTGGGCGCGGATCGCGTCGGCGATCTCGTCCTTCTTCTGGCTGACCGGCAGTTGCTCGGGATAGCTGACCGCCGGCACCCGGGAACGCCGGGCGGACATGCGCTCCTCGGCCGTCCCGACCTCGCCCTCGATCTCGGCGAGGACGGCGACACGCGCCTCCGGCTTGCGGATCTTGCGCGCGCCTTCGAGCCTGCGGCCGAGCCGGTGCGCGTCACGCAACGACAACTCGTTCAGGCGGGAGGCGAGGGCGCCGAGGGCGGGGGCGGGATGCGTAGACATACGGGACCCAGGATCTCATCCCCGAGAAAATCCTGGCGAACGCTTTTGCCGCGGCCTGCCGGGGGCGCGTGGCGGGCCCGGGGGCGCGGCCTGCCGGGGGCGCGTGGCGGGCCCGGGGGCGCGGCCTGCCGGAGGGCGAGTCCGGTGTGCGGTCCGGCGTGCGCGTACGTCCTCGGGTGGTGTCACCGGGCCCGGGAACGAAAAAGGATCCCGCCCGATGGGCGGGATCCTTCTCTTGTGGCTGGGGCCGGGGTCGAACCGGCGACCTATCGCTTTTCAGGCGATCGCTCGTACCAACTGAGCTACCCAGCCACGAGGTTCCTTGCGAAACCCCAGCGGTCCTGACGGGATTTGAACCCGCGGCCTCCACCTTGACAGGGTGGCGAGCACTCCAAACTGCTCCACAGGACCATGCTTGCGTGCGAACCGACGAACGTAAGTGTCGCACACCGTACTGCGTGCCCCCAACGGGATTCGAACCCGTGCTACCGCCTTGAAAGGGCGGCGTCCTAGGCCGCTAGACGATGAGGGCTATCGGCCCGCCTGGGCGCTTCTCAGCGCGTCGGGGACGTGAAAAGCATAGGGGATGGCCGGGGGTATCGCCAAAACCGTTTACGAGCCGGAGGGGGACGGCGCGGACGGAGGGGCCGGGGAGGCCGTGGAGAGGGAGGGCGCGGTCGGGGAGGGGGTGGCGCCCGGCCTGTTCTCCTCGGGCAGGTGGCGGCTGACCTCGGCCGTCGTCTGGCCCAGGCCGCCCAGCCTGATCGCGTCCCAGGCCTGGAGGCGGCGGCTGTCCCGGTCGAGGTAGAGGATCGACGCCTCGATCGGGGCCGGGTACTTCCCCTCGACCGCGCGCAGCCCGCTGCCGCCCGTGGACCCCTCCATGCGCAGCCGCGTGCCGTACGCGAGGACCTCCGTCCCCTGGTGGTGGAGGTGGCCGCACAGCACCAGCGGCACGGTGCCGTCCGTCCCCCGCGCCGCGGACGGCTCGTGGGCGATGGCGATGTCGACCGGGGTGCCCTCGGCCCGCTGGTCGCGCAGGGCCGAGGCCAGCCGGGCACCGGCCAGCTCCTCCGAGGCGTCGGCGCCCGGTGCGCCGGAGCGGTCGGGGGTGAACTGGGGGTCGCCGATCCCGGCGAAGCGCAGACCGGCGACGGTCTCGGCGCGGCCGTCGTCCAGGACGTGCACGTTCTTCATCCGCTCCAGGTAGCGCTGGGTGACCTTCGAGTCGTGGTTGCCGCGCACCCAGACATACGGGACGCCCAGGTCCTTGATCGGGTCCAGGAAGCCGTTCTCCGCCGCGGTGCCGTGGTCCATCGTGTCGCCGGAGTCGACGATCACGTTCACCTTGTACTGCTCCACCAGCGAGGCGATGATCTTCCAGCTCGCCGGGTTGAGGTGGATGTCGGAGACGTGCAGGACCCGGATCGTCGTCGGGTCCGGCTGGTAGGCGGGGAGCGTGGAGGTGACGTCGTAGAGCTTGGTCACGTTCGTCACCAGGCGCGCCAGCTCCCTCTGGTAGACGTCGAACTCGGTGACGATGCTGCGCGCGTTGCCGACCACGGTGGGCGCCGAGGACAGCAGCCCGGAGAACTTCGGCTCCAGCACCGACTTGGGGTTCCAGGTGGCGTACGCCGTCGCGCCGGACGCGGCGAGCAGGGTCAGGGCCAGGCCGCCGGCCGCCAGGGCGCGGCGCGGGCGGCGGTAGACCGCCAGGCCGAGCGCGGTGGCGCCGGAGACGACGGCCACGCAGGACCGCACGGCCAGGTCGAGGGTGCCGTGCTCGACGTCGCGCGCCACCTCGTCCTGGAGGCCGGACATGCGTTCCGGGTGGTCGACCAGGGCCTGGGAGCGGAGCGGGTCGAGCTGGTCGACGTTCACGTCGAGGCGGACCGGGGCGACATGGCTGTCCAGCTCCAGGGAGCCGAGGGGCGAGACGTTGATCTTCGTTCCGCCGCTCAGGGACGGGCGCAGGGCCATCGTGGTGTTCATCGGGCCGACCGGGGCCCTTACGTTGCCGACGACGAGCAGCCCCAGCCAGGCACCGGCCAGGACGACGGCCACCAGTCCGGCGGCGCGCGCCCAGGGGCGCGGCTCCTGCGCCGGCGAGAGGTCCGGGCGCGGGCGGGGCGATCGTCGGCGGAGGGCGACGGCGTGCACCGCCCTGCGTATGCCGCGGAGGAAGGCGGCGCGCACCGCACTCCGTATGCCGCGGAGGGAGACGGTGTGCACCGCCCTCCGTATGCCGCGGAGGGGGTGCGGGCGGTTCGGGTCTGCGGCGGGGACACGGGACATTGGGCGCGTATGCCCATGCCCGACACCCGATATGCCCGCGCGGGGCATGGTCGCGCGGGCGGTGCCGGACAATGACCGTGTGCTGGAGATGACGCGCGAGGAGTTCGAGGAACTGGTGGCCGAGGCCCTCGACCGGATTCCGCCGGAGCTGATGCGGCTGATGGACAACGTCGCGGTGTTCGTCGAGGACGAGCCGCCCGCCGACGATCCCGATCTGCTCGGGCTGTACGAGGGGACCCCGCTGACGGAGCGCGGCGAGTGGTACGCGGGGGTGCTGCCCGACCGGATCACGATCTACCGCGGGCCGACGCTGCGCATGTGCGAGACACGGGAGGACGTGGTCGTGGAGACGGAGGTGACGGTGGTTCACGAGATCGCCCACCACTTCGGGATCGACGACGAGCGTCTGCACGCGCTGGGCTACGGCTGATCCCTGCCGGGACCGGTCGCGTGTCCTCGCGTGGGTGAACGGAGTTGGACACGGCGACTTCTTCCTCCCGGAGGTGGCTGCCTGTGCGCCCCTTGTACGTATCCGTCCGTCTCGCCGCTGTGGTCACCGCCGTCACCGCCGCCGCGGGCTGCATGAGTGTGGGGGAGGACTCCGGCGGCGCGGCCGGGCCGTCGCACTCCGCCGGACAGCGGGGCGGCCGGGCCCCGGGCGGTGAGGACGCGGTGTACGGCGGTGACGCGGGTCACGCCGGTGGCGGCGGGGACGGCAAGCGGAGTCACGGGGCGAAGGGGAAGCCCGGCGCGTCGCCGTCGGCCTCGGCCTCGCCGTCGGCGGGGGACGGTGCGTCGGCTGCGCCGGGCAGTGGCGGGACGCCGCCGAAGGCGGGCGGGACGACGCCGGCCGAGGCGGTGCCGGCGCCCCCGCAGACGTCCGCCGAGCCCGAGCAGCCGCCGGCCTCGTCGCCCGCTCCGCCGGCCCCGTCGGATCCGCCGACGGCCGAGCCGTCGCCCTCGGAGCACGACGGCACCGGGGCGCAGCCGGAGCAGCGGGACCGCCCGCACAAGCCGGGGCGGCGGCCGCAGCGGGCGAGTGGCTGACCCACGGACACCCCGCCGCCGCTTCGGCTGCGCCGTGTCGCGGACCGGGGTGCGCCGTGGTCGGACCGTACCGCGGATCGGGCTGCGCCGCGCCGCCGGTTTGCGTTCGGGGGTGCAGGGTGCGTATGGTGGTAGATCGTTTGATCCCATTTGCCCGGCGCCCATGCAGAGCGCGCCGTGTGGCGCGTACTCTCCTTTGCCGTGGCGGACCGCATCGAGGCGGTCGTGGCGCGAAATCACGGAGTTGACGGGCGCGTGCCGACGAGACTCCGGAAGGTTTCGCATTCGCATGTCCATTTCCACCGATCACGCCGTCGTGCCCGAGAACGCCGACGACGCCCCCGAGGTCCACGAGGTGGCCGAGAGCCGCGAGGCGCCCGAGATCACCTTCGACGACCTCGGCCTGCCCGAGGGCATCGTCCGCAAGCTCGCGCAGAACGGCGTGACCACGCCCTTCCCGATCCAGGCCGCGACCATCCCGGACGCCCTGACCGGGAAGGACATCCTGGGCCGGGGCCGCACCGGCTCCGGCAAGACCCTCTCCTTCGGTCTGCCGACGCTGGCCACGCTGGCCGGCGGCCGCACCGAGCGGAAGCGGCCGCGCGCGGTCATCCTCACCCCGACCCGTGAGCTGGCCATGCAGGTGGCCGACGCCCTCCAGCCCTACGGCGACGTCGTCGGTCTGCGGATGAAGGTCGTCTGCGGCGGCACCTCGATGGGCAACCAGATCTACGCCCTGGAGAAGGGCGTCGACATCCTGGTCGCCACCCCGGGCCGGCTGCGCGACATCATCAACCGCGGCGCCTGCTCCCTCGAAGACGTGCAGATCGCCGTCCTGGACGAGGCCGACCAGATGTCCGACCTGGGCTTCATGCCCGAGGTCACCGAGCTGCTCGACCAGGTTCCGGCGGGCGGTCAGCGGATGCTGTTCTCCGCGACGATGGAGAACGAGATCAAGACCCTCGTCGACCGCTACCTGACCGACCCGGTCAGCCACGAGGTCGACGCGGCGCAGGGTGCGGTGACGACCATGTCCCACCACATCCTGATCGTGAAGCCCAAGGACAAGGCGCCGGTCACCGCGGCCATCGCCTCCCGCAAGGGCCGCACCATCATCTTCGTGCGCACCCAGCTGGGCGCCGACCGCGTGGCCGAGCAGCTGCGCGAGTCCGGTGCGAAGGCCGAGGCGCTGCACGGCGGCATGACCCAGGGCGCCCGCACCCGCACCCTGGCCGACTTCAAGGACGGGTACGTCAACGTCCTGGTCGCCACCGACGTCGCCGCCCGCGGCATCCACGTCGACGGCATCGACCTGGTGCTGAACGTCGACCCGGCCGGCGACCACAAGGACTACCTGCACCGGGCCGGCCGTACCGCCCGCGCGGGCCGTACCGGCACGGTGGTCTCGCTGTCCCTGCCGCACCAGCGGCGTCAGATCTTCCGCCTCATGGAGGACGCGGGCGTGGACGCCTCGCGCCACATCATCCAGGGCGGCGCGGCCTTCGACCCGGAGGTCGCCGAGATCACCGGCGCCCGGTCGATGACCGAGGTGCAGGCCGAGTCCGCGGGCACCGCGGCCCAGCTGGCCGAGCGCGAGGTCACCCACCTCGCCAAGCAGCTGGAGCGCGCGCAGCGGCGTGCGGCCGAGCTGCGCGAGGAGGCCGACCGGCTGGTGGCCCGCCTCGCCCGCGAGCGCGGCGAGACCGTGCCGTCCGAGGGCTCGGACGCGGTGGCCGGGGAGCAGGCGGTGGCCGAGGTGTCGGTGCCGGAGCAGCTGGCGGCGCGGGACGTCGACCGCATCGACCGGGAAGAGGGCGTCGAGCGCGTCGAGCGCGAGGAGCGTACGACGGCCTCGTCGTCGTACGACCGGCGTGAGAGGCGTGACGACCGCGGCGGCTTCAACCGGGACCGCGACCGGGACCGTGCGCCCCGTTCCTTCGACCGTCGTGACGACCGCGGCGGCTTCAACCGGGACCGGGACCGCGGTGACCGTGGCGGCTTCCGCCGTGACGACCGCGGCGACCGCGGTGGCCGTTCCTTCGAGCGGCGCGACGACCGGGGCTTCGACCGCCGTGACGACCGCGGTGGCTTCCGCCGTGACGACCGGGGCGACCGCGGTGGCCGTTCCTTCGAGCGGCGCGACGACCGCGGCGGCTTCAACCGGGACCGCGACCGGGACCGGGCGCCCCGTTCCTTCGACCGTCGTGACGACCGCGGCTCCTTCGACCGTCGTGACGACCGCCGTGACGACCGCGGCGGCTTCCGCCGTGACGACCGTCCGGCCCGGCGCGACGAGCGCGGCGGGCACCGCGGCAGCGACCGCCCGTTCAACCGCGACCGCCAGGGCGACCGCCCCGGCTTCCGCTCCGGCGGCCACGAGCGCCCCTACGGCCGCCGTGACGACCACCGCAGCGGCGGCTCCTTCGGCCGCCGCGACGACAAGCCGCGCTGGAAGCGCAACGGCTGACGCCGGCTGAACCCACCCCGCGGGGCCCGTACGACTCCTGTCGTACGGGCCCCGCGGTTCTTGGCCGCACCAAGATCTCCGGCGGCTGGAGGGGCTGCAAGAGGATCTTCTGGCCGCAACCGTCACCCGGTCACCGTCGATCACGGTGAACTTCCGGCCGGGCACCCCCGATACCCGATCGGCGACAGGCCCGCCTCCCGCTATGCTCAGGTAGGCAACATCGCCTGGGCCCTTAGCTCAATTGGCAGAGCAGTGGACTTTTAATCCATTGGTTGTGGGTTCGAGTCCCACAGGGCCTACCGGACCCCTCGGGGTCGGGACCCCCGCTGACCTGGTCAGACGGGGGTTCTGTCGTTTCTGGTCCCTGTCAGCTTCTGGGAACGGTTCTCCAGGTGGTCTGCAGGGCGGCGCCCACCTGGTCGGCCAGGGTGACGGCGACCAGGCGGGCCTCGAGGGGCGGGGTGTGGCCGGGGGTCGGCCGCAGGAGGTAGCGGCCGTGGAAGTGGCCGCCGGCGAGGACGCGCAGTTCGATGTCCTGGGCGGGCATGCCGAGTCGGTCGGTGTCCCACGTCCTGCGCCCGACGGTGAGGGAGCCGTCGGGTTCCAGGCGGGGGGCGTGGCCGAGCAGGGTGCCGTACTCGAAGCGGCAGCCGCGCAGATGGAGCAGGCCGACGAGTTGTGCGCGCACGACCTCCACCACCGCGTCGGGTGAGGTCGCCTCCCGGGCCAGCTGGGCCGCGTGGTGGATCTGGGCGAGGTAGCCGGCGTCGGTGATGGTGACGACTTCCAGGCGCCGGGCGCGGGCCGCCAGTTGGGAGACGGTCAGTGCGACGGCGAGCAGCACGACGGCGGTGGTGATGTCGGCGGTGCCCGCGATCGTGAGCCGCTCGTAGGGGGCGGTGAAGAAGAAGTCGAACCAGACGGCCGCGGACACGGCGGCGAGGACACCGGCCGGCCGGTGTCCGAGGGCCGCCGTCGCCACCACGACCACGACGAGGGCGAGGGCGACGACGGTGTTGGGCAGACCCGCGCGGAAGGGCAGCAGCACCGCGCTGACCGCGAGCGGAGCCACGAGGGCGATGACGATCGCAACGGGCCCTCTGGCGAGGTGGTCGGTCATCGTGGGCACCTCCTGCCTGCCTCTTCCGGTGTAGCAGGACGCGAGCGGCCCCGGGTGACCTTTAACAGCTCTCTTGCGCTGTATTCGGTGGTTTGCGGGGGATCCTGCCTCCGGAGTTCCGAAGGCGACGTGAGGACGGTGGAGCCGTGGGTGCGAGTGCCGAGGGCGCGGATCGGGGTCGCACCGCCGGGCGGGTCGTGGGGAGACGGCAGGAGAGGGACCGGCTGACGGTGCCGCAGGGGCTGGCCGCGCTGTCCCTGGACGCGCTCGCCTCGGTGGCCTACGGGCCGGAGGCGATCGTGGTGGTGCTGGCGACGGCCGGCAGCCGGGGCCTCGGTTTCACCCTGCCGGTCACGCTGGCGATCGTGGTGCTGCTGGCGGCGCTGACGTTCTCCTACCGGCAGGTGATCGCCGCGTTCCCGAACGGGGGCGGCGCGTACGCGGTCGCGGGGCGCCATCTGGGCCGGCGGCTCAGCCTGGTCGCCGCCGCCTCGCTGATCATCGACTACGTGCTGAACGTGGCCGTGTCGGTCTCCGCCGGCGTGGCCGCGCTCACCTCCGCCTTCCCCGTCCTGTACGGCGACCGGGTGGTGTTGTGCGTGATCGTGCTGGGGCTGATCACGGCGGTCAACCTCTACGGGGTCGCCGAGTCCGCCAAGGTGATGTTCGCTCCCACCGTGGTGTTCATCGCGGCGATCGCCGCGGTCATCGTGGCCGGGCTGGTGCGCCGCACGCCGGCGGTCCCGCCCGTCCATCCGGCGGCCCCGACCGTCTCCGCGGTCGGAGTCCTGCTGCTGTTGCGGGCGTTCGCCTCCGGCTGCTCGGCACTCACCGGAGTGGAGGCCATCGCGAACGCCGTCCCCACCTTCCGCACCCCGAGGGTCCGGCGGGCGCAGCGCACCGAGGTCGCGCTCGGCGCGCTGCTCGGGGCCATGCTCATCGGGCTGTCGTTGCTCATCGGCAGGTTCCACGTCGCACCGAGCGGCACCAAGACCGTCCTGGCGCAGCTCACCGAGGCGTCCCTGGGCCACAACGCCGGGTTCTACGTCGTGCAGTTCGCCACCATGACGCTGCTCGCCCTCGCGGCCAACACCTCCTTCGGCGGCATGCCCGTCCTGACCTCCCTGCTGGCCCGCGACAACCATGTGCCGCACGTCTTCGGGCTGCGCGCCGACCGGCAGGTCTACCGCTACGGCGTCGTCGTGCTCGCCGCCGCCGCCCTGGTCCTGCTGGTCGTGGCCCAGGGCGACACCCAGAAGCTGGTGCCGGTCTTCGCCATCGGCGTGTTCATCGGCTTCACCCTCTCCCAGGCCGGCATGGTCCGGCACTGGCACCTGGACCACGGTCCCGGATGGTGGCGGAGGGCGGCCGTCAACGGCCTCGGGGCACTGCTGACGCTCGCGGCCCTGGTCATCGAACTGGTCGCGAAGTTCCACGAGGGCGGCTGGCTGGTCTTCGCCGCGGTCGCCGTCCTGGTGACCGTGTTCGAGTCGGTGCACCGCACGTACCGGCGTATCGGCGCGGCCCTGCACCTCGGCGAAGTCCCCGCACGGCCCGAGCCGCGCCACACGGTCGTCGTCGTTCCCGTCGGCGCCGTCAACCTGCTCACCAGCGAGGCCCTCAGCGTCGCGCTGTCCCTGGGCGACGACGTCCGGGCCGTCACCGTCGTGCACCCCGAGGACCGCGACGCCCCTTCCGCCGACGAGGTTCACGCCGCCTGGAACGCCTGGCAGCCCGGTGTCCCCCTCACCGTGCTGCACAGCCGCACCCGGTCCCTGACCCGGCCCGTCGTCGACCATCTGCGCGCGCTGTCCGCCCAGGAGCGGCAGGACCGGATGGTGGTCCTCATCCCGGAGATGCATCTGCCCAGGCCCTGGCAGCGGCTTCTGCAGAACCAGCGCGGCGTCGTCCTGGACCGCGCCGTGCGCCGCCACACCGACGCCGTCATCTGCCGGCTGCGGTTCCGCGTCCACCTCGAGCACTGACCATCGCCGAGACCACTGCCCCGCACCGACCGGTGCGCGGCCCGCCCGCGTCGTGTGCGCGGCTCCGCCACGGTGGTGCCCCGTCTCCGATCGGCGGTGTCGGTCAGACTGGAAGCGAGTCCGCCGTCGAGAGAGAGGGCGTCGATGCCCCACCCGTACGTCCTGCTGTCCGCCGCCGTCTCGCTCGACGGCTACCTGGACGACACCGGCCCCGAGCGCCTGCTGCTCTCCAGCCCCGCCGACTTCGACCGGGTCGACGAGGTACGGGCGTCGGCCGACGCGATCCTGATCGGCGCCGGCACCCTGCGGGCGGACAACCCGCGGCTGCTGGTGAACTCGCCCGAACGGCGGGCCGCCCGTCGCGCCGCCGGGAAGCCGGAGTACCCGCTGAAGGTCGCGGTCAGCGCCTCCGGCGAGCTGGACCCCCGGGCGCCCTTCTGGCACACCGGCGGCGAGAAGGTCCTCTACACGACCGACGAGGGCGCGCTGCGGCTGCGACGCGCGGGCCTGGCCGCCGACGTCGTGCCGCTGGGCGCCGAACTCGGCTGGCCCCGGCTGCTCGAGCACCTGCACGACGTACGCGGGGTGCGCCGGCTCATGGTCGAGGGCGGCGGGACGATCCACACACAGCTGCTCCAGCAGCGGCTCGCGGACGAGGTGCAGCTCGTGCTCGCCCCCCTGTTCGTGGGGGACCCCGGCGCGCCCCGGCTGTTCGGGCCCGGGGGCTACCAGGGCGGGCGGCTGCGGCTGGTGGAGACGCGGACCATCGAGGACGTCGTCCTCGTGCGCTACGAACCCACCGCCCCCGGCCCCGCCGGCCGCGCCGCCCCGGCCGACCGGCACTGGCTCCGGATCGCCTGCGAACTGGCGGCCCACTGCCCGCCGTCCAGGACGGCGTTCAGCGTGGGCGCCGTGGTGGTCGCCGCCGACGGGACCGAACTCGCCCGCGGGTACTCGCGGGAGGGGGGCGACCCGGTCGTGCACGCCGAGGAGGCGGCCCTGGCCAAGGTCGACCCGGCGGATCCGCGACTGCCGGAGGCCACGGTGTACAGCAGCCTGGAGCCGTGCGCCCGCCGCGCCTCCCGGCCGCGTCCGTGCGCCCGGCTGATTCTGGACGCCGGGGTGCGACGGGTGGTGACGGCGTGGCGGGAGCCGGACACGTTCGTCGAGGGTGCCGACGGGACCGGGGTGCTGGCGGCCGGGGGCGCGGACGTCGTCGTGGTGCCGGAGTTCGAGGAACGGGCCAGGGAACCGAACCGGCATCTGCTCGGCTGAGCGGGACCTCGTCGCACGGCCGGGAACCGGGTGACGGACGGCGTGGAAGTGAGCTGGGTGCGAGCAGCCCCGCGGATGGCATATACTGGTGACACAACGACGCGGGGTGGAGCAGCTCGGTAGCTCGCTGGGCTCATAACCCAGAGGTCGCAGGTTCAAATCCTGTCCCCGCTACTGAAACTCAGGGCCGGAATCTGATCAATGGATTCCGGCCCTGAGTGTTTGGCGGACGTGCGGGTTCTCCGGCACAGGCGCGGACTCTCCCGTATGTGGAGTCAACTCGTCCGGTTTTCGGTGCTCATGGACCATAAGGTCGGGCCGCGAGGTGGAGCGATCAAGCCGAACGGCTTGGAATACAGGCCCCGGGTCTATTAACGTTCGATAACGCAGCACGGTCGTCCCAGCCGTCACAAGAGGCGGCTCCGTGCGCGCACGCCGAATCCCGCAAGGGAACCGGGGAACCACTAACTTGGGGTGAATCGGGCGTAACTGCCGTGTTTCGCATGGCTTGTTTACGCGCGTAGGAGACCTTCCCGCTCCGAACCCGTCAGCTAACCCGGTAGGCGAGACGGAAGGAAAGGAGTACGCCTTCGTGGCGTCCAACCCGCCTGCTCCGGAAGCCCCGTTCACGCCGAGCCGGCAGTACGGAGAGACCTTCGGCTACGACAGCCGCCGCGCCGACGAGGGCCCCTGGGAGGAGTGGAACCCCACCGCGGATTCCGTCCGTCCCGTGCGCGGCCGGCACCGCGTCGCCAAGCAGCGCGGCGGCGGACTCGCCCGCAGCTCCACCGTTCTCGGCGTCGGTGTCATCGCCGCCGTCGGCGCGGGCGGCATGGCCAGCGCCAACAGCGCCAAGCCGCCGGTGTCCATCTCGCTGCCCGATCTGCCCTCCGTGGGCTCCCTGTTCGACCACTCCTCCGACGCCCCCGAGGGCTCGTCGACCGCGCTCAGCAGCGTCGGCGTGACCACCGCCGAGGCCGAGGGCGGGACCGCGGACGCCGGCGAGGTGCTGCGCAACCGGATCATGGCGCAGGCCGAGCAGCAGCAGGTCCAGATCGAGGCCAAGGCCCAGGCGGACGCCGAGGCCGCCGCCACCAAGGAGGCAGCCCAGGCCGCCTCGAAGGCGGCCGAGGAGGCCGAGGCCAAGGCCACCGCCGCGAAGCAGAAGGCGGAGGAGGAGGCCAAGCGGAAGGCCGAGGAAGCCAAGCGGAAGGCCGAGGAGGCGCGGCTGGCCGAGCTGGCCAAGCAGTACACGCTGCCCACCTCCTCGTACACGATCACCTCCACCTTCGGTCAGGCCGGCTCCATGTGGTCCTCCGGCTACCACACCGGCCTCGACTTCGCGGCGCCCACGGGCACCCTGCTCAAGGCGATCCACACCGGCACCATCACCGAGGCCGGCTGGGCCGGCGCCTACGGCTACCGCACGATCCTCACCCTCGACGACGGCACCGAGCTCTGGTACTGCCACCAGTCGTCGATCAACGTCAGCGTCGGCCAGCAGGTCAACACGGGCGACGTGATCGGCCGCGTGGGCGCCACCGGCAACGTCACCGGGCCCCACCTGCACCTGGAGGTCCACCCGGGCGGCGACGCCACCGGCATCGACCCCGGGGTGTGGCTGCGCGACAAGGGCCTCACCCCCTGACGCACACGCCCCACCCCGCGACGTACGCGGACCGGTCTCACCCCTGACGAGACCGTGAGGCCGGTTTGCGCAACTTTTGCGGCCGGACGCGGCCCGGTGAGGAATGGGCCGCTCCGGCGCGGTTGTTGATGTTGCACATGACTTCTCTACGCAAACTGGGTTCGTCCGATCTCGAGGTCTTCCCGCTCGCCCTCGGCGGCAACGTCTTCGGCTGGACCGCCGGCCAGGAGCAGTCCTTCGCCGTCCTCGACGCCTACACGGCCGCCGGAGGCAACTTCGTCGACACCGCCGACTCCTACTCCGCGTGGATCGAGGGCAACCACGGCGGCGAGTCCGAGACGATCATCGGCAGGTGGCTCAAGGAGCGCGGCAATCGCTCCGACGTCGTCATCGCCACCAAGGTCAGCCAGCACCCCGACTACCAGGGGCTGAGCGCCGCCAACATCAAGGCCGCGGCCGACGCCTCCCTCCGGCGCCTGGGTACGGACCACATCGACCTTTACTACACGCACTTCGACCGGCCGGACGTCCCCGTCGAGGAGATCATCGGCGCGCTCGACGAGCTGGTCAGGGCGGGCAAGGTGCGGCACATCGCCGCCTCCAACATCTCCGCCGAGCGCCTCCAGGAGTCCCTGGACCTCTCCGAGCGCGAGGGTCTGGCCCGGTACGTGGCGCTCCAGCCGCACTACAACCTGGTCTCGCGCGACACCTACGAAGGCGGGCTCCAGAACGTCGCCGAGCGGTCCGGCCTGGCCGCCGTCCCGTACTTCGCGCTCGCCTCCGGCTTCCTGACCGGCAAGTACCGGCCCGGTACGACGGTGGACAGCGCGCGGGCGCAGGGCGCGGCCAAGCACCTCGAGACCGAGCGGGGCCGCAACGTCCTCGCGGCCCTGGACGAGGTCGCACGGGCCCATGACGCCGAGGTCGCCACGGTGGCCCTGGCCTGGCTCGCCGCACAGCCGACGGTGGCCGCCCCGATCGCCTCGGCGCGGACGGTGGAACAGCTCCCGGCACTGCTCGGGGTCGCCGAGCTGCGGCTCACGGACGAGGAGCTCGGAAAGCTGACGCGGGCGTCGGCGTAGCTCCCCGTCCCCCGGGACGGAACAGCCGGCGCTACGGCTGTGTCCGGTACGGGTTGTACGCGGGGGACGGCGTCAGGTGCGCGGGGTACGGCGTCGCCGGTCCGTACGGCGGCCCGTACGACCCGTGCCCCAGCGGCCGCGGGTGCACCCCGTACACGCCGTACACCCCGTACCCGGGCCAGGGTGGCGCGGCCATGGGCGTGGTCATCCTGGCCGCGTGGTCCAGCGCGGGCTGCGCCACCTCCCGCCTGCGCCACAGCTCGCGCAGCAGCTCCCGCTCCCGTACGGCGAAGTCGGCCCCGGCCCGTCCCCGGCGCCCCCGGTGCCGGAGGCAGGCCAGCTGGGTCGCGTACACCTCGTACTGGGCGACCGTCCGCGCCGCCTGCCTGCCGAGGTGGCGCCGGGCGTGCTCGCGGGCCAGCCTGCGCGCCCGCATGGAGGCCAGGGCGAACGGTTCGGCCGGGGTGAGCCAGCCGGCGGCGGTGTACGCGGGCAGCTCCTCGCGCACGGTCCTCAGCTCGCGCTGCCGGGTCCAGACGACCAGCCAGGTCAGCAGGCCGAACGCGGGCACCATGATGGCGGCGTACACCGCGAGGAAGCCGTACTCGCCGAAGGTCGCCGAGCCGTTCCACAGGGCGTGCATGCCCATCGCGAGCAGCAGCCCGGCCGGCGGCGGCAGCAGGCGCCGCAGCCGACGGCCCCCGGACGTCGCGGCGATGCCGAAGCCGATGCCGGTGAGCACGGTGAACATCGGGTGCGCGAACGGCGACATGACGACGCGGACGAAGAAGGTCGCCGCGGTGACGGAGGCGATGCCCCGGTCACCGGTGAGCTGGTCGGCGCCGAAGGCGTTGCCGAGGTAGAGGATGTTCTCGGTGAACGCGAAGCCGGTCGCGGTCACCCCGGCGATGACGACCCCGTCGACGACGCCGGTGAAGTCGCGCCTGCGGAAGAGGAAGACCAGCAGGACGGCGGCGGCCTTCGCGGACTCCTCCACGACCGGCGCTATCACGGTCGCGCCCAGGGTGTCCGCGCCCGCGGGGTCGGCGGTCGCCGTGGCGATCCAGTGGGTGGCGAAACTGTTGGCGACGATCGCGATCAGGGCCGCCGCGCAGGCGCCCCAGGCGAAGGCGAACACCAGGTTCCGCCAGGGGGCGGGCTCGACCCGGTCCAGCCAGCGGAAGGCGGCCGTCAGCAGCGGTACGGGCAGTACCGCGAGACCGAGCCCGACGAGGAACCCCTCGGTGCCGGTCTGCCGGCGCACGAGGGCGAGGATGACGAGCCCGGAGAGGGCGAGCAGGGTGACGAGGGCGCCGTACCGGACCCATCGCCGCTGCCACCAGTGCGCGTGGCGGGAGGTGCCGCCGGGGGCACCGGGAGGTGTCGGGTACGGGGGGCAGGCGGCCACGGCATCGGCCCTCACGAGGTCACTGTGGATGCTGGTTTTCGTGTGGCACGCGACGGAAGAGCAGGTCGTTCACCACATGGCCCTTCTCCAGTCCCTGGCCCTCGAAACGGGTCAGCGGCCGGAAGTCGGGACGCGGCGCGAAACCGCCGTCGGCCCGGGTGTTCTCGAAGTCCGGGTGCGCGGTCAGCACGTCGAGCATCTGCTGCGCGTACGGCTCCCAGTCCGTCGCGCAGTGCACGATCGCCCCGGGCCTGAGCCGGGCGGCGGCCAGCGTCAGGAACTCCGGCTGGATCAGCCGCCGCTTGTGGTGCCGCTTCTTCGGCCAGGGGTCGGGGAAGTAGACGCGCAGCCCGTCGAGGCTGTCGGGGGCGAGCATCTCGCGCAGCAGGATGATGGCGTCGCCGTTGCCGACGCGGACGTTGCCGAGGCCGTGCTGGTCGGCGAGGCTCAGCAGGTTGCCCTGGCCCGGGGTGTGCACGTCGACGGCGAGGATGTTGGTGTCCGGGTCCTCGGCCGCCATCCGGGCGGTGGCCTCGCCCATGCCGAAGCCGATCTCCAGCACGACCCGGTGCGTGTTCCCGAACAGCTCGGCGAGGTCGATCACCCGCTGTCCGTCGATGTCCAGACCCCGGCTGGGCCACAGCCGCTGCAACGCGTCCGCCTGTCCCGCGGTCACCCGGCTCCGGCGCGGCTGGAAGCTGCGGATCCGCCGCTCGAAGTGCGAGCCGGCCGGATCGGCGACGGGCCCGTCGGGGAAACGCGGCTCGCCCTTGGCCCGGGTGTGCCGCACGGACACGCCCGGCGTGTGCCGGGGCAGCTCACCGGGGGCGGGAGCCTGGGGGGTGTTCAGCGAGTCAGTCACAGTGGGAACGATTTTACGGGGGACCGACACGAACCGGCCGTCGAGGCGGACAGGGCCGCGCACGCCGTTCACGTCGACGCCAGCGCGGACAGGGCACGCCGCGCCACCTCGCGTCCGATCGGCAGCGAGGCGGTCGCCGCGGGGCTGGGCGCGTTGAGCACGTGCACCGCCCGGGGGCCCTCCCGGACCAGGAAGTCGTCCACCAGCGTGCCGTCCCGCAGGACGGCCTGCGCCCGCACTCCGGCGGCGGCCGGCACCAGGTCCTCCTCCCGCACCACGGGCACCAGCCGGCGCACCGCCCGCGTGAAGGCGGCCTTCGACACCGACCGGCGCAGCTCGCCCGCGCCGTACCGCCAGTGCCGGCGGGCGATCCGCCACGACCCGGGCCAGCCCAGCGTCCCCGCCAGCTCCCGCGGCCGTACGACCCCCCATCCGTAGCCCTCGCGGGCCAGCGCCGGAACCGCGTTGGGCCCGACGTGCACGCCGCCGTCGATTCCGCGGGTGAGATGCACACCGAGGAAGGGGAACGCCGGATCGGGCACCGGATACACCAGCCCCCGCACCAGTTCCGGTCGCGTCAGCTCGTAGTACTCCCCGCGGAACGGGACGATCCGCACGCCGGGCTCGTCCCCGGTCAGCCGCGCCACCTCGTCGCAGTACAGCCCCGCGCAGTTGACCAGCACGCGCGCGCGGACGACGTCACCGCTCCCGGTCAGGACGGCCACCCCCCGCTCGGGCCGCCGGTCCACCCGCACCACCCGGGCCCCGTACCGGATCTCCGCGCCGGACGCCTGGGCCAGCTGCCGGGCCACCGCCGCGAAGTCGCAGATCCCCGTCGTCCCCACGTGGATCGCGGCCAGCCCGCGCACCTGCGGCTCGTACTCCTCGATCTGCGCGGGGCCCAGTTCGCGCACCGGGATGCCGTTCTCCCGGCCGCGCTGCACCAGTGCGTGCAGCCGGGGCAGCTCCTCCCGTCCGGTCGCCACGATCAGCTTGCCGGTCACCTCGTGCGCGATGCCGTGCTCCGCGCAGAACTTGACCATCTCGGCGGCGCCCTGCGCCGCGTACCGCGCCTTCAGCGAGCCCGGTCGGTAGTAGATCCCGCTGTGGATCACCCCGCTGTTGCGTCCCGTCTGGTGCCGGGCCGGGCCCTGCTCCTTCTCCAGCACGGTCACACGGGTGCCCGGCGCGGCGCGCGTGATCGCGTACGCCGTCGACAGTCCGACGATGCCACCTCCGATCACCAGCACGTCGCAGTCGTAAGCGATGTCCGGCCGCACCTGCTCCACCTCCCGCCTCGATAGTGCACCGCGGCACTGACAAAGCCGCCGATCCGGCGGGGCGACGCGGCCGTGGTGTCCGGCAGGGACGGGCTCAGACCGGGTTCAGACCGGGCGCAGGACGGGCTCAGGCCGGTGTCATCAGCAGCGGGCGGGCCCGCTCGCGCAGCTCGACCACGCGTGGCTCGTCGCCGTACGGCTCCAGCCGGTGCAGGAGGTCCTTGACGTACTCCGTGGTGCGCGCGGAGGAGATCCGCCCGGCGACCTCGACGGCCCGCACGCCCTGCGCGCAGGCCGCGTCCAGGTTGCCGGACTCCAGTTCGGCGACGGCCGAGACGACCAGCCGCAGGCCGTGCGAGCGGACGAACTCCTCCGTCGGCTTCGACAGCGCCTGCTCGGTGAAGCGGCGGACCTGGCGGGGTGCCTTCAGGTCGCGGTAGCACTCGGCGGCGTCGGCGGCGAACCGGTCGTAGCCGTAGAAGCCGAGCCAGGACGGGTCGTTGTCCCCGTCGCGGGACCGCTCGAGCCAGCCCTCGGCCGCCTTCAGGGCGGCGCCGGCCGCCTGGGCGTCGCCCGCGCGTGCGTGGGCGCGTGCCTCGATGAGCCGGAAGAAGCTCATGGTGCGGGCCGTGGCCAGGCCCCGGTTGCGCTCCAGGGCGGCCTGCGCGAGGTCGACGCCCTCGTCGCCGAAGCCGCGGTAGGTGGCCTGGAGGGACATGGAGGCCAGGACGTAGCCGCCGAGGGGCACGTCGGCGGCGGCGCGGGCCAGGCGCAGCGCCTGGATGTAGTAGCGCTGGGCGGCCTCCTGCTGGCCGGTGTCGAAGGCCATCCAGCCGGCGAGCCGGGTCAGTTCGGCGGAGGCGCCGAACAGCGCCCTGCCGACCTCGTCGGAGTACGAGGCGAGCAGCAGCGGCGCCGCCTCCACGCGCAGGCACTCGGGCACCATCGAGGAACGCCAGTCGCCGCCTCCGTACTTGGAGTCCCAGCGCCTGGCGTCCTCGGCGGCCTCCCGCAGCTTGCGCACATCGCTGTGGCCGACTTTGACCGGTGCGCCGGAGGACTCCGCAGGGCCCGCCTCACGCGCCACCGAACTGTCGGCCGGGGTTATCAGCCACCGCGAGGCGGGCGTTGCGTACGCGCTCACTGCGAACGATCCGGCGAGCGACTGCCAGATGCCGCCGGAGCCGGCCCGGCGGCCGGCGAGGTCGAGCCGGTACAGCTCCGTCGCCGACTTCACCGCCTGGCCCACGTCCCTGGGGAAGGCGAGGCCCACTTCGGGTGCGGGATCCGCGTCCGCCAGGCCGATCTCGTGGAGCGGCACCGGGCGGCCGAGCTTCTGCCCGATGGCGGCGGCGATGAGGTGCGGCGCCGCACCCTGTGGCACCATCCCCTTCGAAACCCAGCGCGCCACCGAGGTCTTGTCGTAACGAAGTGTCAACCCGCGTTGGGCGCCGAGGTCGTTGACGCGCCGCGCGAGTCCTGCGTTGCTGATTCCCGCGAGGGCGAGAACGGCGCCGAGCTTTTCGTTCGGCCCGCGTTGCTCCCTGGACATGCGCCACCCCTCGACACAGACGGCTGCCGCGCTGGCATAACCACGCGGCATTCGTAAACCCAGCGTAGTTCGCCGCATCCCAAGCGTTAAGGGGCATTCTTCCGGATGGCGGGATTGTGGCCCGCACTCAAGTGCGGTCCCTGCACGCAGGGTTGCGGCGTGCCCCCGTCGTGTGGCCGTGCGCCCGCCCGTGCGCTCTTCTCCGGCCACCCGGGGAGCGGTTCCATGGTCCTGCGTGGGTCGGCCCGCTGTACTGGATCCAGTGGGCTGGGGGACACCGCCGCCTTCATCCCCGCGGGCGGCGGAACGGTCCGGGGGGCGAACTCCGCCTCCCGGACTGCGTGTTGTCTGCGTGAGACGCAGAGCGAGTACGGAGTGTGCGCACATGTGTCCCCATGACGCAGAATTGGCCGAAAGTCGACTCTGCCTCCCGCCGCCGATCACCGCTCCCACCACGGCAGTTGAGGGCGCGAAGGGTGTTGCGGGGAGCGCATCAGGGGGCGCATTCGAGTCGTGACGGCCGTGCACGGTACGGGCGTTCGCCACTGCCGGGGCCGGCGCGCCGGGGCGCGCACACCGTACCGAAGGCGGCTCCGCCTCCCCTCCGGCGCGCCTCCTTCGTGGCAGCATGGTGACCTGGTTCGTTGCGGTGCACTGGTTGCCCACAGGCGGTGGAGGCTTCGATGCGGTGGTTGGTGGGATGGAGCAGCACCGCCGCGGGCGCCACCGGGACCGGCTCCGCGGGCGCCACCGGATACGACGGCCAGACCCTGCACCCGGTGGGCTCCCGGCTCCTGTGGGGCGACCCGGACCCGCTGTGGGCGGTCGGCGACTGGCGTCCGGACGAGATCCGCGTGGTCCAGGCCGACGCCCGGACCAGGATCGCGGTGCTCGGCATCTGCGGGGCCTCCGACGAACAGCTGAGGGCCGGCCTGTTCGCCGCGCGCGGGGGCGCGCTCAGGCATCTGACGGCCTGGCCCGGAAGCTACACCGCCGTCGTACAGGTGGACCGCCGCATCACCGTCTGCGGCGACCTCGCCGGGGCCCGCCCGGTGTTCCACACCCCGTGGGCCGGCGGCACGGCGTACGCGACGGCCGCGCTGCCGCTGGCCGACCTCGTCGAGGCCAACCTCGACTTCGGGCACCTGGCCGCCCTGCTGGCCGCCCCCGACGTACCGGCCGCGCTGGACGACTCCACGCCCTACGAGGGCGTACGGCGCGTTCCGCCCGGGCACGCGCTGATCCTGCGCGCGGGGGCGCGTGAGGTCGCCGGGTACGAGCCGGTCGCCTCGCTCGCGGTGGCCGCACCGCCGGCCGACCCGGACCGCGCGGTCGACGCGGTGCGCGACGCGTTGGTGGAAGCCGTCCGCGCCCGGCTGTCCGCGCCCCGGCACGTACCCGACGTCGACCCGGGGCCGGTGCCCGGCATGGGTCCCGCCGAGCGCCGTGCGGCCCGCGGGATGCCGGTGCCGGGGATCGGGGCCGACCTGTCCGGCGGGCCGGCCTCGGGCACGCTCGCGCTGCTGGCCGCCGGGCTCCCGGGCCGGCCCGGCACCCTCCTGGGCCACGGCACGGGAGCCGGCGAGCGCCTGCTCGCGGTCACCTTCAACGACCTGACGGCCACCGGGCGCGAGGCCGAACTCGAACGCGCCGGGACGCTCGCGGCCAACCCCCGCCTGCACCACGTCGTGGTGACCGGCGGCGAGGACGTGCTGCCCTACGCCGAACTCGACGGCCCCCTCACCGACGAACCCGGCCCGTCCCTCGTCGCGGCGGCGCGGCACCGCGCGCGGCTGGCGGCGGGCAGCGCGGACCACTTCACCGGCCACGGTGCCCGGCAGGTCCTGGACGCCCACCCCGCGCGCCTGGCCGACCTGCTGATGGACCGCAAGCGCCGCCATCTGGTCCGGCCGGTCGCCGCGCTCGCCAGGGCCGACGGATCGGTCATGGTCCCCGCGCGCGTGTACGGCGCGGCGCGGCGGCTGGCGCGCACGCCCTACCGCGCGGGACTCGACGTACTCGCCGAACGGCTCCTGCACCGCCGCTTCGACGAGCCCACGGGCACCGTCGGGGCGTCGCTGGCCGCACTCTCCTGGGCCAGACCCGGACCGGCGGCCCGGTGGCTGACCGGAGAGGCGCTGGCTGAAGTATCGGTTCGCCTGCAAGGGGCGACCCACCGTTCGGGAGTGGGGCCCGGGCAGCGGCCGGGCGACTACCGCGCGCGTGCTGCCCTCGCCCGGCACGCGGCGGACCTGCGGGTGCTCGAGCAGGCGGCCGAGGTCCGCTCCCAGCGGCTGCACACGCCCTTCCTCGACAACCAGGTCGTCCGCGCCTGCCGGGCCCTGCCGGAGGCACTGCGGGTCCAGCCCGGTGCCCGCGCGGTGATCCTGCGTACGGTCCTCAAGGGCGCCGGGGTGGGCGACCTGCCACCGGGCTGGGGCGCCCCCTCGCACGCCTCGGCCGCGGCGGCGTCCCGTACCGGCCTGCGCGTGGCCGTCAACGATCTGGTGGACCTGTTCGCCACCCCGCTGCTCGCCGAGGCCGGCCTGGTGGAGGCCCGCGTGGTCCGCAAGGCCCTGCGCGCGGCCGCGCAGGGCGAGCCGCTGCCGCTGGACGGCCTGGCGGAGCTGGTGTCCCTGGAGCTGTGGCTGCGGCGCCTGCTGTCCCGCCGCGGCACCTGCTGGACCGGCACACCCGCGCGTGCCCGCGCGGTACCGGCGGGCATCGCGCCGCAGCGGGGCGCGCTCTCCTCCGGCGGCCGGGCGAGTCCTACCGGCAGGTGAACCGGGACTCGGCCCAGTCCGCCAGGGCCACGGTGTCGAAGGAGCTGTCCGGCTCGACGACCAGTCGTACGGTCCGGTGCCCGGCGAGGCCCACATGGACGGGGACGGCCGGATCACGGCCCGCGACCGTCCCCGAGTTCCACAGGCGGACGCCGTCGGCGTACACCGAGAAGGAGACCCGGCCGAGCCTGCCCGTCAGGCTGTCGACGCCGACCACGGCGTCGTAGGCGGAGCACTCGCGGTTGAGGTCGATGGTGACGGACGAGTCGCCGTGCACGGTCACCCCGTGCGCGTAGCGCTTGCCGGCGATCCACAGGCTGTGGCGCTGCCACACCCAACTGCTCGCGCCGAGCCGCATCTCGGGGCGGGTGCCGTCTCCGGTGACGTCGTACTTCAACTCGTTCCAGCGGTAGACCACGGGAGCGGGCGGGGGAGGAGTCGGTGTGGGTGTGGGGGTCGGCGCGGACGTGGGCGTGGGCGTGGGCGCGGGCGCCGTGGTCGGGGCGGGCGTCGGTGACGGTGACGGTTTGGGCGCCGGAGCGGGGGCGGCGGCGGGAGGCGCCGGAGGCTTGACGCTCGGCGTTGGTGTCGGTGTCGGCTTCGGGGCCGGTCTCGGCGGCTCGGGCGTCGGGGCCGGTGCGGGAGGCAGAGCGGGCGTCGGCTTCGAGGCCGGCTTCGGCGGCTGCGGCACGACCGCCGGCGCGGACGCGGCGGGTCGCGCCTCCGGCCTCCCGGCCGGGGTCTCGTGACCGACCAGCGCGAGCGCGACCGCCGCGGCGGCCACGGCGACCACACCGGCCGCGATCCCCGCCTTCACCGGCGCGCCCAGCCCCTCCGAGGCCACCGAGCCCCCGCCGCCGGAGGCACCTCCGCCCACGGCACCCGCGGCACCTGCCGCGCCCGCCGCGCCCGCGCCCCCGGCGACGATGCCGAGCGTCTTGGCGTACCCCGCGGCGCCGAACCAGCCGATGACGGCGACCGGGACCACGGCCGGGATGCCGCCGGCGACCTCGGCGATCTGCGTGGCCGCCAGCCGGCACTTGGCGCACTCCTCCAGATGCTTGCGCAGCCCCCGCTCGGCACGGGTGCGCAGCTTGCCGCGGGCGTAGCCGCCGAGTTGGTCGGCATAGCGGGCGCACTCCTCGTCCGCGGTGAGGGAGGCGCTGACATGGGCCTGGAGATAGGCCTGCCGCAGCCCCTCCCGGGCCCGACTGGCCAGCACCCGGGTGCCGTTGGCGTCCAGCCCGAAGAGCGTGGCGACGGCGCTCGGCGACTCGTCCTCGACCTCGGTGTGCCACAGCACGGCCTGCCACCGCTCGGGCAGCGAGCGGAAGGCCCGCACGGCCATCGACTGCTCGGCCTCGTGCATCGCGCGCACGTCGGCGCCGAGGTCCACGCCCGCTCCGAAGGAGCCGCCGGAGGCGCCGTCGTACGAGAGCTCCGCGGCCTGCGCGGCGAACACCGCGAAGTCGTCGACCAGGTGCTCGCGCCGGGCGGTCCTGGTCCACTGCGCGGCGACCCGGCGGACGGTGGTGAGCAGATAGGCGCGTACGGCGTACTCGGGTCCTGAGCCGCCGCGCACCGCCTGGAGCACCCGGGCGAACACCTCGGCGGTCAGGTCGTCGGCGGTGTGGGCGTCCCGGCAGCACGTGCGCGCGTACCGGCGTACGGCGTCGGTGTGGCGCCGGTACAGCTCCTCGTAGGCGCTGTCGTCGCCCGCGCGCACCCGCCCGATCAGCTCGGCGTCGGACGGCGGCAGGTCCGCCGGGGGCGCCGGCTCCACCGCGGACGGCTGCTCGCTCCCTCCCATCCGCTCGCGCTGCGCCGGTACGGCGTTCTGCGCCGGTACGCCGCTCTGCCCCGAGGCACCCCGGGGCCGCCCGGCGGCGTGCGGGACGCCGGACGGTCCGCCCTGGGACGGCACCTGCGGAGAGTCCGTCCCGTCCGTCCGCGACCCGCCGTCACCGGCGCCGTCACCACGCCCGTCAACGCCCATCGCGCAAACGCCCCCGTCGCCGGCCCGACCGTCCCGATCACCGAGCCAGACTGCCACACCGACCGCCGCCGGGCCCCGACGGCGGGGATCCTCCACTCGTCCGTGGGGCCCTGCCGTGCCCCGGCACCACCCTCACCCGTACGGGGAGGGCCGCCGGACGCGGCTCACGCGGGGTCACCGCTCACGCGGGCCGCGACCGCAACCCCTCCAGCAGGATGTCCAGCAGCCGGGCCGAAGCCGCGGCCTGCTGCGCCGCGTCCGGCAGCGAGGGCGCCGCCGTCGCGATGACCAGCAGCACGTCCGACACCGACACGTCCGGCCGCAGTTCGCCCGCCGCGCGCGCCCGCTCCACGAGTCGGCCCACGACCTCCAGCAGCGCTGCCGCCCCCGCGTCGTCCTCCGCCGCACCGGACGTGGGCGCCGTCCCGTCGGCCATGAGCCTCAGCTCCCCGGAGCCCGGCTGGACGCGCTGCTGCGGCACCCGGGGGTCGGCCGGACCGCCCGCACCGCCGGCCCGGTCCTCGGCGACCGAGACCCGCAGCACCTGCGGCGGCAGCAGCCGACCGGCGCCGGAGGCCACCGACGTCCGCAGGAAGCGGGAGAGCGCCGACCACGGCTCGTCCTCCTGACCGAGCGCGGCCCGCGCCTGGTCGGCCAGCCGGGAGGTCTCCTCCTCGGCAATCCGCCGCACCAGGACGTCCTTGCTCGGGAAGCGCCGGTACACCGTGCCGACGCCGACCCGCGCGCGCCGCGCCACGTCCTCCATCGGCGCGCCGTACCCCAGCTCGCCGAAGACCTCGCGGGCGGCCCGCAGCACGTGTTCGAGGTTGCGCTGTGCGTCCACGCGCAGCGGCGCCGTCCGGCCCGTGCGGGGCTCGTCCCCGCGCGCGTTGCCCGCCGCAGCGCCCATCGCCCCGTTGCCGGGTGCCACGGCGGACGCGGTGGACCAATGAGTGCCCTGAATGTGCATAAGTGATCCCCCGGTAATGACGTCTCCCCCCGGAGACTCCCCGTCCCTGATTCCGGAGCGCGCGGAACGGGATCACGCACGATCAGGCCCGCCCTCGAGATCTGGTGGTACTCGGCGGGCTCGCTCGGATCACATCCCCCACACCCCGTAGACACACGAACATAGTTGAGAGGGAGTCAATTCAGAAGGGGCAGGTTCCGCACGGAGCGCCCCCCGATCGGAGTACGAGCCGCATACGTCCGTATTGAGCCCCCTTCCGTCCCCCGGCGCGCACCCACTGACCTGGGCCCTTTCCTCACGTATCGACAATTCGGCCAACCCCGTGCCGCTCGGGCCGACGGTCACACAATTCGCCGGGGCTGTGGACAAACGAGAGCGCCGGGTGCGTCATGGGATGGTGAAGGAACGTGCGCGCATTCTCGTTGTCGGCGGCGGCTACGTCGGGATGTACACGGCCCTGCGCCTGCAGCGGCGGATGAAACAGGAGCTCAGCCGGGGCGAGGCGGAGATCATCGTGGTCACCCCCGATCCCTATATGACGTATCAGCCCTTCCTGCCCGAGGCGGCGGCCGGCGCGATCTCCCCCCGGCACGTCGTCGTCCCGCTGCGCCGCGTGCTCGACCGGTGCCGCATCATCGTCGGCGAGGCCACCTCCATCGACCACGCGCACCGCGTCGCGACCCTCACCACCCTCGCCACGGAGGAGACCGGGGGCACCGAGAAGCTGACGTACGACGAACTCGTCCTCGCCCCGGGATCCGTCGCGCGCACCCTGCCCATCCCCGGCCTGGTCGACTACGGCATCGGCTTCAAGACCGTCGAAGAGGCCATCGGCCTGCGCAACCACGTCATCGAGCAGATGGACATCGCCTCCTCCACCCGCGACCCCGCGATCCGCGACGCGGCCCTCACCTTCGTCTTCGTCGGCGGCGGGTACGCGGGCGTGGAGGCGCTCGGTGAACTGGAGGACATGGCCCGCTACGCCGCCCGCTACTACCACAACGTCACGCCCGAGGACATGAAGTGGATCCTCGTCGAGGCCTCGGACCGCATCCTGCCCGAGGTCGGCGAGGAGTTGGGCCGCTACACCGTGACCGAGCTGCGTCGCCGCAACATCCAGGTCCTCCTGCGGACCCGCCTCGAATCGTGCGCCGACCGGGTCGCCGTCCTCAGCGACGGGCAGCGCTTCCCGACCCGTACGGTCGTGTGGACCGCGGGCGTCAAACCGCATCCGATCCTCGCCGCCAGCGACCTGCCGCTGAATGAGCGCGGGCGCCTGAAGTGCACCGCCCAGCTGACCGTCGAAGGCGTCGAGCACGCCTGGGCCGCGGGCGACGCCGCGGCGGTCCCGGACGTCACCACCGGCGAACCGGGCAGCCTCACCGCGCCCAACGCCCAGCACGCGGTCCGTCAGGCCAGGCTCCTGGGCGACAACATCAGCCACTTCCTGCGCGGCGAACCCCTGGAGACCTACGCCCACGCATACGCCGGCTCGGTCGCGTCGCTCGGACTGCACAAGGGCGTCGCACAGGTCTACGGGCGCAAACTGAAGGGCTACCCCGCCTGGTTCATGCACCGCGCCTACCACCTCAGCCGGGTGCCCACGGTCAACCGCAAGACCCGGGTGCTCGCGGAATGGATGCTGGCGGGACTCTTCAAACGGGAGATCGTCTCCCTGGGTTCCCTGGAACATCCCCGGGCGGAGTTCGAACTCGCGGCTGGTGGAAAGCATCCTCTCGACCCGAACATCAACCCGAAAGGGTCGACCTGACCGGACCGGGGAACTCCGCCGCACGCCCCGGCGTCCAACGGATGCCGGCGCGGTCGGCCACACCGCCCAACCGGCCCGCGACCGGGGACGGGCAGCCGCCCGCCCCGCACGGATGACGCATTCCCGCCGTGCCGTATCCCCGGCACAGTAAGAATGTGCGGTCACCGCCGCGCGGCCCCTGACCCCCGGCCGGGCCCGGAGCTGGCCTGAGACGACGACACGAGGCAAGGATTCGTGAACTTCACGCGCTGGAGCGCCCGGCTCCCCGGAATCACCGGAACGCAGCGCCGCGCGGCGGCGCGGCCCGATCTCGCGACCGTCGGGGACCGGCGGGCGGACGGCACCGTACCCGCGGCCCGCGCCGAACAACTGACCGATGAGACAGTGCCGGTGCCCGCCGTCGACGAACTCCCCGCGCGGGAGGTCCTCGACCGCGTCCCGGCCCTCGTCGCCCTCGTCCACGGCCCCGACCACCGCGTCGCCTACGTCAACGACGCCTACGCGGCGGCCTTCGGCGCACGCACGCCCGGCGGATCCGCCCACGAGGCCCTGCCCGAACTGCGCGAACTGGGTCTGCTCCCGCTCCTGGACCAGGTGCAGCGCAGCGGCAGGCCCCGCACCCTGAAGTCCCGCAAGGCACCGGACGGCCGCTCGTACACGTTCACGTGCACACCGGTCGCCGAACCGGAGAACGACGGCCGCGACGACCGGGACGGCCACGGAGGCCGTGGCGTTCTGGTCTTCGCCACCGACGTCACCGACCACGCCGACGCCGCCGAACGCCTGCGCGCCAGCGAGCGCCGGCAGCGCGAGACCGCCGTCACCCTCCAGCGCTCGCTCCTGCCCCAAGTGCTGGAGCAGCCCGACGACCTGCGCATCGCCGCCACCTACCAGCCGGGCGGCACGGAGGCCGCGGTCGGCGGCGACTGGTACGACGTCATCACCCTCGGCGGCGGCCGCACCGCACTGGTCATCGGCGACGTGATGGGCCGAGGGGTGCGCGCGGCCGCGGTCATGGGCCAGCTGCGCACCGCGGTCCGCGCCTACGCCCGCATGGACCTGCCTCCGCACGAGGTCCTGCAACTCCTGGACGGCCTCGCCGCGGACATCGACGCCAACCAGATCGCCACCTGCGCGTACGCCGTCCACGACCCCAACGAGGGCCGGCTGGTGTACGCCTCCGCGGGGCACCTGCCGATCCTGGTCCGCGACGAGAACGGCACGGTGCTGCGCGCCGACGAGCCCACCGGCCCGCCGCTCGGCACCGGAGGCTGGGTGCACGCCTCCGGCTCGGTCCCGCTGGGCCCCGGATCCATGGCGGTCCTCTACACCGACGGCCTGGTGGAACGGCGCGACGAGGACCTCGACGAAGGGATCGCCGCGCTGGAACACGCCCTCGCCGGTGCCACCGGCTCCCCCCAGGTGGTCTGCGACCGCCTGGTCCGCTCGGCGGGGGTGCAGGCCGACCACGACGACGACGTGGCCGTCCTCGTCCTCCAGCACCCCGCCCGCACCGGCCCGGACGGCGAGCTCTTCCGCAACGCCGCGCTGGAACTGCTCGGCGGGGTGGAAGCGGCCCCACGCGCGCGTGCGTTCGCCTCCGGCGTCCTCACCAGCTGGCGCTTCCCGCCGGATCTGCACGACCTCGGCGTCCTCGCCGCCAGCGAACTGGTCGCCAACTCCCTCCAGCACGGCACCCCGCCCATGCGACTGCGCCTCAGGCGCACCGACCGCCGCCTCATCGTCGAAGTCACCGACGGCGACGACCACCTCCCCAGGCGGCGCCGCGCCGAACCGGGGGACGAGTCGGGCCGCGGCATCGCCATCGTCGCCACCATCGCCACCAGCTGGGGATCCCGCAGAACCCCGGGCGGTGGCAAGGCGGTGTGGTGCGAGTTCACCCTGCCGGGGGCGGCGGGCCGACGGGGGCCGCGCTGAGGCGGACCGTCCGCCGGGACGCGGTGGGCCGGGACGCGGCCCCACGCCCGGCGGACGGGCGCGGGCTCACGCCTGTGCGCCCACCGGCTCCGCGGTCAGCCCGCCCCGAGCGATCACGCGGCTCCGCGCGGCCCACGGATGGTCCTGCACGGTGCTGAGCCCCCGCCCCAGCCGCAGCGCCAGGACGGTGATCAGGAGGGAGAACAACAGGAACGTCACCACGTACGGCCCCGGCAGCGAGGCTGCGAGCGGGCCGCCCGCGGCCGGGCCGAGCGCCAGCGCGAGCTGCTTCACCAGGGCGAAGGCCGAGTTGTACTGCCCGGCCAACCCCTCCGGAGCGAGGTCCGCCACCAGCGGCGCGACCGTCGGCGACAGCATCGCCTCGCCGAGCCCGAACAGGGCGTACGTCGAGATGAACGCGGCCGTGGCCATCGCCCGGCTGCCGTGCCCGAGCCCCGCGTACGCCGCCGCGGCCCACGCCAGGGCCCAGATCAGGCCCACGGCCGCGATGATCCGCGACCGCCGCCGCCGCTCCACGAACTTCAGCACGGCGAACTGCGCCACCACGATCACCAGCGTGTTGGCGGCGAGCGCCGTCCCCAGCATCGACGGGGCCATGCCCGCGGCCTCCACGCCGTACGCGCTCAGGCCCGACTCGAACTGCCCGTAGCAGGCGAAGAACAGCACGAAGCCCAGCACGCACAGCTGCACCATCGCCCGGTTGCCGAGCAGCTGCCTCCAGCCGGTCCCCGCCGGCTGTCCGGCCCGCGCCGAGTCGTCGGCGGTCCGCGGCGGGTGCGGCATCCGCACGGTCGCCATCAGCGCGACCAGCAGCAGGAACACCGCCGCCTCGATCGCGAACAGCAGGGTGAAGGAGGAGACCCGGGTGGTGTCGACGAGGTGCCCTCCGATGAGGCCACCCACGCCAAGGCCGAGGTTCTGAAGGAAGAACTGCATCGCGAACGCCCGCGACCGCGTCTCCGTCGTCGAGCACTCCACGATCATCGTGGCCAGCGCCGGCTGCATCACGGCCTGCCCTGCGCCGAGCGCCGCCGCCGACAGCAGGACGGCCCCGGCTCCGCCCGCAAGACCCAGGCTCAGCGCGCCGAGCGCGGCCGTGACCAGGGCGGTGAGCAGGACCGGCAGCGGGCCGCGCCGCACGATCGCCCGGCCGGCGAACGGCAGCACGATCAGCGCGGCCACGGCGAAGACGGCGAGGACGATGCCCGCAGTCATGGCTCCCAGACCCCGCACCTGTGCCACATAGACGTACAGGTAGGGAACGGTGAAGCCGAGCCCGAACGCGCTGAGTGCGTTGCCCACGTGGATCCGGCGCATCGCTGCGCCCATCGCCCTGGTCACGTTCACCCTCTCTCAAGCAGGTAGCAAGTAGTGGACAGAAGATTGCTTGAAGTGGTCAGTAGTTAGAACTGAAGACTTCGAACCTAAACTTCGATGCTAAACAGTACACCTGGAAGGACTTCAACGCCAAGCAGTCCCGTGCCATACTGCGGACATGGGCGACACCCCCGGCGGCATCGACGGCATCGGCACTGAGCCTGCGCTCGAAGAGCAGATCGCCGCCTACCAGCGCGAGTTCCAGGACCTCGACCCCCAGGTCGAGCAGATCGTCTCCGCGTTGTCCCGGCTCAACCGCCGGATGAACGTGGCCTACGGCCGGCAGACCGCCGCGCTCGGCATAAGCAACGCCGACTGGGAGGTGCTGAAGGCACTCGTCCTCTCCGGCGCCCCCTACCGCCTGGGCCCGAGCGACCTCGCCAAGCGGCTCGGCCTCACCCCCGCCGCGATGACCCACCGCATCGACCGGATGGTGGCCGAGGGCCTGGTCACGCGGGAACGCGACGAGGCCAACCGCGTCCGGGTCATCGTGGAGCTGACGGCCGAGGGCCGCGAGAAGTGGCTCGAGGCCATGCGGCTGGCCACGGTCTTCGAGGGCGACCTCCTCCAGGACCTGTCCCCGGCCGAGCGCACGGCCCTCGGCGAGGTCCTGATCAGGATCCTGCGCCGTGTGGAGCACGCCCAGCCGGACGCCGGCGGACGGCTCAGCGACCTCGACTGAGCACCCGGCGCGGGACGCTTGACAGTCGCCTGCCGGATCCGTAATGTTCTCCGGGTTGCCGCGGGACCGTCATGGTTTCTCGTCGACACCTCCGCCGCACGAGCGGCACCCAAACCACCAGCACGATCCCCCATCCGGGATTGTTTTCGGCGTGCCCGAATTCAATTCGAGTGGGACTCGTCGATCTTGATCCGGCGCCCGAGGGCCCGATTGGGAATCGCCGAGAGAATCCGCTAAGGTTTGAGACGTCGGAACGGCCCAACAGCCGGGAAGACGAACCCCGCTGACTGGGGGTCAGGTCGAGAAAAAGATCTGATAGAGTCGGAACCGCCGGAAAGGGAAACGCGAGAGCGGAAACCTGGAAAGCACCGAGGAAATCGGATCGGAAAGATCTGATAGAGTCGGAAACACCGAAGGGAAGCG